>NZ_AP019373.1:2433168-2737315 GCF_004323595.1 Sulfuricystis thermophila
CTGGTCGGCATGGGGGGCTACATCGACTTCAAGGAACTCCGCCAGGCCGGTGGCACGCCGCTCAAGGTCGGACTGATCGTCGGTGTCACCAAGTATGTGCTCGCGCTGGTCGTGGTGCTGTTGATCCGCGACTATCTCGTCGAAATCTGATCCCGAGGAGGACATCATGGCAGAAGTGAAAATCGGCTCCGAAACCGTGGCCAGCGCCAGCAAAGGCAAGATGACGCTGTTCCGTGACGACCGGCAGGAAGACTGGGGGGCGATCGTCTTCAGCATCCTGATCATCGCCGTCATCGTCCTCTTGACGATGAAATGAACGCGGCACGTCCCATCGCCGTCGCCGTCGATGGTTCGCCGGCCAGCAATGCCCCGCTCGCGGAGGCATTGCGGCTGGCGCAGGCCGGCAACCGGCCGCTCATCGGCATCTTCGTGCTCGATACCGGCTGGGTGGATTACATCGGCAACGACTGGCAGTCCGCCGCAGGCGCGCGCCAAGGCTTTCTCGACTACATTCGCGATCAGCTCGAAACCCAGGCCGAAGCTGCCCGCGCGCAGTTCGCTGCGGCGACACGCGATCATCCCGCGGCACACTTCACGGTGATTCCCGGCGACCCGCTCGAAACACTCTGCGAGCTGATGGCGCGTGGCGAGGCCGAGACGCTGATCGCGGGCAGAGAAGCATTTCAGGTCTGCGGCCGGCCCAGCGTCAAGACGCTGGCGCGTGATCTGGCACAGCGCGTGCCGTCACTGCGCATCGTCTGATCCGCTTCATCTTGAGGACGTGACGCGATTTGACACGCGCAATGGCGCGCGCCACAATCAGCCACTCTTTCACCGAACAACGACAAGCCAAGAAGGAGCCGCTCCGATGAACACCTCTCTGAAAGTCCTTTCGCTGTCCGTCGCCACCGCCCTCGCGATGCTGGGCTGCGGCAAGAAGGAGGAAGCGCCGAAACCCGCCCAGCAGGCTGCGGCGCCCGCTCCTGCCGCGCCTCAACCGGTCACCGTCAAGATCGGCCATGTCGGCCCGCTGACCGGGGGCATCGCCCACCTCGGCAAGGACAACGAAAATGGCGCCCGCCTGGCGGTCGACGAGGCCAACGCCGCCGGCATCAAACTCGGCGGCGCACCGGTCGTCTTCGAGCTGTTGCCCGAAGACGACCAGGCAGACCCGAAGATCGGCAACACGGTCGCCCAGAAGCTGGTCGATGCCAAAGTCGTCGGCGTCGTCGGCCACCTCAATTCCGGCACGACGATCCCCGCCTCGGCGATCTACAACCAGGCCGGCATCCCGATGATCTCGGGTTCCTCCACCAACCCGGCGCTGACCGAGCAGGGCTTCAAGAACGTCTTCCGCGTCGTCGGCCGCGATGACCAACAAGGCCCGGCGGTCGCCAACTACCTGATCGCCACCGCCAAGCCCAAGGTCGCGGCGGTGATCGACGATGCCACCGCCTATGGCGAGGGGCTGGCCAACGAGGTCGAAAAGACCCTCAAGGCCGCCGGCGTCACGGTGCTGCCGCGCGAGAAGGGCACCGACAAGACGGCGGACTGGAAGGCCGTGCTGACCAAGATCAAAGGCAAGAAGCCCGACGTCGTGTTCTATGGCGGCATGGACGCCACCGGCGGCCCGCTCCTGAAGCAGGCGCGCGAGCTGAAGATCGGAGCCGTGTTCAGCTTCGGCGACGGCGCCTGTACCGACAAGATGGCGGAGCTCGCCGGCGCCGCCGCCGAGGGACTGATCTGCTCGCAGGCCGGCATTCCGGTGCAGGCGGCGGGCAAGAAGTTCCTCGACGCCTACAAGGCCAAGTTCAACATCGACCCGATCCTCTACTCGCCCTTCACCTACGATGCGGCCTGGCTCTTGATCGAGGCGATGAAGAAGGCCGATTCCGCCGATCCGGCCAAGTACCTGCCGGCGCTGCAGTCGATTCAGTATGACGGCGCCTCGGGCCACATCGAGTTCGACGAGAAGGGTGACCGCAAGGATGCCGAAATGACCATCTTCACGATGAAGGACGGCAAGGTCACCCCGCTGGCGATCATCAAGGGCGGCAAGTCGCTGACGCTCGCCGAATACGCCGCCCAGTCCGCCGCGAAGTAAGCCGGCATCTCACCCCACCCGCAACGGCGCCCGTCGGTTTTCCACAGGGCGCCGTTGTTGCGTCTGCCGTATCATCCGCGCCCGTGGAAATCTTTCTCCAGCAAATCATCAATGGCCTGACCACCGGCAGCGTCTATGCCATCGTCGCGCTCGGCTACACGATGGTTTACGGCGTGATCCAGCTGATCAACTTCGCCCACGGCGAAGTGGTGATGGTCGGCGCGATGACCGCCTTCACGGTGATCATGGCACTGGTTGGTGCCGGTGTGCCGTTGCCGCCGGCGCTGATCGTGCTCGCCGGCGTGCTCGCCGCGATTCCCGTCTGCATGGCGATCGGCTATGCGCTGGAGCGTCTCGCCTATCGACCGCTCAGGCATGCCCCACGGCTGGCGCCTTTGATCACGGCGATCGGCATGTCGATCATCCTGCAACACGTCGCGCTGCTGATCTGGGGCCGCGATCCGCGCGCCTTTCCGCAGATCATGGAAAACGCCAGCTTCGCGATCGGCGGCGCGGCGATCAGCACGGTGCAGATCGCCATCATCCTGCTCTCGCTCCTGATGATGGCCGGCCTCACCTGGTTCGTCTATCGCACCAAGTTCGGCATCGCGATGCGCGCCACCGCCGAAGACGTGCGGGTCGCCGCGTTGATGGGCATCGATGCCAACCGCGTGATCGCCGCCACCTTCGTGATCGGCGCCGCACTGGGCGCCGTCGCCGGCGTGATGGTCGGCACCTACTATGGCATCGCCCATTACACGATGGGCTTCACCCTCGGCCTGAAAGCCTTCTCCGCCGCGGTGCTGGGCGGCATCGGCAACCTCGCCGGCGCGATGGCGGGCGGCATTCTCCTCGGCCTCGTCGAGGCGCTCGGCACCGGCTACATCAGCGAGATCAGCGACCTGTGCCGCTGGCCGCTGGTCGGCGACCTCATCACCGAGCGCTGTGCCGCCGACGGCCACGTCATTCTGTTCGGCAGCAATTACCAGGACGTGTTCGCCTTCCTGGTGCTGATCCTCGTCCTCGTCTTCCGGCCCTCGGGTCTACTCGGCGAGCGCGTCGCGGAGCGAGCATGAAACGCCACGTCGTCGGCATCGCGCTCATCGCCTTGGCCCTGCTGGCCCTGCCGCTGGTGCTCACCCAGATCGGCACCGCCTGGGTGCGCATCACCAATCTGGCGATCCTGTTCGTGTTTCTCTCACTCGGCCTCAACATCGTCGTCGGCATGGCCGGCCTGCTCGATCTGGGTTATGTCGCTTTCTATGCCGTCGGTGCCTATACCTGGGCACTCTTGGCTTCGCCGCATTTCGATCTGCATCTGCCGTTCTGGGTCATCCTGCCACTGGGCGCCCTATTCGCCGGCGTCGCCGGTGCCGTGTTGGGAGCGCCGACTTTGCGCCTCAGGGGCGACTATCTGGCGATCGTCACGCTGGGTTTTGGCGAAATCGTGCGCATCTTCATGAACAATCTCTCGGCGCCCTTCAACATCACCAACGGGCCGAAGGGCATCTCGCGCATCGACGGTTTCAAGATCGGTGATTTCAGTTTCACCCAGACCGACACGCTGTTCGGCATCGCCTTCACCGGTCCGGCCAAGTATTACTACCTGTTGTTGCTGCTGCTCCTCGGCGTCATCGTCGTCAATCTGCGCCTGCAGAATTCGCGCATCGGCCGCGCCTGGGTGGCGATCCGCGAAGACGAGATCGCCGCCAAGGCCTGCGGCATCAATACGCGCAACGTGAAGCTGCTCGCCTTCGCGATGGGCGCCACCTTCGGCGGTATCGCCGGCGGCATGTTCGCGGCGATGCAGGGTTTCGTCAGCCCGGAGAGCTTCGTGCTCAACGAATCGATCATGATCCTGGCGATGGTGGTGTTGGGCGGCATGGGCAATGTCTGGGGCGTGATCGCTGGAGCGTTGCTGCTGTCCTTCGTGCCCGAATTCCTGCGTTACTCGGTCGAGCCATTGCAGCGCGCCGTGTTCGGCCGCATGCTGATCGATCCCGAAGTGCTGCGCATGCTGCTGTTCGGCATCGCGCTGGTGCTCACCATGCGCTTCCGTCCCGCCGGCCTGTGGCCGGAAAAGCGCCACAAACGCGAGATGAACGAGGCTGCAGAAGGGGCTGGTGCATGACGGCGCAGTCCCCGGTGATGCTCGAAGCACGCAACATCAGCAAGCGCTTCGGGGGCGTTGCGGCCCTCAAGGAGGTCTCGCTCACCATCCGCAGCGGCGAAATCTATGGCCTGATCGGGCCGAACGGCGCAGGCAAGACCACCTTCTTCAACGTGCTCACCGGGCTCTACCAGCGCGACAGCGGCGACGTGTTGTTCCTCGATCAAGCGCTCGATCTTTCGAGCCCCAACCGCGTCGCGGCCGCCGGTATCGCCCGCACCTTCCAGAACATCCGCCTGTTCGGCAACATGACGGCGCTGGAAAACGTGATGGTCGGCCGTCACGTGCGCACCCATGCCGGCGTGTTCGGTGCCATCCTGCGCACCGCTAGGCAGCGCGCCGAAGAAGCCGCAATCAAGCGCCGCGCCATGGAATTGCTGCATTACGTCGGCATCGCCCACCGCGCGCACGATCTCGCGCGTCACCTCTCCTATGGCGACCAGCGCCGCCTGGAGATCGCCCGCGCCCTGGCCACCGAACCGAAGCTCCTGGCGCTCGACGAGCCGGCCGCCGGCATGAATGCCACCGAGACCGCGGGCTTGCGCCAGCTGATCGAAGGGCTGCGCGCCGATGGCCTGACGGTGCTCCTGATCGAACACGACGTGAAGCTGGTGATGGGTCTGTGCGACCGTGTCGCGGTGCTCGACTATGGCGTGAAGATCGCCGAGGATATTCCGGCGGTGGTGCAGAAAAATCCAAAGGTCATCGAGGCCTATCTCGGAGGGGGCGTCGCCTGATGCCACTGCTGGACGTACTCAATCTCGAAGTCCATTACGGCGGTATCAGTGCGGTGAAGGGTATCTCCTTTGCCGTCGAGGAAGGCGAGATGGTCTGCCTGATCGGTGCGAACGGCGCGGGCAAGACCTCGACGCTCAAGGCGCTGGCACGCATGATTCCCTCCAGCGGCGAAATCCACTACCGGAAAGAACGTCTCGATCGCCTGCCGAGCCATGCGCTGATCAAGAAGGGATTGGCGCTGGTGCCGGAAGGGCGCGGCATCTTCGCGCGTCTGACGGTGGCCGAGAACCTCGCGATGGGCGCCTATCACCGCCATGACCAGGCCGGCATCGTCGCCGATCTGGAGCACGTCTATGGTCTGCTGCCACGTCTCAAGGAACGCGCCGAGCAACTCGCCGGCACCCTTTCCGGCGGCGAGCAGCAGATGCTGGCGATCGGCCGTGCGCTGATGGGTCGACCGAAACTGCTGCTGCTCGACGAACCGTCGATGGGACTGGCGCCGCTGATGGTCGAAAAGGTCTTCGAGGTGATCCGCGCCGTCGCCGCCGAGGGCGTGACGATCTTCCTCGTCGAGCAGAACGCCCGGCTCGCGCTCGCCACCTGTGCGCGCGGCTATGTGATGGAAAGCGGCAAGATCACCCTCGCCGACACCGCCGATAGATTGCTCGCCGACCCGCGCGTACGCGCCGCCTATCTGGGCGAGTAAGCGATTACACGGGAACCCGCGTGGCGATCGTCTTGATGATCCCCCGCAGGTTTTCGAGCAGATGATCGCGTCTGGCCAGCATCTCGGGCAACAGCCCACGCGCCGTGACGAAATCATCGCGTTCGATCAGCGTGACGATCCGGCGGCCGAGTGCGTGGATTTCCTCATGGCGGGCGTCGATGGCCGCGAATTCCGGCAACTTGCCGTACCGTCTGCGGCCTTCGCCATGCAGCCAGATGCCGAAGCGGCAGGCTCGCGGATCGAGCGGGATCTGTTCGGCCCGATACGGTTCACGTTTCTCGACGCACGCCACCAGTCTTTCAACCCAGCGGCGATGGTCGACCGCGGCGGTGATGAGCGGCAGGTCGGTGCGCGGCAGCACATGTCCAGAAGCCTCGCGCAGCGCAGCATGCGGTTGCCAGGCGGCAATCCAGCCGGGCAGCGCCGCAGGCGGCATCGGCCGTGCGATGCCATAGCCTTGTACCCGATCACAACCGAGATGCAGCAACATCAGCGCATGATCGAGGGTCTCGACGCCCTCGGCGATCACCTCGTCGCGGAAGGCCGTCGCCAGTCCGAGCACCCCTTCGACGATCGCCAGATCGTCCGGATCGTGCAGCATGTCGCGCACGAAGGACTGGTCGATCTTCAACAAATCGATCGGCAGCCGGCGTAGATAGGCGAGTGATGCATAGCCGGTGCCGAAGTCGTCGAGCGCGAATTTCACGCCCAGCGCGCGACACTGCTCCATGCGTGCCGAGACGCCGGCGACATCTTCGAGCGCCGCCGATTCCAGAACTTCGAGCTCGAAGCGCTGCGGCGGTGCCTGCGGATGACGCGCCAGCGCCGCGGCAAGGAAGTCCGCGAAGGCAGGCTGTTGCAGATGCACCGCCGGCAGATTGATGCTGATGCCGATGTCGAGCCCCTGTGCCTGCCAGGCTTCCAGCTGCGTCAGCGCCGTATCGATCACCCATGCCGAGAGACGGATACTGAAATCGCGATCCTCGGCAGCGAGGGGGAGGAATTCGGATGGGCCAAGCAAACCGTGTTCCGGGTGCTGCCAGCGCAGCAGCGCTTCCACGCCGATGATGCGCATCGCGCGCAGATCGGCCTTCGGCTGGTAGTAAAGACGAAACTCGCCGTCTTCCAGCGCACGGGCGAGACGATCGAGGGCTTCCCGCCGCGCTTGTGTGTCGCGATCCTCGCTGGCGTCGAAGACGTGATAGCGGTTGCGCCCGGACTGCTTGGCGATATACATCGCCTGGTCGGCGTGACGGATCAGCGCATCGGCGGCGGCATCATCATCGGGAAAGAACGTGACGCCGATGCTCGCCGAGAGGGTCACATGCTCGCCATCGATCGGATAGGGCTGCGCCAGCGCGGCGAGGACCCGCCTCAGCAGATGCAGATGATCGCTCGTGTCGTTCGTACCGGACAGCACCAGCACGAATTCGTCGCCGCCCAGCCGCGCGATGGTGTCGGTTTCGCGCAGAGTCGTGCGCAGACGGTTGGCGACTTCGACCAGAACGAGATCGCCGACGGCATGCCCCCAGGTGTCATTGACTGGCTTGAAGCCGTCGAGATCGAGCAGCGCAACGGCGACACGACCGCCGTTGCGACGCGCCAGCGCCAGCGCCATCGTCAGGCGGTCGGCGAGCAGTGCCCGATTCGGCAGCTGGGTGAGCGTGTCGTAGTGAGCGCGTTTGATGAGACTGTCGGCCATGCGATTGAAGGCATCGGCGAGTCTGGAGAGCTCGTCGGCGCCGGACAGGGAGATGCGCGTGTCGAGCCGGCCAGAGGCCAGGCGCTGAGCGGCGCGTTCGAGCGTGCCAAGCCGGCGCGTGAGCCAGAAATCAAGGGGCAACAAGAGGGCGAGGCCGAGCAGGATGCCGATGAAGCCGATTTTCAGTAGCTCGGTGGTCAGGTGCTCACGCGCCTGCGCGATGAAGTGGAGCGCAATGCCGTAATGCAGCTCGCCAAGCGTCTGACCGGCGTATTCGATCGGCACGTGCACATGCCGCACGCCGTCTCGCTCTTCGCCAGACGGCGGCAATGCCACCTCGGCCGGCCAGCCGACTCGCGCGATCGTCCTTCCCTGGTGATCGAGAATCACCATATGCGTCACGGTCCCCTGGGCAACGAAGCGCTCGGCGCTGCCTGCCAATGTCGCGTAATCGCGCTGCGCGAGCGGTAACGCGAGCGAGGCGGAAAGCAGCGTGTCGGTGCGCGCCACATGCGTCTGCAGCTGGCCGCGCAACTCTTCTTCGAGCAGGGTCCAGGTCTTCCAGACCAGCAGCCCGAGGAGGACGAGGAGCGCCGCCAGCGTCATGATGGCCAGCTTGGCGCGAAACGAGAAATGGGCGAAGCCGATCTGCATCTTCACGGACGATTCATGGCTGGCTCATCACGCGCCGCGTCTCCGGCAGGAAACGATCGAGCACGGCGAGCGTTTTCATCTCGGGCAGAGCGAATCCCATCTGACCGGATTCCTTGCCGAAGCGACGTCCTGCGGCGCTGTCACTGAATTCCAACGCCGCCTGCCTGATCGATTCCGGCGACGGCAGATCGGCGGCCGGCCGCATCATCAACATGCCGCCCGGCAGCGCTTCGGAGCGATACAGGATTTGTAATGTGTCGCGCAATTCGGCGGGCAGATCCGGCCAGGCCACATCCGGACAGGCCGCGGCGGCGGCCTCGCCGAGCGCCACTGCCTGGACGGCGTTGAACGGCGTCTTTTCGGTGCGCAAAATCACATCGCTGCCAGGCTCGAGGCCACTCTCGCGCAACACGGCCGCAGCCACCTGGGCGGTCACCGTGAGCGGGTCGATCGTCGCCACCGTCTTGCCGCGCAGGTCGGCAAGCTGGCGCATCGGCCCGCCCTTTGCCACCACCAGGTAAATCCTCAAGACCGCCTTGGCGACCGCCAGCACGAGATGGTGGCGATCGCGATGCGTCTGCCAGCCGGGGCCGGGACCGATGAAGTAGATGTCGAACTCGCCGTCGAGCGCGCGACGCTGGAAGGTCTTGAAATCGGGCGCGGTCGACAGCGCGACCGGCCGCTGGAAGACCGCCGCGAAATGTGCACGCAACGGCTCGAAGATGGTCAGCAGTCGGGCAGTCGGCAGATAGGGCACGACGCCGAATTCGAGCGGCCGCTCCCGGGCGAGTGGCCCGGCACCGCGGCTCTGACGGGCGAGCACGGCCAGCGCCACGCCCAGCGATGCCGTGAGCATGCACCGGCGCGTTGGGTCGATTTCGGGCCTCCTCCCTGCCATGACGGCCTCCGCGTGAAGAATCGGAATTCCGTAATCATAGCCGGAATTGCGCGGAAGGCACCTGCCAGGGGTGCCGTGCTGCCAGCGCCGACTTCCGGGGGTCTATTGACTACTTCGCCGCATAGGAAAACACGTCGGCGAAGAATTCCTCCGGCGGCAGCCCATGCGCGACGAAATCGCGCTGCGCCGCCTCGCACATCGCCGGCGCGCCACAGACATAAGCCTGATAGGCCGAGAGGTCGGGATGGTCGGCGAGCACGGCCTCATGGACCAGGCCGCTGCGGCCTGGCCAGTCGGCGTCCGGCTCGGAGAGCACCGGTGTGTAGGCAATGCCGTTTTCCCGTGCCCAGCGCTCGGCCAGCGCGTTCAGGTAGAGACCGGCACGGTTCTTCGCCCCCCAGTAAAGCTGCATGGGGCGTTTGATCCCGATGTGGAGCGCATGCTCGATCAGGCCCTTGATCGGCGCGAAACCGGTGCCCCCGGCGACGAGCAAGATCGGCTTGGTGGAATCCTCGCGCAGAGTGAAGCTGCCGAACGGCCCTTCGATGCGCAGGATGTCCTTTTCCTTCATCTTCGTGAACACATGTTCGGTGAAATTGCCGCCCGGAATGTGGCGCACGTGCAGCTCGAGCAGGTCGTCGGCGTGCGGCGCATTGGCGAGCGAGAAGGCGCGGCGCTTGCCATCGGGCAGCAGGAATTCGATGTATTGACCGGCGAGGAACTGCAAGCGCTCGTTGGTCGGCAGCTTGAGATGAATCACCATCACGTCGGGGGCGACGCGTTCCAGTTTCTGCACGCGGCAGGGCAGGGTTTTCACCGGAATGTCCAGGACGCTGGCGACCTCATGCACCTCGACGGTCACGTCGGTGAGCGGCTTCGCGCAGCACAACAGCGCCATGCCGGCGACACGCTCCGCGGCCGGCAGCGCGCTTTCCTGGGCGGCGCCGAGATCGACCGTCCCCCCGAGCACCTTGGCCTTGCAGGCGCCGCAGGCGCCGTTCTTGCAGCCGTAGGGCAGGTTGATGCCGGCATCGAGCGCGGCTTCGAGGATCGTGGCGCCGTCCGCGACGCTGAAAGAGTGGCCGCTGGGCTGAAGGGTGACTTGATGAGCCATGCGATAATCGTCCGGTGAGAAAAAGAAGATTGTTGATCGTCGGTTGCGGGGATGTCGTGCGGCGCGCGCTGCCCTGCCTCGCGCGTCGCTGGCAGATCACCGCGCTGGTGCGCCACTACGACCCCGGCCTTAGTAGCCACGGGGTACGGCAGATCGTCGGCGATCTCGACCAACCGGAGAGCCTCGCGCGGCTCGCAGGCCTCGCCCACGCGGTGCTGCACAGTGCGCCGCCCCCCGGCGAAGGCAACGACGACCCGCGCACCCGTCATCTCCTCGCAACGCTGGGAAGAGCGCGGAGTCTACCACGCAGGCTGGTCTACATCAGCACCAGCGGCGTGTATGGCCCCTGCGGTGGCGAACGTGTCACCGAGACACGCCGCCTGGCCGCCGCCACCCCGCGCGCGCGCCGCCGTGTGGCGGCGGAAACCCGGCTGCGTGCCGCCGGCCGACGCGGCATCCGGGTCAGCATTCTGCGCGCGCCCGGCATCTATGCCGCCGACCGGCTACCGCTGGAACGCGTGCGACGCGGCGATCCGGTGCTGCTCAAGGACGAGGACTCCTTCACCAACCACATCCACGCCGAAGACCTCGCCGCCGCCTGTTGCGCGGCGCTGGAGCGCGGCCGGCCGAACCGCAGTTACAACATCAGCGACGACTCGGACATCCGCATGGGTGACTGGTTCGACAAGCTCGCCGATGCGTTCCGGCTGCCCCGCCCGCCGCGCGTGACACGCGCCGAGGCGCAGACCCGTCTGTCGCCCCAACTGCTGTCCTTCATGAACGAGTCGCGCCGGCTCGACAACACGCGCATGAAGCGCGAGCTGCGGCTGAAACTTCGCTATCCCACTGTCGATGCCGGCATCGAAGCTGCCTCGAGGAATCCGCCATGCTGTGGCTGAAAGCTTTTCACATCTTCTTCGTCGTCTCCTGGTTCGCGGGACTGTTCTATCTGCCGCGCATCTTCGTCAATCTGGCGATGGTGCCGATAGAGAGCGCGCCCGAGCGCGAACGCCTGCTCGTGATGGCCAGAAAGCTCTACAAATTCGTCACGCCCATCGGCCTGCTGGCAGTCATCACCGGCCTTGCCCTGTGGTTCGGTTTTGGCTTTTCCGGTGGCTGGCTGCACGTCAAGACCACGCTGGTCGTCGGCCTGCTCGCCTATCACTTCTACTGCGGCCATCTGCTGCGGCAGTTCCAGGCGGGCAGCAATACGCATTCGCATGTCTGGTATCGCGTCTTCAACGAGCTGCCGGTGCTGGTGCTGCTCGCGGTCGTGATCCTCGTCGTGGTGAAACCGTTTTGAGGCGCAGGGCCGTTCCTGACCGCGAGCACGGTGACCGCGCAGAACGCGGCAGCGGCGACGCCGTGCCGCCCCAAGCCGGGGCGGCACGCGCCGGAGGCGCAAACCGCGACGCAGCGGCTTTGATGCCACCCTCATTTTCAGGCGCCGCAAGGCGGCGCGTGCTGATAAGAACCCCCCGCGAGGGGGGCGAAGGGGGGAGGGCCGATATCAGCAAACACACGGCAGCGCCGCCGACGGGCCGCCCCGAGGCGGCGCGGCATGCGCAGCAAGGCGCAAACCGCGACGCAGCGGCTTTGATGCCACCCTCATTTTCAGGCGCCGCAAGGCGGCGCGTGCTGATAAGAACCCCCCGCGAGGGGGGCGAAGGGGGGAGGGCCCATTTCTTCGCCACCTGTCCGCGCGGGCTGGAGGCGCTGTTGGCGGAAGACATCATCGCCGCCGGAGGCACGGAAGTAGCTGTAACGCCCGGCGGCGCGGGATTTTCGGGCAGCCAGGAAACCTGCTACCGGCTGAACCTCCATTCGCGCATCGCCACGCGGGTACTGTGCCGTCTCGGAAACAGAGAGTGTCAAAACGAGCAGGACATCTATCGGCTGGCCTACGGGATCGCCTGGCCGAAACTGTTCGATGTCTCACGCAGCATCCGCGTCCATGTCACCGCGGTCAAGGCGCCGTTCCGGAGCCTCGAATACCTCACGCTGAAGGTCAAGGATGCCGTCTGCGACCGTTTCCGCGCCGATGTTGGCCGCCGGCCCGACGTGAATACCGCCGCGCCCGACGTGCGCATCCACCTCTACGTCACGGCCAATGAGGCCACGCTCTATGTCGATACTTCGGGCGAACCGCTCTGGCTCAGAGGCCAGAAGATCGCCAAGGTGGCAGCGCCGCTCAAGGAAAACCTCGCTGCCGGCATCCTGCGCTTGAGCGGCTGGACGCCGGGCACCCCGCTGCTCGATCCGATGTGCGGTTCGGGCACCCTGCTGCTCGAAGCCGCCGGGATGGCGCTCGATGACGCCCCGGGCTTGTCGCGCGCGATGAAGGATTTCGGCTTCACGAAACTGCTCGACTATCAGCCGGCACTGTGGAAGCGGCTGTGCACCGAGGCGGCCGCACGCCGCCAGACAGCGGAGAAACTACCCATCTGGGGGGCGGACAACGACGCGGATGCCGTGGCGCGCGCGCGGCAGAACCTCGCCCATGCCGGCCTCGATCGCCTGATCGAGGTGAAACACGCCGACATTCTCGACCTCACTCCACCGGCGCCGAGCGGCGTGCTGGTCAGCAACCCACCGTATGGCGAGCGGCTCGGCGAGCTCGACGCGCTGGCGGCTTTCTATCCGCGCCTCGGCGATGCGCTCAAAAAGCGCTTCGCCGGCTGGTACTGCTGGTTTCTCTCGGCGGATGCGCGCCTGCCTAAGCTGATCGGCCTGCGGCCGGATCGCAAAATTCCGCTCTTCAACGGCGCGCTCGAGTGCCGGCTCTATGGCTTCAGGATCGTCGCCGGCAGCGCACGCAAATGATGGCTATTTGCTGAACAGGGGCAGGAGGTACTGCCAGACGAGATACAGAACGAGCAGGACGATCGCCAGCTTGCCCACCATGGAGAAGAACCCGCCGCTGCTTTCTCCGCTGTGCTGAACGTGGGTCACCGGCTGAGGCTTGACACCGATCTCCCGCTCTTCGCGGGCGATGCCGTCCCGCGCCACGAGGGGATCGAGCGGGTCGCCCAGATCCGCGCCGCGGTCCTGTTTGTCGACCTTTTGATAAGCCTCGCGCAGTGGTATCTGCAGTTTGCGCGCGAGATCGATGGCGCGGATCAGCTTGTTGATCTCGGCGAGGAACAGCAATTCAGCCGTCACCTCGACGGGGAAACCGCTGCGTTGGCCATCGCGCGTATCCGTCATCAAGTGCGTGATGTACTGGTCGAGATCGTGGGTGCCCCACAGCATGCAGATGCGATTGCGCACGTGCGGGAAGGCTTCGATGGCGCTGGCTTCGCTGGCTGGCTTCATGGTCGGGCGTCCTGAACGGGTTAAATGATGTCGAGATGCTTGATGCCGCTTTGCAGATCGCGCTCGGCCATTTCCTTGCCGTGCAGCTTGATCTGCAGGCGCACTTCGTTCATCGAGTCGGCGAAGCGGAGCGCATCCTCATAGCTGATCTTGCCGGCTTCATAAAGATCGAACAGCGCCTGGTCGAAGGTCTGCATGCCAAGCTCGCGCGAACGCTTCATCACTTCCTTGATCTCGTGCACCTCGCCCTTGCCGATCAGATCGGAGATCAGCGGCGAGTTGATCAGAATCTCGACCGCCGCGACACGCCCCTTGCCTTCACGCGCCGGCAGCAGCCGCTGCGAAACGACGGCCTTGAGGTTCAGCGACAGATCCATCAAGAGCTGCGGGCGCCGCTCTTCGGGGAAGAAGTTGATGATGCGGTCCATCGCCTGGTTGGCGTTGTTGGCGTGCAGCGTGCCCATGCACAGGTGGCCGGTCTCGGCAAAGGCGATCGCATGTTCCATCGTCTCGCGGTCGCGGATCTCGCCGATCAGGATCACGTCCGGCGCCTGGCGCAACGTATTCTTCAGTGCCGCCTCCCAGGAATCGGTATCGACGCCGACCTCGCGCTGGGTGATGATGCAGTTCTTGTGCTCATGCACGTATTCGACCGGATCCTCGATCGTGATGATGTGACCGTAGCTGTGTTCGTTGCGGTAGCCGATCATCGCCGCCAGCGAAGTCGACTTGCCAGAACCGGTGCCGCCGACGAACAGCACCAGGCCGCGCTTGGTCATGCCGATGTCCTTGAGGATGGGCGGCAGGCCGAGATCCTCGAACTTCGGGATCGCGGTGTTGATGGTGCGGAACACCAGGCCGACGCGCCCCTGCTGGATGAAGGCATTGACACGGAATCTGCCGATGCCGGCTGGCGAGATCGCGAAGTTGCACTCCTTGGTTTCCTCGAAGGTGGCCGCCTGCTTGTCGTTCATCACCGCGTGCGCCAGTTCGATGGTGTGCTGGGGCATCAGCGGCTGCGCGGTGACCGGTGTCACCTTGCCGTCGACCTTGATCGCCGGTGGAAAGCCGGCGGTAATGAACAGGTCCGAGCCCTTCTTCTGCACCAGCATCGCCAAGAGCTGGTAGAGGAATTTGAGCGATTCGTCGCGTTCCATGCGCTTTACCCGAGGAAACTATCCTTGTTGGCCGCCTTGGCGCGCGCCTCGGCCGCCGAGACGATGTTGCGCTTGACCAGATCCGCCAGACACTGGTCGAGGGTTTGCATGCCGAATTGCTGGCCGGTCTGGATCGCCGAATACATTTGCGCGACCTTGTTCTCGCGGATCAGGTTGCGGATCGCCGGTGTGCCGATCATGATCTCGTGTGCAGCCACCCGGCCATTGCCGTCCTTGGTCTTCAACAGCGTCTGCGCGATCACCGCGCGCAAGGATTCGGACAACATCGAACGCACCATCTCCTTTTCCGCCGCGGGGAAGACGTCGACGATCCGGTCGATGGTCTTGGCCGCCGACGAGGTATGCAGCGTGCCGAACACCAGGTGGCCGGTTTCGGCGGCGGTGAGCGCCAGGCGAATGGTTTCCAGGTCGCGCATTTCGCCGACGAGGATCACGTCCGGATCCTCGCGCAGCGCCGAGCGCAGGGCATTGGCGAACGACAACGTGTGCGGTCCGACTTCGCGTTGGTTGATCAGGCACTTCTTCGACTCATGGACGAATTCGATCGGGTCCTCGACGGTGAGGATGTGGGCGAATTCCTTTTCGTTGATGTGATCGATCATCGCCGCCAGTGTCGTCGATTTGCCGGAGCCGGTCGGCCCGGTGACCAGCACGATGCCGCGCGGCTGGTCGGCGATCTCGGCGAAAATCTTCGGCGCGTTGAGCTGTTCGAGGGTGAGCACCTTCGAGGGAATGGTGCGGAACGCCGCCGCCGCACCGCGGTTCTGCACGTAGGCATTGACGCGGAAGCGCGCCAGATTGGGCACCGCGAACGAGAAGTCGCATTCCAGCGTCTCTTCGTAGTGCTTGCGCTGGGCATCGTTCATGATGTCATAGACCATCGCATGCACGTCCTTGTGCTCCATCGGCGGCAGGTTGATGCGCCGGATGTCACCGTGCACGCGGATCATCGGCGGCAGACCGGAAGACAGGTGCAGGTCCGAGGCCTTGTTCTTGACGGCAAACGCCAGCAATTCAGTGATGTCCATGTGAGAAACGCTCCGTGCGACCGGTCAGGCCGGTTCGGTATACTGATTTCAGCAATTCAAACGCTATATGACAACAATTTCCGCCAACCTGCAAGCCGTGAAAAGGCGCATTATCGACGCCTGTTCCGCCGCCGGGCGCGATCCGGGCACGGTAGAACTGCTCGCCGTCTCGAAAACCTTTCCGGCCCAAGCGGTGCGCGCGGCCCATGCCGCCGGCCAGCGGGCCTTCGGCGAAAGCTACGTTCAGGAAGCCTTGGCGAAGCAGGCCCAACTTGCCGA
Source organism: Sulfuricystis thermophila (assembly GCF_004323595.1). GTDB lineage: Bacteria > Pseudomonadota > Gammaproteobacteria > Burkholderiales > Rhodocyclaceae > Sulfuricystis > Sulfuricystis thermophila. Next base: position 2,449,076 of record NZ_AP019373.1, read on the forward strand.
TCTCGATCTCGAATGGCATTTCATCGGCCCGCTGCAGAGCAACAAGACGAAAGCGGTCGCGGCGCATTTCGCCTGGGTGCATTCGGTCGATCGCCTGAAGATCGCCGAGCGGCTCTCGGCGCAGCGCCCGGCCGACCTGCCGCCGCTCAATGTCTGCGTCGAGATAAATGTCAGCGGCGAAGCGACCAAGAGCGGCTGCACGCCAGAGGAAGCGCCGGCCTTGTGCCACGCGGTGGCGAAGCTCCCCAATCTCCAGCTGCGCGGCCTGATGACGATCCCGGCGCCGACGCCGGACTCGGCGCTGGTCAAACGGCAGTTCGCCCGGTTGCGTGGCCTGTTCGAACAAATCAGACGGGACGGTCTGGAACTCGATACCTTGTCGATGGGCATGAGCCACGACCTCGAAGAGGCCATCCACGAGGGGGCGACCATCGTGCGCATCGGCACAGCCATTTTTGGAGAGCGAAACAAGACATGAAGATCACGTTCATCGGCGGTGGCAACATGGCCACCGCACTGATCGGCGGGTTGAAGAAGCAGGGCTTCTCGGTCGCCGGCATTCAGGTCGTCGATCCTGTCGAGGAAACCTGTGCATGGCTCACCGAGACTTTCGGTGTGCGCTGCGCACCGGCGATCGACGCCGCCGCCCTCAACTGCGAAGTGCTGATGCTCGCCGTCAAGCCGCAGGTCATGAAGGAAGCCCTCCTGCCTGCCGCCGGCAAGCTGACGAACCAGCTCGTGATCAGCATTGCCGCCGGATTGCGGCTCGCCGACATCAGTCGCTGGCTCGGTGGTTACCACCGTATCGTGCGCAGCATGCCGAACACGCCGGCGCTGATCGGCGCCGGCATCACGGGGCTTTACGCTCCGCCGGGTGTCGATCACGAAGACCGCGCCACCGCCGAGAAGATCCTGCGCGCCGTCGGTCGCACGCTGTGGGTCGAGGACGAGGCGTTGATGGACGTCGTCACCGCCGTCTCGGGCAGCGGGCCGGCCTATGTCTTCTACTTCATCGAAGCCCTGCAAAACGCCGGCACGGCGCTGGGTCTATCGCATGAGACGGCGCGCCTGTTGGCGATCGAAACCTTCCTCGGTGCGGCCAAACTCGCCGCCGAGAGCGCCGAGCCGGTAGATCAACTGCGCCAGCGCGTCACCTCGAAGGGCGGCACGACGGCAGCGGCGCTCGACGTATTCGCCAGAGAAGCGCTCGATGCGATCATCGCCCGCGGGGTGGCCGCCGCGGCCGCACGCGGCCGCGAACTCAGTGAAATCCTCGGGAAAGACTGATGCTGACGCAGATCCTCTCGCTGCTGCTCGGCACCGCGGCGAGCCTGTTCTCCCTCGCCTGCCTCGCCCGCCTGTGGATGCAGTGGGTGCGCGCGCCCTTCCGCAACCCCGTCGGCCAGGCCGTCGTCGTGCTCACCAACTGGGCCGTGCTGCCGTTGCGGCGCCTCGTCCCCGGGCTGTTCGGCCTCGATCTGGCCAGCGTGCTGGCCGCCTGGCTGACGCAATGCGTGTATTTTTTCGTCATGGCCAGCCTGACCGGTGTAGACATCCTCGCCCTCGGCGGCTTTTTCACCCTCGTCTGGGTCGCCACCCTGGCGCTCCTCAAACTGTTCGTCTATCTGCTGATGGGCATCGTGATCATCGCCGCGCTGTTGTCATGGATCGCGCCCTACGCCCCGGCGGCGCCGCTATTCCACGGCCTCGCAGCGCCGCTCCTGATGCCGGTGCGCCGTCTCGTGCCGGTGATCGGCGGACTCGACTTCGCCCCGCTCATCGTCGTCCTGCTGCTGCAGGTGGTGCTGATCGTGCTGGAGAACCTGCGCTGATGGCGGACTGGATCCGATCGGACGGCAAGGGCGTGATCCTCCTGCTCCACATCCAGCCGGGGGCGAAGAAGACCGAGGTCGTCGGCCGGCATGGCGAGGCGCTGAAGATCCGCCTGGCCGCACCGCCGGTCGATGGCAAGGCCAACGAAGCGCTCATCGCTTACCTCGCCGCGAAACTCGGCGTTGGCAGGACGGCAGTGGGACTCGTCAGCGGCCAGACAGCGCGCGCCAAGCGGGTGCGCATCGACGGCGTCGGCGCTGAAGAAGTGCTGGCGGCATTGGAGAAGTGATTGGCCACTTACGCGATCGGTGACGTCCAGGGTTGTTTCGAACCGTTGCAGCGGTTGCTCGACTACCTCCTCTTCTCACCCGCGACGGATCGCCTCTGGTTCGTCGGCGATCTGGTCAATCGCGGCCCCCAGTCGCTCGAAGTGCTGCGCTTCGTCAAATCGCTGGGCGATGCGGCCATCACCGTGCTCGGCAATCACGATCTGCATCTGGTGATGCAGGCCGCCGGTTTCGGCAAGGCCAGCAATGAAGACACGCTCGATGCGGTGCTCGCGGCGCCGGACCGCGACGACTTGCTCGCCTGGCTGCGCAGCTGCCCGTTGTTCCACGTCGAGGGCGAATGGGCGATGGTGCATGCCGGGCTTTTGCCCTCTTGGGACGTGGCCAAGGCACAAGCGCTCTCGGACGAAGTCTCCGCCGCGCTCACCGCGCCCGATTACCGCGACTTTCTTGCCCACATGTGGGGCTCGGAGCCGGATGCCTGGCGCGATGATCTCACCGGCTGGGACCGTCTGCGCGTGATCGTCAATGCGATGACGCGGATGCGTTTCGTCACGCCGGAGGGGCGCATGGAATTTCGCGCACCGGGATCGAAAGGGCCGCCGGAACGGGGCCCTGTCGGCACCCTGCCCTGGTTCGCCTTGCCAGAGCGAAAAAGCGCCGATCACCTGATCGTGTTCGGCCACTGGTCGGCGCTCGGTTTCCGGCAGATGGACAAGGTGCTGGCGCTGGATTCCGGCTGCCTGTGGGGCGGCAGCCTCACCGCGGTGCGGCTCGAAGACCGGCGTGTGTTCCAGATGCCCTGCGGGCAGGCGGCCCAACCAACGGGGTGGGAATAAGCATCAGGCTGCGTTATTCAGCACCGCGAAGAAGTGGCAACCGCCCGGTCACGACGAAACCGTGCCAAATTCCGCGAACGTAGCGGATACGCGAACTTAAGCACGTAGAACGCCATGCCCGCCGTATAGGGGAGACCGACGACGACGCGCCCAGCGAGCGGCAGGGCCACTGTCAGGACGAACTTGAGCAGAAGTCTCGATTATTCATCACGCTGTCGGCAGTTTTTACATTTTCTTGTCTGATAGCAACAGGAGAACACCATAGGCATTGTTTTGATTATTTTTTTACATTTGGCACAAATGATGCTTTTCCTTCATTGGGCTTTCCAGAGATGCTTCCCTGGAGGCAAAATTGGGAGAAGACTATGAAAAAAATTGCATTCGCAGTGGCAAGCGTGCTTACGGTGTTCTGTTCCGTTCCAGCGCAAGCAGGTACGGTGTGGGCATCTAACGGGCATGAGTATGAGGTGTTTACGGCCGAAGGAATCACCTGGAACGATGCACGAACCGCGGCGCAAGGACTCGGTGCGGGCTGGGATCTGGCAACCATCACATCGGCAGCTGAAAACAGCTTCGTAACTGGTTTGCTGCCAGCCACCAACAGCGTCCCGTTATGGTCATATTTTTGGCTGGGCGGAACGGACCTTGAGTCTGAAGGAACATGGACCTGGGTCACCGGCGAGTCGTTCGCCTACACCAACTGGTACCCTGGAGAACCCAATAACTGGCAGGACGAGGACTATCTCGTGTATATCACCGACAATTCTGCCTGGTCCTGGAACGACTCGGTGGTCGGCGGGTGGGGCAATGTGAAGGGCTACATTGCCGAACGTCATGCAAGCAACCAGGCCGGGGGGTCCATTCCCGAACCCGCCTCACTTGCACTGCTAGGCCTTGGCTTGGTGGGCTTAGGCGCGATACGCCGCAACCGACGAAACTGATCCAGTCCGTCTGGCAATGTGTTGGGGGCGGCCTTTTGGGGCGGCCCCATGTCGGATTTTCTTACATCCGACTCACACGTTGAACAGGAAATTCATCACGTCGCCGTCCTTGACGACGTAATCCTTGCCCTCGGCGCGCATCTTGCCGGCATCCTTCGCGCCCTGTTCGCCGCCATAGGCGATGAAGTCCTCGTAGGAAATCGTCTGGGCGCGGATGAAGCCGCGCTCGAAGTCGCTGTGGATCACGCCGGCGGCCTGTGGCGCGGTGTCGCCCTGATGGATGGTCCAGGCACGCACTTCCTTGACCCCGGCGGTGAAATAGGTCTGCAGCCCCAACAGGTGATAGGCGGCGCGGATCAGCCGGTTGAGGCCCGGCTCGGTCATGCCCATGTCGGCGAGGAACACCTGCTTGTCTTCGTCGGCGAGATCGGCGATCTCGGCCTCGATCGCCGCGCAGATCGGCACCACGTCCGCGCCCTCCTTGGCGGCATGTTCGATCACCGCATCGAGGAATGGATTGTTCGTGAAGCCGTCCTCCTTGACGTTGGCGGCATAGAGCACGGGCTTGGCGGTGAGCAGGAAGAATTGGCGCAGGTTGCCCCGTTCCTCCTTGGACAGATCGAGCGCGCGCACCGGCTTCGCCTGATCGAGCTGGGCGCGGCATTTTTCCAGCACGTCGCTGATGCGCTTCGCCTCCTTGTCGCCGCCCGCCTTGGCCTGCTTCGAATAACGCGCCAGCGCTTTGTCGACGGTCGCGAGGTCGGCGAGACACAGCTCGGTGTCGATCACCTCGATGTCGCGCAGCGGATCGACGCTGCCCGAGACATGGACGACGTTCGGATCGTCGAAGCAGCGCACGACATGGACGATCGCATCGGTCTCGCGGATGTTGGCGAGGAACTGGTTGCCCAAGCCTTCGCCCTTGCTCGCACCGGCGACGAGGCCGGCGATGTCGACGAATTCGACCACGGCCGGCACGACGCGCTGCGGCTTGACGATCTTGGCGAGCTCGGCCAAGCGCGGGTCGGGTACCTCGACGATGCCGACGTTCGGCTCGATGGTGCAGAACGGATAGTTCTCCGCGGCGATGCCCGACTTGGTCAGTGCATTGAACAGGGTGGACTTGCCGACGTTGGGCAGGCCGACGATGCCGCATTTCAAACTCATGATGCTTCCTTTTTCGGTGCCGCGGGACGCGCATTGATGCGCTGCATCGCGGCGTTGAAATCGCCGTTGGCGATGAGCGGCCAGACGGCCAGCGCGCGCTCGAGCGCAGCGTCGATTTCCGCCGCTTCTTCCTTGCGCGGCGGCTTCAACACATAGTCGATCACTTGGTTGCGGTCGCCCGGATGGCCGATGCCGATCCTAAGCCGCCAGTAATCCTGCGTGCCGAGGTGGCTGGTGATGTCCTTCAGGCCGTTGTGACCCCCGAGCCCGCCGCCAAACTTGAGGCGCAATTGGCCCGGCGGCAGGTCGAGCTCGTCATGGACGACGAGCATTTCGGCAGGCTCGATGCGGTAGAAATGCGCCAGCGCCTGCACCGACAGGCCGGAGCGGTTCATGAAGGTCTGCGGTTTCAAGAGGAAAAAATCGGCGCTGCCGACACGGCACTTGGCGACGAACCCATGAAAACGGGCTTCGCGCGCGAATGGCACGCCAAGCTCACGCGCCAGCCGCTCACAAAACCAAAACCCGGCATTGTGCCGGGTTTCGGAGTAGTCGGGGCCGGGGTTGCCCAGCCCGACGACGAGTTTGACACGCACACTCGACAATTACTTCTTCTCTGGCTTTTTCTCGGGCGCGGCTGCCGGCTTCTTCTCGGTGATGATCTGTGTTTCGGCCGGCGCGGCTTCTTCCTCGCTGGCGGCACCGGCGCCACGCACCACGATGGTGACGACGACCGGATCGCCCTCGCCATGATGCACGGCCTCGACACCTGCAGGCAGCGTGAGCTGCGAGACGTGCAACGACTGGCCGCCTTGCAGATCCTTGAGGTCGACCTCGATGAACTCGGGCAGGTCCTTCGGCAGGCACTTGACATCGAGTTCGGTCATCACATGCTGCACCATGCCGCCGTCGAGCTTGACGCCCGGGGCGATCTCGGCGTTGATGAAGTGCAGCGGCACCTTCTGGTGGATCTTGTGGGTGGCGTCGATGCGCTGGAAGTCGACGTGACGAATCTGCCGCTTGACCGGGTGCATCTGCACATCGCGCAGCAGGCACATTTCCTTCGTATCGCCGATGACGAGGTTGATGATCGAGGAATGGAAGGCTTCCTTGCGCAGCGCCTGGAAGAGCTCATTGTGATCGAGCTCGATCATCTGCGGGGCGCTGCCGCCGCCGTAAAGAATGCCGGGAACCCGGCCGGCGCGACGCAGGCGGCGGCTCGCACTCGTTCCCTGCGCCTCGCGCTTGGTTGCATTGATTTCGAATTGCATGGTGTGCTCCAGAAAATGTCCAGACCCGCGACCAGGCCGGACGGTTGATAAAACCTATTCCATGAACAGCGAAGAGACCGACTCTTCGTTGCTGATGCGGATGATGGTTTCGGCCAGCAGGCCGGCGATCGAGACGACACGGATGCGCTTGCAGGCGAGCGCGTCTTCGCGCAGCGGGATGGTGTCGGTGACGACCAGCTCGTCGAGATCGGATTCCTCGATACGCGCCACCGCGCTGCCGGAGAGCACCGGGTGCGTGCAGTAGGCGATCACCTTCTTGGCGCCATGTTCTTTCAGCGCGCGCGCCGCTTTGACCAGCGTGCCGGCAGTATCGACGATGTCGTCCATGATCACGCAGCTTCTGCCCTCGACGTCGCCGATGATGTGCATCACCTCGGCGACGTTGGCGCGCGGCCGGCGCTTGTCGATGATCGCCAGATCCGTTTCCAGGCGCTTGGCCGCGGCACGCGCACGCAGCACGCCGCCGACGTCGGGCGAGACGACGAGAAGATCGTCGTGGCGTTGCTTCCAGATGTCGCCGAGCAGGATCGGCGTCGCGTAGATGTTGTCGACGGGAATGTCGAAAAAGCCCTGGATCTGGTCGGCGTGCAGATCGACGGTGAGCACGCGCTGCACGCCGACGGCCTGCAGCATGTTGGCGACCACCTTGGCGGCGATCGGCACGCGCGCCGAGCGCGGTCGGCGGTCCTGGCGTGCATAGCCGTAGTAGGGCACCGCGGCGGTGATGCGCCCGGCCGAGGCACGTTTCAGCGCATCGGCGAGGATCACCAGTTCCATCAGGTTGTCGTTGGCCGGCGCGCAGGTCGGCTGCAGGATGAAGACATCCTTGCCACGCACGTTTTCCAGCAGCTCGACGTTGCTCTCACCGTCCGAGAAGCGGCCAACGGTGGCGCGGCCCAGCGAGATGTTGAGACGCTTGGCGACGTCGGACGCCAACTTCGGGTTGGCGTTGCCGGTGAAGACCATCAGACTGTCGTAGGCCATGGCGTCCCTGAAAGAGAAACGGGCAGCCTCAGGATCTGGGACCGGGTCTGCCCGTGAGTGTCTGGCTGGGGAGGAAGGATTCGAACCCTCGTATGCCGGAATCAAAATCCGGTGCCTTAACCAACTTGGCGACTCCCCATTCTCTGACCGCAGCAAAAGGCTGCAGCGCGAAAGGCCGCGAATTTTCCGGGTTTTGGGCTAGGCTGTCAATGCCTTGCGCGCCCTCAGTAGAATTCTTCCATGCTTTCGAATCGGGTCCTCACCCTGCCGAACATCATCACCTTCGCCCGCCTCGGTCTGTTGCCGCTGCTGTTATGGATGCTTGCAGTGCGGCGCTACGAGCTGGCGTTTTGGCTCTTCGTCGCCGCCAGTGTCGGCGATGGTCTCGACGGTTTTCTCGCGCGCCGGCTCGATCAGCGTTCGCGCCTCGGCGCGCTGCTGGATCCGATCGCCGACAAGCTGACGATCCTCGGCATCGCCTGGATTCTCGCCGCCCAAGGATTGTTGCCGGTGTGGGTCGCGGCGCTGATGAGTCTGCGCGATCTGGTCATCGTCGCCGGCGCGCTCGCCTACCGGCAGCTGGTCGGCGGGCTGGAGATGGCGCCGACGCTGCTCTCCAAGCTCAACACGCTGCTCGAATTCCTGCTGCTCGCGCTCGTGCTAATGGCGCAAAACCACTGGATCGACACGGCGCCCTGGCTTGGGCAGTATCTCGCCGTCGTCGCCTTCACGATCGTCGCCTCGGGCGCGCAGTATGTCTGGGTGTGGGGCAACAAGGCGCGAGATCATGCGTATCGGCATTGATCTGGGCGGCACGAAGATCGAGATCATCGTGCTGGGCGACGATGGCGCGATGCTGTTGCGCGAGCGCGTGCCCACCCCGCGCGGCGATTATGCGGCGACGGTGGCGACGATCGCCGGCCTCGTGACGATGGCCGAGCGAAAAGTCGGCCATGACGGGACGGCACCGCCGATCCCCGTGGGTATCGGCATCCCCGGCGCCGAATCGCGCGTCACCGGCCTCATCAAGAACGCCAATTCGACCTGGCTGATCGGCCGCCCCTTGCGCGCCGATCTCGAAGCCGCCTTGGGGCGCGCCGTGCGCATCGAAAACGACGCCAACTGCTTCGCGCTTTCGGAAGCGGTCGATGGCGCGGCCGCGGGCGCGCGGGTCGTGTTCGGCGTGATCCTCGGCACCGGCGTCGGCGGCGGTATCGTCGTCGATGGTCGCGTGCTGGTCGGGCCGAATGCGATCGCCGGCGAATGGGGCCACAACCCGCTGCCGGGCGCGACCGAAGGACGCCCCTGCTATTGCGGCCGCACGGATTGCATCGAAACCTATCTTTCCGGGCCGGCGTTGGCGGCAGATGGCGGAGCGGAAAACGCAGCGGCCCTCGAGCGCTACGAGCAGCGGCTCGCCCGCGCGCTGGCGCAGGTGATCAACATCCTCGACCCGGACGTGATCGTGCTGGGCGGCGGCGTGTCGAACCTCGACCGGCTGTATGATCGCGTTCCCCGGCTGTGGGGCGAGTGGGTGTTCTCCGACCACGTCGCCACACGGCTGCTCAAGAACCGACATGGCGACTCGTCCGGGGTCAGAGGCGCCGCCTGGCTGTGGAACCGTTGAATGCATCTTCCCCACCCCCAACCCGAATTCATCTTCGATGTCGATCTGGCCGGCTTCGAGGCGCAAGTGATCGAGGCCTCGAAAACGACGCCGGTGATCGTCGATTTCTGGGCCGACTGGTGCCCGCCCTGCCGCGCGCTCACGCCGGTGCTGGAACGGATCGCCCACGCCATGCAGGGCCAACTCCTGCTCGCCAAGGTCGAGGTCGATGAGGGCGCGAACATGAAGCTCGCCGGCCGCTATGGCCTGAAGGGTTTCCCCACCGTGCTGCTGTTCATCGACGGCGAGATCAGGGGGCGCTTCTCCGGCGCGCGCGCCGAACACTGGGTGCGCGATTTCCTGAAAGAACACGGAGCTGCATGATCATGACGCCCCTATCCCCGCCCAATCCATGGACACGCATCTTCGCCCCGTTCGCGGTCGGCTATTTCCTCTCCTACCTGCTGAGAAATGCGAATGCCGTCATCTCGCCCGAGCTGCGCGGCGATCTCGGTCTTTCCGCCGCCGATCTGGGGCTCTTGACCTCGGCCTATCTGCTCGCCTTCGGCGCCTTCCAACTGCCGTTGGGGCTGCTGCTCGACCGTTTCGGCCCGCGCCGTGTCGAGACAACGCTGCTGCTCATTTGCGCCGCCGGCTGCGCGCTGTTCGCCGCCGGGCATGACATCGGCCAACTGACGCTGGGTCGGGCGCTCATCGGACTGGGCGTCTCGGCCTGTTTGATGGGCAGCTTCAAGTCCTTCTCGCTGTGGTTCCCGCTCGAACGGCAGGCATCGCTCAATGCGGCGATCATGGCGGCGGGCGGCCTGGGCGCATTGACGGCCAGCGCTCCACTCTCGGCCTTGTTACCCACGCTCGGCTGGCGCGGCATTTTCTTCGCGCTGGCAGCGCTCACCCTGCTGGTTGCAGGGCTGATCTTCACTTCACCCGAGAAGCGGGTCGACGGTCAGCGCGAGACGCTCGGCCAGCAGCTCGCCGGACTCGCCACGATCGTCAAGAGCCGCGCCTTCTGGCGCTTTCTGCCCCAGACGACGCTGATCGTCGGCGGCTTCATGGCGTTGCAGGGACTCTGGGCAGTGCCGTACATGACGCAGGTCGACGGCCTGACGCGTGAAGCCGCGGCCAACGTGCTGCTGTTGATGGCGGCGGCGATGATGACCGGTTTCCTGTTCATCGCCTTCTTCGTGCGTCGACTGGCGCAGGTCGGGCTGCCGCCGGCGCGACTATTGGCCATCGGCATCGGCTGTGGGCTCGCCGCCACGCTCGGCATCGCGCTGCAGCTCGCGCCCGCCTGGCTGCTCTGGCCGATCCTCGGGCTGGTCTTCGCAGTGAGCAATCTCGCCTATGCGCTGCTCTCCGCCAATTTCCCGCCACAACTCGCCGGGCGCGCCAACACGGCGCTCAATTTCGGTGCCTTCGTCGGCGCCTTCGCCATCCAGTGGCTGTTCGGCGTGGCGGTGGATGGCTTCCAGTCCGCCGGCCTCGAGGCATCTGCCGCCTACCGCGCCAGCCTCGCCGGCCTGCTCGTGCTGCAAACGGTGGGGTGGGGGTGGTATGTATTGGAGACGCGCCGCGCACAGCGCGGCGATGTCACGCCGCCATGAGCCGCAGGTCGTTCCTGAATGGCGGCGCAGGGTGGTGGAAGGCCACCGGGCCGTCGGGTTTGGCGTGGATGAACTGATGCACCGCCGGGTCGGGCGAATGGAGCAATTCGTCGGGCGTGCCGCTGGCGACGACCATGCCGTCATGGATGAAATAGGCGTAATCGACGACCTTCAGCGTTTCCGGCACGTCGTAGGTGACGACGATCGAGGTGGCGCCGAGCGCATCGTTGAGACGGCGGATCAGCTGCGCGATGACGTTGAGCGAGATCGGGTCGAGACCGGCGAAGGGCTCGTCATACATCGTCAGCACCGGGTCGAGCGCGATCGCGCGCGCCAGCGCCACGCGCCGCGCCATGCCGCCGGAGAGCTCGTTGGGCATCAGCTGGCTGGCGCCGCGCAAGCCCACGGCATGGAGTTTCATCAGCACCAGATCGTGGATGATTTCTTCCGGCAGGTCGGTGAGCTCACGCATCGGGAAGGCGATGTTGTCATAGACGGAAATGTCGGAGAACAGCCCGCCGGCCTGGAACATCATGCCGATCTCGCGGCGCAGCCGGTAGAGCCCGTCATCGTCGAGTTCGTGCACCACCTTGCCGTCGAGGACCACACGGCCGCGCTGCGGCTTCAGCTGGCCGCCGATCAGCCGCAGCAAGGTGCTCTTGCCCGCGCCCGAAACACCGAGGATGCCGACCAGCTTGCCGCGCGGCACGGTCAGCCGGATGCCACGCAGCACCTGATGGGCGTTATAGGCGAAATGCAGATCGTCGATTTCGATCAGCGGTGCGCCGGCTTCAGGCATGGCACAGCAGGCTCGAATCGTTTTCGCCGCTCGCCGCGAGCTTTTCCAGGCTGGCGAGCACCTTGAAGCTCATCTCCTCGAGCTTGGCGACCTCTGCGAAACAGCGTTCCACGTCGCCTGCCGCATTCGCGGCAAGCGCCGCCTGGCCGGCGTCGTGGAAGGCCTGGTGCGGGCCTTCCATTTCGGCGTAGCCGGGCAGCTTCGAGAAGCAGTCGCGGCCTTCGCCCTCGAAATACCACTTGCCGAGCCGGCAGGCGGTATGCGACGCGAAATCGGCCGCCGTCTTGGTCGACACCCCCATCAACACGCGATAGATCTCGAACTTGTAAAGCAGATGATCGATCTTCGCCACCTCGACGAAGCTCCTGAGCGCGGCGGCGGCGATCGTCCCTTCCATGCGCCTCGAGAGATCGAACAGGCCGCGCATCTCCTCGGTCGCGGCGGCGCCTTCCCTGCCAAAATCGGCACTGCGGCTGGCCCATTGCTCCATCTGTTCGCGCGTGGCGCGCGTTTCGGTCTGGATCGCACTCACCAGGCTGGAAATCTCGTTGGTCGCGGTCGCGGTTCGCTCGGCGAGTTTTCTTACTTCGTCGGCGACCACCGCGAAGCCGCGCCCCATCTCGCCGGCGCGCGCCGCCTCGATGGCGGCGTTCAAGGCCAGGAGGTTGGTCTGGTCGGCGATCTCGCGGATCAGCTGGACGATGCCGCCGATCTGCTGCGCGCGCTCGGCGAGGTTTTGCACGTTCTGCGCCATCGCGGCGGAATCGCCCGCCTGTGCAGCGAGGCTGCCGGCGATGTTCTCCATCGATTGCCGGCAGCTGCCGGAAACCGTGGCCGCTTCGACCGCATGACGCTTTTCTTCACGCAGGTCGTTGGCGATACTGCCTTGCGAACGCTGAATCTCGATCAACGAATCGCCAAACGACTGCATGGTCTTGTAGATGCGCTGGCAACGGTCGAGTTCGCCGTTGAGCAGCGCGAGGTTTTCTTCCGCCGCGCGCTGTTTCTGAAGCGCCGCATCCCGCTCGCGCTCGGCCGCTTCCGCCCGCGCGCGCTCGGCGCGCAGCTCGGCTTCCAGCGCTTCGATTTTCTTCTTGTAGCTGCCGCAAAACATGGTGTCCTCTTATCCCCGCTTGCCGATTCGCTCGCCCGTTTATGGCGAAAGTCGAATGTTACGCTCGTTCGAAGGCGTCTGGCGTTTGAAAAAATCGCCGAGAGTGTCCATTCAATAATCCAGCGGATCGACGTCTAGATGCCAGCGCAGTCCGCGCGGCGTCTTCAGGGCATGGAGCGTCGTCAGCCAGTCATCGAGGAAGGCATGGAGCTCACGGCGGCTCTTCGCTTCGACGAGCAGTTGCGCGCGCTCGCGGCTGTTGACGCGGAAGAGGCGCATCGGTACCGGGTCATAGAGGGTGACGCCGGCAAAACTCGGCGCTCGTGACACGGCATCCTTCAGAAAGGCGAGCGCGTCGGCAAGCTCGCCGGCTTCGGCGCGCAGCATCGCCTGGAAAGAAAACGGCGGAAAGCCGGCGGCCTCGCGGTCATCGAGCTGCTCGCGGGCGAACGCGGCATAGTCGTGCGCGGCGAGCGCCCGGTAGAGGGGGTGATCCGGGTATTCGGTCTGGATCAGCACCTCGCCGGGAAGCTGATGGCGGCCCGAGCGGCCGCCGACCTGCATCAGCTGACCGAACAGCCGCTCGGGAGCGCGAAAGTCGGCGGCAAACAGGGCTGCATCGGCGCCGACGACGCCGACCAGCGTGAGTCGCGGGAAATCATGGCCCTTGGCGAGCATCTGTGTGCCGATGAGGATGTCCGCCTCGCCGCGATGGATTTTTTCCAGCAGCGCCTGCCATTTCCGGGGCGAGTCGGCCGAGTCGCGGTCGATGCGCAGGATGCGCGCTTCGGGAAAGAGGGTGGCGAGCCGTTCTTCGAGTCGCTGCGTGCCGCGACCGAAAGGCTGGGTGTCGAGATTGCCGCAATCGGGACAGGCGCGCGGGATCGGGGCTTCGAGGCCACAGTGATGGCAGCGCAGGCGGCGGTCGACGAGATGCAGCACCAGATTCGCCGCGCAGCGCCGGCAGCGCGAGATCCAGCCGCAGGCGGGGCAGGCGAGCACCGGCGCATAGCCGCGCCGGTTGAGGAAGACCAGGCTCTGTTCCTTGCGTTGCAGACGCTCGCTCACCGCAGCGATCAGCTCCTGGCTCAGGCCGTCCTGCAGTTTCTGCTGGCGCGTATCGACGGTGACGACGGTGGGCAACTCGGCTGTGGCAACCGCCCGTTCGGGGAGCGCAAGCAGGGTGTAACGGCCGTTCATCGCATGGTGAAAGGTTTCGAGCGAGGGGGTGGCCGAGCCGAGCACGATCGGCACGTTCCGCTGCCGGGCGCGCCAGATCGCCACGTCACGCGCCGAGTATCTGAGGCCGTCTTGCTGCTTGAACGAGGGATCGTGCTCCTCATCGACGACGATCAGGCCAAGCCGCGGCAGTGGCATGAACACCGCGAGTCGTGTGCCCAGCACGATGTCGGCCTCCCCCGCGAGCGCGGCGAGGAAGGCGCGGGCGCGCGCCGCATCGGCCACACCGCTCGTCGCCACGACGATCCGCGCCGCCGGAAAACGATCGCGCACCCGGGCTTCGAGCTGCGGGGTGAGCGCGATCTCCGGTACCAGCATCAGCGCCTGCCCCCCTTTTGCGAGCACCGCCTCGATCGCGCGCAGATACACTTCGGTCTTGCCGCTGCCGGTGACGCCATGGAGGAGGAAGGTCGTGAACCCCTGCGCAGCGACGATCGCGTCGATGGCGGTCTGCTGGTCGGCCGTCGGGCGATTGCCGGCCGGGGGTGCCGTCTCGCCAGCGCCGACTTTCGGCTGCAACTGGCGCGGCCGCTTCCCTTGGCGCAGCAGCGGCGGCAACGCAAAGGCCATCACCTGGCCGAGCGGATGATGGTAGTACTGGGCGCAAAACCGGCACAGTTCGAGCCATTCATGCGGCAGCGCCGGCAGGGTGGCGACGATTTCGGCGGCTTTGAGCTTTTCCGCCGGCTGGTCGCTGTGAGTGATCGCGCCGACCACCACGCCGATCTTGCTGGGCTTGCCGGACGGCCCGAACGGCACCTTGACCAGCCGTCCGGCAGGATCGCCCTCGATGGCGCCTTCGAGACGGTAATCGAACAGCCGGGGCACCGGCAGGTCGAGGGCGACCTGAACCAGCCTCACTTAGCGACGCTCCTTCGAGAAAAACTACGCAATCGGCTTCAATCGATTGCTTGGAAAGCCTTTTTTCATCCCCAGCCCAGCCTGTGGATAATTTTGTGAACAATCCGTGGCGAAAACGATCAGAAAAGCGCCATGGCCCACCAAAGCCATAGACGGCATACGAATCGAATACGATTTTCCTTTGTTTTTCATTAAGTTGTTGAACAAGCTCTCGTCACCGACTGGAAAACCGCTTGCAAATCATGGGGATCGTGATTCTGTGCATAACTCGGTTGCCGAGCGGTCCGGAATCGCCCACGGGATGCGGGTCGCCGTCGGGTGGTCGCCTCGATCGTCGGCGGGAAGCGGGTTCCCGCCCACCTCATTGACGGATGTGGCGGTGGACGGTATCGACCAGCACCGCGACGTTGTCCGGCGGGGTGTGCTGATGGATGCCGTGGCCCAGGTTGAAGACGTGGCCGGTATCGCCGCCGCCGAAGCCGTCCAGTACGCGCGTCGCCTCCCGGGCGACCGCTTCCGGGGAGGCGAACAGCGCGATCGGGTCCATGTTGCCCTGCAAGGCCACCTTGTCGCCCACGCGGCGGCGCGCCTCGCCCAAATCGGTCGTCCAGTCGAGACCGACCGCATCGCAGCCGGAAGCGGCGATCGCTTCGAGCCACTGGCCGCCCCCCTTGGTGAACACGATGCAGGGAACACGCTCGCCATCATGAGTTTTCATCAATCCCGCGATCACGCGCTCAATGTAAGCGAGCGAGAACTCACGGAATGCGGCATGGGAAAGCGCGCCGCCCCAGGTATCGAAAATCTGCACCGCCTGGGCGCCGCATTCGATCTGGGCGTTCAGATAACGCGTCACGGCCTCGGCATTCACTTCGAGGATGCGATGCAGCAGGTCGGGGCGGTCGTAGAGCATCGTTTTCAGGATGCGGAAATCGTCCGAAGAGCCGCCCTCGACCATGTAACAGGCGAGCGTGAAAGGCGAGCCGGAAAAGCCGATCAGCGGCACGCTGTTATTGAGCGCACGGCGAATCTCGGCCACCGCGTCGAGCACATAGCGCAGATGGTCGTACGGGTCCGGCGCGGCGAGATCGCGAATCGCCCATTCCTCGCGCAACGGCCGCTCGAATTTCGGGCCCTCGCCATCGGAAAAATAGAGCCCCAGCCCCATCGCGTCGGGAATGGTGAGGATGTCCGAAAACAGGATCGCCGCATCCAAATCGTAGCGTGCCAAGGGTTGCAGGGTCACCTCGCAGGCGAGGCTCGGCGTCTTACACAGATCGAGAAAGCTGCCAGCGCGCTTGCGGGTCTCGCAATACTCGGGCAGATAACGGCCCGCCTGGCGCATCAGCCACACGGGAGTGCGGGTCGTTGGTTCGCGCAGCAGCGCGCGCAGGAAATCGTCGTTTTCGGGACGGGCCATTTTCGAGAATCCCCTATGGAGGAATCGAATTATCGCATGCCAACCTCGCCGAAATCGCGGACAATCCGGAACGTGCAGCAGCGTGAGAAAGGGGGCTTTCATGGCAACCAGACAGATCGGCATCCTCACTGCCGGTGGCGACAGCCCCGGCCTGAACGCGGCGATCCGTGGCGTCGGCAAGGCAGCGATGGGCTATTACAAGATGCATGTGATCGGCTTTCGCGACGGGTTTCGCGGCCTGATGGAAAACCGCACGATGGCGCTCGACGGCGGCCAGCTCTCCGGCATCCTCACACTGGGCGGCACGATCCTCGGCACCAGCCGCGACAAGCCCCACAAAATGCCGGTCGGCGGCAAGCTGCTGGACATGACCGATGCGATCGTCGCCAACTATCACGAGCATCACCTCGACTGTCTCGTCTGTCTGGGCGGCGGCGGCACGTTGAAGAATGCGCTGCGCCTCAAGGAAAAGGGGCTCAACGTCATCAACCTGCCGAAGACCATCGACAACGACGTCTGGGGCACCGACACCACCTTCGGCTTCGATACCGCGCTTTCCATCGCCACCGAGTGCATCGACCGCCTGCACAGCACCGCGCACAGCCATCACCGCATCATCGTCGTCGAGATCATGGGCCATCGCGCCGGCTGGCTCGCGCTCGGCGCTGGGCTAGCCGGCGGCGCCGACGTGATCCTGATCCCCGAGATTCCCTACGATGTCGAAAGCATTGCCGAGGCGATCCGCGAGCGGGTCAACAGCGGCAAGCCGTTCTCGATCGTCGCCGTCGCGGAAGGGGCGATCTCGAAGCAGGATCTGGCCGCGCTCGCCGCGGCGAAACAGCAGAAAAAGGCCACCAAGGAAAAAGCCAGGAAGGCTGCAAAACCGCCCAGAAAAATGGATGACGGCGAGGCCGATGCCGCCGAACTGATCTACGCGAGTCGCACGCTCCGGCTCGCCAAGCAGCTCGAAAAACTCACCGGCCTCGAAGCGCGCCTGACCATCCTCGGTCACCTGCAGCGCGGCGGCGCGCCTTCAGCCGCCGACCGTATCCTCGCCACCCGGCTCGGCACCGCCGCCGCGGACCTGATCGCCAAGAAGCATTACGGCGTGCTGGTCGCCGCGCGAGGCGAGGGGACGCGGCCGTTACCGATCGAAGAGGTCGCCGGCAAGGTGAAGACCGTGCCGCCCGACCATCCGCTGATTCTCTCGGCACGACGGGTGGGCACGAACTTCGGCGACTGAAGCGGCATTGGAAGCGTTCCTGATCTCCACGGGCATCGTCGCGCTGGCCGAGGTCGGCGACAAGACGCAATTGCTCGCCCTCATCCTCGCCGCTCGGTTTCGCCGGCCGCTGCCGATCATCGCGGGCATTTTCCTCGCCACGGTGGTGAACCATGCGCTCGCCGGCGCACTCGGGTTGGGCATCGCGGCGTTGTTCGCGCCCGAGACGCTGCGCTGGCTGCTGGGACTGTCCTTCATCGGCATGGCGGTTTGGCTGCTCATTCCCGACGAGGTCGAGGAAGACGAAGCGCGCTTCGCCCGCCTCGGCGTGTTCGGCACCACGCTGGTGGCCTTCTTCCTTGCCGAGATGGGCGACAAGACGCAAATCGCCACGGTCGCGCTCGCGGCGCAGTTCAGCTCGGTCATGGCCGTCGTTCTCGGCACCACGCTGGGCATGATGATCGCCAACGTACCGGCCGTGCTGCTGGGCGAGCGCATCGCCCACAAGTTGCCGGAAAAGCTGATCCATGGCATTGCCGCGGTGATCTTCCTCATTCTCGGCATCGCCACGCTGCTCGGTCTTGACGAGCGCTTCGGGCTGTGAAAGTCGGCGCTGGCGAAACGGCTACTTCTTCCAGAAGGCGGGCGTCAGCACGACGAGCAAAGTGAAGATTTCCAGCCGGCCGAGCAGCATCGCGAAAGTGCACACCCAGGTCTGGAAATCGCTCAGCGAGGCAAACGTCGTCGCCGGGCCGACGTCGCCGAGGCCGGGGCCGGTATTGTTGATGCTGGCCACGACGGCCGAAAACGCCGTGATGCTGTCGAGCCCCGAAAAGGACAGCACCAGCGTCAGCGTCGTCACCGCCACCATATAGACGAAGCCGAAGGCGAGCACCGCGAAGAGGATCTTGGCCTCGACCGGCGTGCCGCCGATGCGCACCAGCCAGACCGCCTTCGGGTGCATCGCGCGCATCAGCTCGCGATAGACCTGCTTGAAGAGGATGATCGCGCGCATCATCTTGATGCCGCCGCCGGTCGAGCCGGCGCTGGTCGCGAAGCTGCACAAAAACAGCATCCACAGCGGCACGAAGGACGGCCAGAGCGCATAGTCGGTGTTCGCATATCCGGTGGTCGTGGCGATCGAGACGACATTGAAGGCGGCAAAGCGCAGCGCCGTCGGGAAATCAGCATAAACGTCGTGTGCGTAAAGATAAAGCGCGATGCCGACGATGCTGCCCAGCACCACGGCAAAATACCAGCCAACCTCGGGGTCATGCCGATAGGGCCGCAGACTGCGGCCATGCACGGCGAGGAAGTGGGTGGCGAAGTTGATGCCCGCCAGCAGCATGAAGACGATCGCCACCGCTTCGACCGCCGGTGAATTCCAGTAGCCGAAGCTCGCGTCGTGGCTGGAGAAGCCGCCCAGCCCCATCGTCGTGAAGGCATGCACCACGGCGTCGAACCAGTCCATCCCCGCCCAGCGATAGCCGAGCACGCAGGCGAGCGTGATGCCGGCATAGACCGCCCACAGGCCTTTCGCGGTATGCGTCATGCGCGGCGTGAGCTGGGCATCCTTCATCGGGCCGGGCGTCTCGGCCTTGAACATCTGCCGGCCGCCAATGCCGAGGAGCGGCAGCACCGCAACCGCCAGCACGATCAGCCCCATGCCGCCCAGCCAGACCAGCATGCCGCGCCAGAGGTTGATCGACCGCGGCAGCGTGTCCAAATGATCGAGCACGGTCGCCCCAGTCGTCGTCAGTCCGGAAACGGCTTCGAAATAAGCATCGGTGAATGAGATGTGCAGGTGAAAAATCAGCGGCAGGCAAGCGAATGCAGGAAACAGGGTCCACACCATCACCACCAGCAGGAAGCCATCGCGCACCTTGAGCTCGTTCCTATCGCGGTGCGTCAGCCACCAGAGCCACAGGCCGCTGGCCAAGGTGGCCAGGAAGGCTTCGTCGTAGGCCGAACTCGCGCCATCCTGCCACAGCCAGGAAAGCAGCAGGGGCACCAGCAAGGTGAACGAGAAGCCCGTCAGCAGCACGCCAAAGACGCGGATTACCGGGTAAAAACGTTTCATGGCGACAGTTTGCTCTGCTCAGAGAAACTGGAAGCCGACCTGGAACAGCTTCTCGACCTGCGCGACCTCGCGCTTGCGCATGCAGAAGACGATCACGTGGTCGTCGGATTCGATCACCGTGTCATGGTGGGGAATGATGACGCGTCCGCCCTCTCCGCCAGAATCCTGGCGCACGATGGCGCCGATGTGCGCGCCGCGGATCTTCGGCAATTCCTCGATGCGCCGGCCGACCACCTTCGAGGTCTTGCGGTCGCCGTGGGCGATCAGCTCGAGCGCCTCGGCCGCACCGCGCCGCAGGCTGTGCACCCGCGCGACGTCGCCGCGCCGCACATGGGTGAGCAGCGGGCCGATCGACACCTGGGCGGGTGACATGCCGATGTCGATCGGCCCGCCCTGCACCATGTCGGCATAGGCGCGGCGGTTGATCAGCGCCAGCACACGCTTGCAGCCGAGTCGCTTGGCCAGCGACGCGGCCATGATGTTGTCCTCGTCGTCGTTGGTCAGCGCCAGGAACATGTCGATCTCGTCGATGTTTTCCTGGATCAGCAGATTCTCGTCGGTGGCTTCGCCATGCAATACCAGCGTATTGGCGAGCTTGCCGGCGATCACTTCGGCGCGCCGGCGGTCGACCTCGATGAGCTTCACTTCGTAGCGGGTTTCCAGCGTGCGCGCCACACGCAGGCCGATATTGCCGCCGCCGGCGATCATCACGCGCTTGACCGGCTCGGTGCTGCGGCGCAATTCGGTGAGCACCAGCCGGATGTACTGACTGTCGGCGACCAGAAACACCTCGTCGCCCTGCTCGATGACCGTGTCGCCGTCGGGATCGACCGGCTGGTGCTCGCGGAAGATCGCGGCGATGCGCGCATCGACACCGGGCGGCAGGTGGTCGCGCATCGCGCGGATCGGCTTGCCGACCAGAAGCCCACCCTGCTTGGCGCGCACACCGACCAGCGTCACCTTGCCGGCGGCGAATTCGAGCACCTGCAGCGCGCCGGGAAACTCGATCAGCTTGGCGATGTAGTCGGTGATGTCCTGCTCCGGACAGATCGCATAATCGACGGCGAAGTTGTCGTTGGAGAGCAACACCGGGTCGAGCAGATCCGGCGAACGCAGACGCGCGATGCGCGTGGTGACGGAAAACAGGCTACGGGCGATCTTGCAGGCGACCAGATTGGTCTGGTCGGACTGGGTCACCGCGACGAGCAATTCGGTATCTTCGATGCCGGCTTCACGCAGCACCGACGGGTAGGCGGCATTGCCGGCCACCGTGCGCACGTCGAGCCGGTCGGCGAGCGCAGACAACGCCTGATGATCCTGATCGACGACGGTGATGTCGTTGGCTTCCGAGGCCAAGGCCTCGGCAACGGAGGCGCCGACCTGGCCGGCGCCGAGGATGAGGATCTTCATTCTTCTTCTTTGGTGGCGTTGCGCAAGCCCAGGTCTTTCAGCTTGCGATAGAGGTGCGTGCGTTCGAGGCCGGTCTTTTCGGCCAGCCGTGTCATGCTGCCGCCATCGACGCGCAGATGGTGCTCGAAGTAGAGCTTCTCGAACAGCTCGCGCGCCTCGCGTAGCGGCAACTCGAACATTTCCGGCAGCAGGCCGGGCGGTATCTCGGCAATCTCCGGGCGCCCGGGCGCGAGCAGATGGTTGACATCCTCGGCGCCGATTTCATCGTCGAGCGCAGCGAGCGCCAGCGACTTGAGCACGCTGCGCAGCTGCGGGTAGCCCTCCGGCCACGGATACTGCCGCAACGCATTCTGGGCGGCGACGGACAGGTGACGCACCGGCACTTCACCGCTCTCCGCCAGTTGCGCCAGCAGGTGGGTGGCGAGATCGGGAATCTCGTCCTTGAGCTCAGCGAACGACGGCAGACCGATGCTGACCTCGAACAGGCGGTCGATGACATCAGCATCCCAGCCGTGCTCGATGAGTACGCTGGCGGTGTGTGTCGTCGCGGTGACGAGGCGCAGGTTGTGCCGTTCGAGACGTTCGAACGCGAAGGCAAGGTTCTTCTGCTGCAGGCGCGTCATTTTCGCCAGCTCGCTGCAATACAGCACCCCGCCGCTCGCCTGGGCGAGAGAATCGAGCGAGATCGGACTGGAGTCCTGGCCGAGATCGACCCAGGGCTTGCCGGGAATCTGCAAAGTGTGCGCGGCGAGTTCGACGATCGAGGCTGGCGGCGCGCGCAGCAGCACCGAGCGACTCTTGGCCGCCACCTGTTCGAGGCGGCGGCGCAGGTCCTTGAGCAGTGCCGAACGCGGGAAGGCAGCCAGGGTGAGCACCGAGCCGGTTTTGGGATGATGCTCGAGCCCCTGCTTCACCGCGGCGAGCAGCTTCTGCATGCTGATCGGTTTTTCCAGGAAGCCGACCGCGCCGATCTTCGTCGCCTCGACGGCGGTCTCGATCGTCGCATGGCCGGACATCATCACCACCGGCATGTTGAGCTTGCCGGCCGCCGCCCATTCCTTGAGCAAGGTCACACCATCGGTATCGGGCATCCAGATGTCGAGCAACACGAGATCGGGGCGATGACTGTCGCGGCAAGCGCGCGCCGCAGTGGCATTCTCCGCCGTGACGACATCGAAACCCTCGTCGGTGAGGATTTCACGGAGCAATTCGCGGATGCCGACTTCGTCGTCGATGACCAGGATTTGCGACATGGCTACAGATTATCCCGAAAATCAAAACCACCATGAAAGAAGTAGGCCGTGCATTTGCTTTTCCGACATCGGTCAACGCGCCGGCATGGCCAGCCGCGCCAGGAATGCCGTCACCGGTTGCGGCCGGCCAAACAAGTAACCTTGGAAATGATGGCAGCCATTGTGTTTGAGCCAGGTGAGTTGTGCCTCGGTCTCGACGCCTTCGGCGACGACTTCGAGGTGCATCTGCCGGGCGATCAGCAGGATGGTCTTCGACAGCGCGGCATCGTCGGCATCCTGCGGCAGGCCGGCCACGAAAGCACGGTCGATCTTCAGCTCCTGGAGCGGCAGACGCTTCAGATAGGAGAGGGACGAATAGCCAGTGCCGAAATCGTCGATCGAGAAACGGATACCGAGCGCCTGAAGCTCATGCATGCGCGCCGTCGCCTCGCCGAGATCGGTAAGCAGGAGGTTCTCGGTGATTTCGAGTACCAGCCGCAGAGGGTTTGCGCCGGTTTCGGCGAGTATCGTGCGCACCCGGGCGACGAAATCCGCCTTGCGGAACTGACGCGGGCTGATGTTCACGGCGAGCCGCAGATCGTGGCCGGCCTCTTCCAGCGCCTTGAGCAGCATCGCCGCCTTGCGCAGCACCCACTCGCCGAGCTCGTCGATCAGACCACTTTCCTCGGCGAGCGGAATGAAGGAGGTCGGCGGTACCAGTCCACGGCGCGGATGGGGCCAGCGCAGCAGAACCTCGGCGCCCTTGAGGCGTCCCTCCGCATCGTGCTGCCCCTGCAGGTAAAGCTCGAATTCTTCGCTGGCGATCGCGGCGTGCAGGTCGTTTTCGAGTGCCAGACGTTCTTCCACCAGCGACTGCATCGCCGGCTCGAAGAAGCACACGGCATTGCGACCACCTTCCTTGGCCTGATACATCGCGGTATCGGCATGGCGCAGGATAGCCTCGCAGTTTTCGCCGACTCCATCGGGAAACAGGGTCAGACCGATCGACGCCCCGAGGTGGCAAACCCCGCCGACCTGACCGAGCTCGAAGGGCTGAGAGAGCGCCAGCCGCAGCTTGTCGGCGACATGCCTCGCGGCAGCGGCAGCGGTTGCCGCATCGGCAGCGAGACCGGGCAGCAGGACGACGAATTCGTCGCCGCCGAGACGCGCGACGGTATCCACCTCGCGCAATAGGCCTTTCAGGCGTGCTGCGGTTTCACGCAACACGGCATCGCCCGCGGTATGACCATGGGCATCGTTGATCTGCTTGAAATGGTCGAGATCAATGAACAAGAGCGCACCGTGATGACCGTTGCGGCGCGCCTCGGCAAACTCGCGTTCGAGACGGTCGAGCAACAAACGACGGTTGGGCAGATGAGTGAGCGGATCGTAGAACGCAAGCCGTTCGATCTCGTCCTGCGCGGCATGCCGTTCGGTGATGTCCAGATGCGTGCCGGTGATGCGCAGCGGCCGCCCTTCGGCATCTCTCGCCGTTACCCGGCCGCGGGATAGGATCCAGCGCCACTGCCCGTCCTTGCCGCGCATACGAAATTCGGCCTCGTATTGCGGTAGGCGTCCTTCGAGGTGATCCTTGAACGCGCGTTTCGCACCCGACAGATCGTCCGGGTGGATCAGTGCGATCCAAGGATCGGCGAGTGCGGCGAAATCTTCTGGGCGATAGCCGAGCATGCCCGCCCAGCGCGCGTCGACGACGAGGGCGCCCGTCGTCAGGTCGCGATCCCATAGACCAAGGTTCGCGCCTTGGAGCGCCAGCGCCAGGCGGGTACGTTGGGCATCGAGATCGGCGCGCAGGCGATAGGACTCTGAAACGTCGCGGAACACCATCACCACGCCGATCAGCTGACCCGTGCCATCGCGGATCGGCGCCGCACTGTCGGAGATGTGGTAACGCCGGCCGTCTTTCGCCACCAACACCGTATGATTGGCCAGGCCCACTACCAGCCCCGTTTCCAGCACGCGCCCGACCGGGATTTCCGCCGGCTGCCCCGTCAAGGCGTGTTCGATCTTGAAGATCTCGGCAATGCTGCGGCCGCGCGCTTCGGCTTCGGTCCAGCCGGTCAGCGCCTCGGCCACCGGATTGAGGTAGGACACGCGCATCGTCGCATCGGTCGTCACCAGGCCATCGCCGATGGACTGCAGAATCGCCGTCACCTCGCCTTCGCTGGCTGCGAGCTCCTGCACGGTCTGCTGCACGGTCTCGGCCATGCGGTTGAAATCGTGGGCGAGCCGGCCGATCTCGTCTTGCGTTTCATCTTCCACCCGCGCTTCGAGCCGGCCGGCAGTGATCTCGTGGGCGGTCGCGGCGAGCCGTGCGAGTCGACGCGTCAGTCGCCGGGAAAGGATGCGGAACAACACCGTCACCAGCGCCAAGGACAGCATTGCGGTGACGAGCATGGCCAGTCCCATGCGTTCCGACAATGCAGCGAAGCCGCCGGCGCCCAGACGCAGATGCACCCGGCCGAAACTCACACCACTCTCTTCGAGCTCGAAGATACTGTCTTTGCCGAAAGGTGATCGATTCGCTTCGTGCGCTTCGGCCACCATGGTGCCATCGTTCGAAACCACCTCGATCGCATCGATTGCGTCGCTCTTGATCAGTGCCTGTGCGATCTCGCGCACACTGGCGTAGTCGCGCTCGACCATCGGCCCGGTCAGCGCCGCGGCGAGCAGTGGCCGCAGCGTCGTTTCCTGCTGTTCGATACCGCGCTCGGCAGACCAGCGCAGCAATGCGAGCATCATCGCACCGAAAAGGAGCAGACCCAACAACGATGCGAACGCCGCCAAGAGGCTCAGCTTGTGGCGAATCGGCAGATCAGCAAAAAAACCTGACCGGCGGGACACTCAAGATTCCTCGTGCATCTGGCGATACAGTTCGACCACCAACGGATCGATCCCCTGCATTTCAGCGTCGGTGACCGGCACCAGCCCCTGATGACCGAGGGAAGCGATGAAGGTTTGGCCGCTTGGCTGCGCGGCAAAGTCGAACAGCGCCCGGCTGAGCGCTTCTGCCTTGTGAGCCAGCCGGGGTGACACATGGTAGATGACGGCCGCCAGGCCACGCCCCAGCGGCATCAGCACCCGAACCTTCGCCGCCAGCGCGGCATCGACCTGGGCGAGCGTGGTGCGCGAGACGATCGCCGCCTCGACGTCACCGACCAGCAGGCGTTGCAGTGAATTGGCATGCGTGCCGGTGGTGACGAGGCGGAAATCGCGGCCGGCGATGCGTCCCGCGTCGCGCAGAAAACGCAAGCCGATCACTCCCAGCGAGGCGACGCGGTCGGTGACCGCGATGGCGACCGCTCCCCATTTGAAATCCTTGAGACTCTTCTCTGGCACATCTGCACGCACGACGAGCACCGGCTCGAGCGGCGCCTGAGTGCGCACGAGCGGCACATGGCCGAGCTCGCGCTGGGCGAGGCGAGCATGAATCATCGCATCGGCGACGATATCGTAGGCACCGGCACGCATGCGGACGAGATGCTCTGCATAGTTCGGCGCGCTGGCAAGATCCACCTTCTGCCCCAGAACACCCTCGATGACCGGCAGCAGCGGGGAATAAAAGCCGACGAGCCGGCGCGCCGGCAAATAGGGCACGATGGCGAATACCGGCCGCTCGCCGGCGCGCACCGCGGCGGGCAGCCATCCGGTTGCGGCGGCAGCGAGCGCGCCAGCCAGAAATCGGCGGCGTGGGAAGGAAGGATCACAGTGCATCGGCATTTTCCCCTGATGGGGCGATGGGTAATTGTACGCAAACTCGTGCGCCGCCCCCTTCGGCTGCAGGCCGGTTGGCGAGCGTCACCGTGCCGCCGTGATCGACGACGATCTTGTGCACGATCGCCAATCCGAGGCCGGTGCCCTTCGGCTTGGTGGTCACATAGGGTTCGAACGCATGTTGGAGGATTTCGGGCGGGAAGCCGGGGCCGTTGTCAGCCACGACCAGCTCGGCCTTGCGGCCCGCATGGCGCGTCTTCACCAAAATCCGTGCCGTCCCGGAAGCAGAAACTTTGCGAGATGGGTCGGCGCCCGGCGGGACGTTTCCATTTCCGCCAGCACCAACTTTGTCACCACAGGCTTCGGCAGCGTTCTTGATCAGGTTGTGCAGCACCTGGCGAATCTGATCGGCGTCGGCCAGCACCGGCGGGAGGAGCGGATCGAGCTCGGTTTCGATGTTGAAGCCGCTGTGGGCATAGAGTTCGAGCACCTCGGCAATCAGACGGTTCAGATCGAGCGGCTGCGGATTCGGCGGCGGCAGACGCGCATAGTCGCGGAAGTCGTTGACCATCGCCTTCATCGCCTCGACCTGATCGACGATGGTCTTCGTCGCCCGCTCGAGCATCGCGGCATCCTCCGGGGCGAGCTTCCCGGAGAGCTTCATCTGCAGACGCTCGGCCGAGAGCTGGATCGGAGTGAGGGGATTCTTGATCTCATGGGCGAGCCGCCGCGCCACCTCGCCCCAGACCGCGGCGCGTTGCGCGGCTTCACGCTCGACGCGTGCCTGGGAGAGCTGTTGCGTCATCTCGTTGAACGAGCGGGTCAGCACCCCCAGCTCGTCGTCGGTTTCCAGCACCGCACGCGGCGTCAGATCGCCCGCGGCGACGGCGCGCGTGCCTTCGGCGAGCATCAACAGCGGCTTGGCGAGCCGGCTGGCGAGGAAGAAGGCCAGCGCGATCGCGGCGAACAGCGCGAGCAGCAACGCAAAGGTCAGGGTCAGCGTATAGAGGCGTTTGAGGCCGGCGCGGCCGAGCTGCAGTTGCTGGTAATCGCGCTGCGCCGCCTCCACCAGGGCGGCGCTTTGCGCGATCGCGGCCGGCACCGGCTGTTCGAGCTGCAGGATCAGCGGCTCGGCCGCGAAACGGTAGGCGCGCACCGGCAAGAGGGCGCGCACCACGAAGCCGCTCGCCGCATCGCCTTCGACACGCGCGCTACCCGTGCCGGTACGCGCCTGCCGCAGCTCGACCGGGTCGGGCAACGCGGGCATGAGCTCCGGCAATTCACTGGCGCTGCTGCTGGCGACCAGCTGGCCGTTCGCAGTCACCAGCACGGCGGCATTCACCCCGGCCTGCTCGCGCAGGCGATTGAGGAGCACCGCCCCCGGCGCAGGCACTTCGGCCAGGTCATAGGCCATCGAGCGGCCTTTGACGAGGAGCTCCGTCTGCATCGTCTCGAACACGCTGCGGGCCAGATCGAGACCGCCGTCGAGCGCCGCCTCGATGCGCACGTCGAACCACGAATCGATGCTCTTCACGGCGAACTGCATCGACACCGCATACACCAGCGCGCCGGGCAGCACCGCCATCATCGCCAGCATCATCAGCAGCCGCGTCTTGAGGCGGGCGCCGAACACGCCATTCCGGTAATCGCGCCACAGGCGGCGCAACTGGGTGATGACCAGTCCGAGCAGCAGCAGGGCCGCCAGCGCATTGAGGATGATCAACAGCGGCGTGTGGCGGGCGAACAGCGCGGTATCGGCCGAAGCCGACGTCAGCAAAATCACCAGCATGCCGCCGAGCGCCGCGGCGAGTGTCAAGGCGATGATCATTGCGGCTCAGGCTGGGGCACGAACTGCCAGCTCAAGGTGCGGGCATCGACCCGCCAGTCGTCGTTGGCCAGCGCATCGATCTGCAAGGGTTTCGGCAACTGGTTCTGGTCGAGCGAAAGACGCACGGCGGCGGCGAGCGACTCGCCCTGCGGCAGGGTTCCCGCGTCGGCGACGTGCAGGCGCCGGATGTGGCCGAGCGCAGTGAGCGCCGCTTCGAGCGTATCGAAGTTCTGATACAGGCTGCCGACGGCGAGCCGATACTGTCGCGTCAGCGTCTGGTAGCTCAAGCGGTAATTGACGACACGGCCGGCCAGATGCTCATCGATCCAGTACCAGCGCTTGCGCTTGATCTGCACCTCGAAACGGAAATGAAGCGGCACGCCCTTGCCGACGGCATCGACGAGACGCGCGCCGAGCTCGACGTCGAATTCGGCATTCACCGCCCAGCCACGTTCATCCGGGACCACCTCGGCGCCTTTCGGCTGGATGCTACCCGCCCAGGCCAGCACGGTGACGAGCAGACCGAAGCCCAGCGCAACGAACCGTTCAAGGCGTCTTTTCCAGCAGGGCGTAGTAGAAGCCGTCATGAGTGGCCGAGGGCAAGAGTTGCAATTCTTCTTCGCTGCCGCCCGTCGGCAGGCGGCGCGCATCCGGATGACGCGCAAGGAACGCGCGCACCTGCCCGCCGTTTTCCGCGGGAAAGACCGAACAGGTGCAGTAGAGCATTTTGCCACCGGGGGCCATGAGCGGCCACAAGGCATCGAGGATGGCAGCCTGGGTCTGTGCGAATCCCGCCACATCCTCCGGGCGCCGCAGCCACTTGATGTCGGGATGGCGTCGCACCACGCCCGAGGCGGAACAGGGCACATCGGCGAGAATGCGCTCGAAAGGCCGCCCGTCCCACCAGTCCGCCGGTTTGCGTGCATCGCCGATTTTCACCGTCGCGGCAAGATGAAGCCGCGCGAGGTTTTCCTCGATGCGCCGAGCGCGCAGGGCATCCACTTCCAGCGCGGTCAGCTCGAGATCAGCGAGTTCGAGCAAATGAGCCGCCTTGCCCCCGGGCGCGGCGCAGGCATCGAGCACACGCATGCCGTCTCGGGCATCGAGGAGCCGCGCCGCGCGCTGCGCACCCCAGTCCTGCACCGAGACGCAACCCTCCTGAAAACCGGGGAGGCGCTCGACCGGCAAGGGGGGTTCGAGCAGGATCGCCGTCTCGTCGAGCGCCTGCCCTGCACCACCGGCCTCGGCCAACTGCGCGAGAAACTCGGCGCTGGTGACACGGCACCGCGCGTTCAGCCGCAGCGTCATCGGCGGATGAGCATTGCCGCTGGCGGCGATCTCCCGCCAGCGTTCCGGATAAGCCTCGCGCAACAGCGCGAGCCACCAACGAGGATGCCGCCAATGAGCCAATTCGTCGGCCTCCGCCGCAGCGATGAGCTCTGCGCGGCGGCGCTGGAAATTGCGCAGGATGGCATTGGTCAGTTTCTTGAACGGCTTGGCGGCAGCCTCGACGGCCTGATCGACGAGGGTGTGCGCGTCAGTGGGGCGGCGCTCCAGGCGGGCGAGCGCGACCAGCAACAGCGCCCGCGCCGCCTTGTCTTTCAGCGGCCGTTCGAGCAGACGGGCGAGGAAAAAATCGCCGCGGCCATGATCGCGCAAGGTGGTCAGCGCGAGATCGCGCGCGGCCGGCCGCAGCTCGATGGGCAGCGCGGCGAGCGCAACCTCCGGCGTGCGGCCGACGAGCACTTCCGCAACCGCTGCCGCCGCAGCGGCGAGCGCCCGGGAAAGCGGCGGGTTGCGAAAGGGGGGCGGGGAGGTGGCATTCATTTCGGCTCAGGAAGCGCATGGTAACCGCGATTCTGTGGTAAACGTCATTCATGAACCTTTCCGCCCATACCCCCATTCCCTTCCCGGGCCGGCTGACGATCGTCGGCTGGGGTGCGATCGCCCAAGGCGTTCTGCCGCTCCTGTTTCGTCATTTCGCGCTGCGCCCCGAGCAGGTGGCGATCGTCACCGCCGATGCCGAAGGCATCAGGGAGGCACGGGATTACGGTGTTTCGCATACGATCCTGCCGCTCGACCGCGATAATTTCCGGCAAGTGCTCGCCCCACTCGTCGGACCCGGCGACTTTCTGCTCAATCTTGCCGTCAATGTCGCGAGCGTGGCGCTAATCGAGTTCTGCCGCGAGCGTGGCGCCCTTTATCTCGATGCCTGTATCGAACCCTGGGCGGGCGGTTACACCGATCCGCTGCTTTCCCCTTCGCAGCGTTCGAACTACGCGTTGCGCGAACAGGCGAAGGCGCTCCATCGCCCCGGTGCGCCGACCGCGGTGCTCACCCACGGCGCCAATCCCGGCTGGGTGTCGCATTTCGTCAAGCAGGCGCTGCTCGACATCGCGCGCGATTGCGGCCTCGATGCCACGCCGCCCGCCGACCGTGCCGGCTGGGCGCGACTCGCGCAATCACTCGGCGTCCGGGTGATCCATATCGCCGAACGCGACTGGCAGGTGGCCGAACCCAGGAAGCGTCCTGGCGAATTCGTCAACACCTGGTCGGTCGATGGCTTCGTCGGTGAAGGTTGCCAACCCGCCGAGCTCGGCTGGGGCAGCCACGAAAAGGCGTTGCCGCCGGACGGCCATCGCCACGGCTTCGGCTGCGAGGCGGCGATCTGGCTCGAACGCCCGGGCGCGGCGACACGCGTGCGCAGCTGGACACCGCTCGCCGGGCCGATGCACGGTTTCCTGATCACGCATGGCGAGGCGATCTCGATCGCCGACTATCTGACCATAGGCACCGGCACGACGCCGACATACCGGCCGACCGTGCATTACGCCTACCATCCTTGTGATGACGCGGTGCTCTCACTGCATGAGCTCGCCGGCCGCGAGTGGCATCTGCAGGAAAACAAACGCATCGTGCGCGACGAGATCCTTGCCGGCGTCGATGAGCTGGGTGTGCTGCTGATGGGCCATCCCAAGGGCGCTTACTGGTTCGGCTCGCGGCTTTCGCACGCAGAAGCGAAGCGGCTCGCCCCCTACAACTCGGCGACGGTGTTGCAGGTGACGGCCGGCGTGATGGCCGGTATGGCGTGGGCGATCGAAAATCCGGCGATGGGCGTGGTCGATCCCGACGAGCTGCCCTTTGCCGAGATGATCGAATGGTGCCGGCCTTATCTCGGCGAGGTGGTCGGCGTCTATTCCGACTGGACGCCGCTGAAAGACCGTGCCGGATTCTTCCCGCAGGACGTCGATGTCGACGACCCGTGGCAGTTCAAGAATTTCCGGGTGAGCTGAATCTTTCACCGGCAGCGAGCGGAAAGCCGCGCAGGAAATCGGCAGCGGGGAGCCGGCGGCCGCCAGGCTTCTGCAGCTCGGTGAGTTTGAGCGCGCCATCGCCGCAGGCGACGACGATGCCGGAAGGTGCCACCGCGAGAATCTCGCCCGGCGCGCCCTGGCCTGGCGCGAGCTCCGCGCGCCAAAGTTTCAGCGTCGTGTCGTGAAGCTGCGCGCTACAACCCGGAAAGGGGTCGAAGGCGCGCATTTTCCTTTCGATCTCGACCGCCGGCCGCGTCCAATCGATCATGCCCTCCGCCTTGTCGATCTTCGCCGCATAAGTCACACCTTCGGCGGGCTGCGGTGTCGGGGTGAGCGTGTCGAAGCATCGCAATGCTTCGACGATCAGCCGCCCGCCCAAGGAGGCGAGCTTGTCGTGCAGGCTCCCTGCCGTCTCGTCAGCGCCGATTTTCACGCTTTCGGCGAGCAGCAGCGGCCCGGTATCGAGGCCGGCGTCCATCTGCATGATCGTGATGCCCGTCTCTTTGTCGCCCGCCTCGATCGCGCGTTGGATCGGTGCCGCACCCCGCCAGCGCGGCAGAAGGGAGGCGTGGATGTTCACGCAGCCGTGCTTTGGGATGCCGAGCACCGCAGACGGCAAAATCAGCCCGTAGGCGGCGACCACCAGCACATCGGGCGCCGCTTCGATGAGCGGCGCATGGGTCGCGGGATCGCGCAGCTTTTCCGGCTGATGCACGGGGATGCCGTGTTCTTGGGCGACCGCCTTGACCGGACTCATGACGGGTTTCTGGCCGCGCCCGGCCGGGCGGTCGGGCTGGGTGAGCACCAGCGGCACCGGAAAGCCCGCGGCAAGGATCGCCCGCAGGGCAACCGCAGCGAATTCGGGGGTGCCTGCGAAAGCGACCCTCATCAGGCCGTGATCCTCGCCTGCTTGGCGAGCTTGGCCTTGATGCGGGAGAGTTTCAGGCGGGAGAGGTATTCGACGAACACCTTGCCATCGAGGTGGTCGATCTCGTGCTGCAGGCAGATCGCCAGCAGACCATCGGCTTCGAGCTCGAAGGGTTCGCCGTCGAGATTCAGCGCGCGCACCTTGACGCGCTCGCTCCGTTTCACCGTCTCATAGATGCCGGGCACCGACAGGCAGCCTTCCTCACCGACATGCTCGCCACTGCGTTCGAGGATTTCCGGGTTGATGAAGACCATCGGCTGCGATTTGTCCTCGGACACATCGAGCACCAACAGGCGCTTGTGCACATCGACCTGGGTCGCCGCGAGGCCGATGCCTGGCGCCTGATACATGGTTTCCAGCATGTCGGCGGCAAGCTTCCTGATCCCGGCATCGACGGCCTCGACCGGCTTGGCCACCGTATGCAGGCGCGGATCGGGATAACGCAGAATCGGCAATAAGGCCATGAAAGTCTTCTTTAACAGGTTGATGCTCGCGGGATTTCCGGGCAGAATCCGACGAATGTCCGGAGGCCCAACTATGCGTCACATTATATTCGCGCTGATTTTTGGTTTTTCAACCGCTGCCGCAGTGGCCCAAAGCGCCAAGCCGATCGAGCTCGCGCCCGACGCCCCCGAACGCCACATCGTCGTGCCGGGCGACACACTGTGGGGCATCGCGGCGAAGTTTCTCAAGGATCCGTTCCGTTGGCCCGAGTTGTGGAAGATGAACGCGGAGCAGGTCAGGAACCCGCACCGGATCTATCCCGGCCAGGTGCTGATCCTCGATCGCAGCGGCGCCGAACCCCGCCTGCGGCTCGGTAACGTCATCAAACTGGGTCCCGAAGTGCGCGTCGAGACGCCGCCGCAGGAAATCCCGGCGATTCCTGCCAGCGCGATCGAACCCTTCCTGTCCCAGCCGCTGGTGATCAATCCCGGCGAGTTCGACACTGCACCGCGTATCGTCGCCACGCAGGAGGATCGTGTCTTCACCGGCACCGGCGACAAGATCTATGCCACCAACAACGCCGACCCGAAGATCAAGCGCTGGCATGTCTTCCGTCCCGGTCGCGCCCTCAAGGATCCGGACAACGGCGAGATCCTCGGCATCGAAGCCGTCTATCTCGGCAGCGCGCGCCCCGATGGCGAGCCGGGCGACGTGCTGCCGCTGGTGCTGACCAGCGTGAAACAGGAAATCGGCCGCGGCGATTATCTCGTGCCGGCCGAGCGCCCCGAGGTGATGAGCTATGTGCCGCACGCGCCGACCCAGGACATCAACGGCCGCGTGATGCTGATCTATGGCGGCGTCGGCGAAGCCGCGGTGAACTCGGTCGTCTCGCTCTCGCGCGGCAAGCAGGATGGACTGGAAGTCGGCCACGTGGTGGCGATCTATCGCGCCGGCGCGGCAGTGACGAACCGTTTCGAGGATGACAAGCCACAAACCCATCTGCTCCCCGACGAGCGCATTGGCCTCGCTTTCGTGTTCCGCGTCTTCGATCGGGTCTCTTACGCGCTGATCACCAACGCCAGCCGCCCGGTGATGGAAGGCGACAAAATCCGCAAACCATAATTGCGGATGGATGCGCCGGACGAGCTCACTGCCTGGCTGCGCCTGACGCTGATTCCCGGTCTGGGCGGTGAAGGCCAGCGCCGCCTGCTGGAAACCTTCGGTGATCCCGAGGCGGTTTTCGCCGCGCCGCCCTCCGCATTGCGCGGTGTGTTGAGTGGCGGACTCGCCGAGCGGCTGCTCGCGCACGACTGCACCGCCGAAATCGAAGCGGCGCTGGCCTGGGCGAGCCAGACCGGCAACCGGATACTCACGCTCGCCGACGCCGACTATCCGCAAGCGCTGCTCACCGCCGCCGACCCGCCGCTGCTGCTTTACGCCAAAGGCCGCAGCGAACTTTTGAACCGCCCGGCCCTGGCGATCGTCGGCAGTCGCAATGCGACGAAACAGGGTGAGGCCAATGCGACGGCCCTTGCGCAAGCGCTCGCCGCGGCGGGACTGACCATCGTCAGCGGGCTGGCGGCCGGCATCGATGCCGCCGCCCATCGCGGCGCCTTGAACGAGGCGGCATCGACGATCGCGGTGGTCGGCACCGGCTGTGACCGCATCTATCCGGCGCGAAACGAGGCGCTGGCCCGCGAGATCGCCATCAAGGGCTGCATCCTCAGCGAATTCCCGCTCGGCACGCCGCCGATTGCCGCCAACTTTCCGCGCCGCAACCGCTTGATCGCGGGGCTCTCACGCGGCTGCCTCGTCGTCGAAGCGGCGAAACAAAGCGGTTCGCTGATCACCGCGCGGCTGGCGGCCGAGGCCGGCCGTGAGGTGTTCGCGATCCCCGGCTCGATCCACTCGCCGCAATCGAAGGGCTGCCATGCGCTGATCAAGCAGGGCGCGAAACTGGTCGAATCGGCACAGGACATCCTCGAAGAGCTGCGCTGGGAAAACGTGACGAACCCGGCAGCCCTGCCGCCGGTGAAGGAAGCCGAAACGGATCCGCTCCTCATCGCCCTGGGCGGCGACCCTTGCGATCTCGACACGCTGGCGGCACGCACCGGGCTCGCCCCGGATGCCCTGCTGGCAAGGCTGTTTGCGCTCGAAATGGACGGCCGCATCACGAATCTGCCAGGTGGCCGTTACCAACGGCTGAACTGAGCCCAGATTATCCATTGAGATCGGGCTAATGCGTCATGAGCATGCGAAACCATCATTTCATCGCCCTACACGGCGGGTATCGGGCTGCGGGCGGCATCTTCGCGCCCCCGCTCCTCGCCAATAGACACCGTTATTGGCTCGTCGCGGGGACGCAAATCTGCTCGCCCTCGCCATCACAACCCGCTCGTGTTCCAATGGACAATCTGGGCTGAACGCTTGCCAGCGGGCATGAAGCCCGCTTAACATCCGCCCCCCATGAGCAAACAATTGATCATCGCCGAGAAACCTTCCGTCGCCCAGGACATCGCCCGGGCGCTGGGCGGTTTCACCCGCGAGGGCGACTATTTCGAGAGCGAGCACTATGTGCTCTCCTCGGCGATCGGCCATCTCCTGGAACTGGCGGTGCCCGAGGAATACGAAGTGAAGCGCGGCAAGTGGAGTTTCGCCCACCTGCCAGTGATCCCGCCGCATTTCACGCTCAATCCGATCGACAAGACCGCCGACCGCCTGAAGCTGCTGGTGCGGCTCGCCAAACGCAAGGATGTCGTCGCGCTGATCAACGCCTGCGATGCGGGGCGCGAAGGCGAGCTGATCTTCCGTTACATCGTCCAGTTTGCCAAGATCGACAAGCCGATCCGCCGGCTGTGGCTACAGTCGATGACGCCGCAGGCGATCAAGGACGGCTTTGCCCATCTGCGCACCGATGAAGAGATGCTGCCGCTCGCGGATGCGGCGCGCTGCCGCTCGGAGGCCGACTGGCTGATCGGCATCAACGGCACGCGCGCGATGACCGCCTTCAATTCTCAGGAAGGCGGCTTCTACAAAACCACCGTCGGCCGCGTGCAGACGCCGACCCTGGCGATCCTCGTCGAGCGCGAAAAGGCGATCCGCGCCTTCCAGCCGCGCGATTACTGGGAAGTCGAGGCCGAATTCCAGGCGGTGGCCGGCACTTACCGCGGCAAGTGGTTCGACGAACAGTTCAAGAAGTCCGATGACGAACATGCCAGAGCCGAGCGTTTGTGGGACATTCAGCAAGCCGAGGCACTGCGCAAGAAGTGTCT
Source organism: Sulfuricystis thermophila (assembly GCF_004323595.1). Taxonomy (GTDB): domain Bacteria; phylum Pseudomonadota; class Gammaproteobacteria; order Burkholderiales; family Rhodocyclaceae; genus Sulfuricystis; species Sulfuricystis thermophila. The sequence goes on from NZ_AP019373.1 coordinate 2,484,542, forward strand.
GGGCAAGCCAGGCGAGGTCAGCGAAGAAGCGACCCCCAAGACCGAGGCCTGCCCGCTGCTCTACGATCTCACCTCGCTGCAGCGCGACGCCAACGGCCGCTTCGGCTTTTCGGCCCGCAACACCCTGGCGCTCGCGCAGGCGCTCTATGAAAAACACAAGGTGCTCACCTACCCGCGTACCGACAGCCGATACTTACCCGAGGACATGATCGGCGCGGTCAAGGACACCTTGCGTGCGTTGACCGACTCTCCGCTCGGCAAACATGCTGATGAAGTGCTGAAGAACGGCTGGGTGCATCCGACCAAGCGCATCTTCAACAACGCCAAGGTTTCCGACCACTTCGCGATCATTCCCACCGGCACCCCGCCGAAACACCTCTCCGAGGCCGAGCAGAAGCTCTACGATCTGGTCGTCAAGCGTTTCATCGCGATCTTTTACCCTGCCGCCGAATACCTCGTCACGACCCGCATCACACGCGTCGAGGGCGAGCCGTTCAAGACCGTCGGCAAGGTGCTGGTGACCCCGGGGTGGCTCGCCGTCTATGGCAGGGAAGCACAGGGCGATGAAGAGAACCCGAACCTGCCGCCGCTGACGAAGAACGAGCGGGTGTGGACCAACGACGTCGAGGTGAAACCCAACCAGACCAAGCCGCCGCCGCGCTTCAACGAAGCGACGCTGCTCTCGGCGATGGAAGGAGCGGGGAAATTCGTCGAGGACGAAGAACTGCGCGAGGCGATGGCCGAGCGGGGCCTGGGCACGCCGGCCACCCGCGCGGCGATCATCGAGGGGCTGATCCAGGAAGAATACGTGCACCGCAACGGCCGCGAATTGCAGCCAACCGCCAAGGCCTTCAACCTGCTGTTCGCCCTCGAACAGCTCAAAGTCGACGAGATCCGCTCGCCGGAGCTCACCGGGCTGTGGGAGTGGAAGCTCAGGGAGATGGAGCACGGGCGCTTGAAGCGCGAGGCCTTCATGTCGCACATCGTCGAGCAGACGCGCGAAATGGTCGAACGCATCAAGACCGGCGAACTCCATGACGCCGATTTCGGCACGCTCAAGACACCCTGTCCGAAATGCGGCGGAAAAATCCACGAGACCTACCGCTATTTCAAGTGCGAGCGCTGCGACTACAAGCTCTGGAAGGTGCTCGCCGGCCGCCAGTGGGAACCGGAAGAGATGGACGAGCTGCTCTCGACAGGGCAGATCGGGCCGCTGACGGGCTTTCGCAGCAAGATGGGGCGTGCCTTTTCCGCGGTCATCAAACTCGATGCGGATTTCGCGCCGAAATTCGACTTCGGCAACGAAGAAGAGGCGGCCGAGGAAGTCGATTTCAGCGGACAGGAACCATTGGGCCCCTGCCCGAAATGCGGCGCGCGGGTGTTCGAGCAGCCGATGGCCTATGTCTGTGAAAAGGCCGTCGGTTTGGCGAAGACGTGCGATTTCCGCTCCGGCAAGGTGATCCTGCAGCAGGAAATCTCCCGCGCCGAGATGCAAAAGCTGCTCGAAACCGGCCGCACCTCCTTGCTCAAGGGCTTCGTCTCGAACCGCACGAAGAAGAAATTCTCCGCCTACCTGGTGCGCGGCACGGAGGGCAAGATCGGCTTCGAGTTCGAGCAGCGCGCCGCAAAACCTGCCCAGGCGAAGACGGCATCGAAAGTCGGCGCTGGTGAGACGGCACCGTCGACAAAGAAACCCCCGGCAAGAAAAGCGAAATGACCTCCAGCCATGCCACCGCCTTGTTGCTGGCGATTCTGCGCCTCGACGTCTTTCCGCGCTTGATCGGTGTCGAACCCTCGCGTGCCGATCGCAACGAGGCGCTGGCACTGGCAACCGACCTCGTCGCCAGCGGCAGCGACAAGAACCTGCCACCGATCCTGCGTGCCTGCGCCTTCCTCCCCTTCCTGCACGGCGACACGGCGCTCGACCTCGAACGTGCGGCGGCCCTGTATGCGGGGCTGAGGCGCGAAAGCGGGGACGAAATCTTCGCTGCTGCCCATGACCACGCACGGCGTCGCAGCGAAGCGCTTGCCATCACGAAAAACTGAAACCCTCCTCGCGAAACAGCGCAAGACAAGCATCGACCACCGCCGGATCGTAGCGCGTGCCGCGATGCTGGGCGATCTCATCGAGCGCGGTCTCGACGCCGAGCGCGGGACGATAGGGCCGATACAAGGCGATCGCTTCGACGACGTCGGCAACGGTGATGATGCGCGCTCCCGGCAGAATCGCATCGCCGCTCAATCCGCGCGGATAACCCGAACCGTCCAGATGCTCGTGGTGCTGATAGACCATTTCAGCCACGGGCCAGGGAAAATCGACGTTCTTGAGAATCTCGTAGCCGACTCGCGGATGTTGGCGGATCAGCGCGAATTCGACTTCCGGCAGCTTGCCCGGATAGCTGAGTAGCTCGGCCGGCACGTGGATCTTGCCGATGTCGTGGATCGAGGCTGTCAGACGGATGCCATGCACCGTGTCTTCCGGCAGACCGAGCCGGATCGCCAGCCGCTCGGCCAGCTCGGCGACGCGGCGTTGATGGCCTGCGGTATAGGGGTCGCGCTGTTCGATGGTGGCCGCCACCGCCTGGATCGCGTCCTCCATGCTCTTGTTGAGGCGTTCGAGGTTGTGGCGGCTTTCCTCCTGCAAGCGCACTTGTTCGCTGATGTCCTGGATCGCTCCGTCCCAGACGCGTTCACCGGCTTCGCCGGTGGTAGCCATCGCATTCGCCAAAAGATGGCGCGTGCCGCCATCCGGCGCGTTCCAGCGCATCGTCAAGCGCAGATGAGCGCCGGCTTGCCAGCCCGCCAGTGCCGCCTCCAGTGCGGCGCGATCCGCAGCGTCGAGAGCGCCGAACAGCAGGCCGCTGTCGGTGAGCAACGCTTCGGGAGCGATCCCGAGCACCGTGCGCGCACCGCCACTGACATAAGTGAAATGCCAGCCGCCATCGGCAAGCATGAGCTGGCCGAGCAGTTCGGGCACATTGTTGGCCATGTTGACGAAGCGCTGCTGCGAGGCGATGCGATCGAGCGTCGACTCGATCAGTCCGGCGAGTGCTAGGTAGAGATCGAGACGCTCACGCGGCAAAGGTGCCGTGCCGCAGTGGGCTGCGAGCAGCACATAACTGGTGCGCTGCCGCTCGCGCCCCAGTGGCAGCAGCACGGCGGCATGCGGCGCGGGCAGCTCGATCACCTCACTGGCGAGAAAACCGCTGTCGAACACCGCAGCGACGGTAGATGCCGTGGCGTCCAAACTCACCCCCGGCGGCTCGATGTGCAAGAAACGCACGCGACCGTCTGCCTCGCGCATCGCGAACGCGGCAACGTCGGCACCGAAGAAGCGGCAGACCAGCTTGGCGAGCTGTGGCCACAGATCGTCATAGCGAACGATACCGGCGAGATACTGGGCGGAACGCACCACCGCAGCGACGGGGTCGATAGTGGAAATCGTCATGGTTCAGCTACTGCTCATCGGCCGCAAGTACAGATGCTCGAGGAATGCAGTGTCGAAATTCGCCATCTTGGCGAGATTGACGCAAGATGCCGTCGCCCGGGCACGAGCGAGCATGGCTCTGGCGGATTCCGATAGCAGCAGGGCGACGGCGCCGGTGAGCGCGCTGTTGCCCGCCAGTTCGATGTGTTCGGCCGGCACGTCCGGCAGGAGACCGATCTGCCGGGCATTCTCGACATCGAGATAGCGACCGAACAGCCCTGCCGCCACCACGCGCCGCAACGTTCGCAGGGCAAGCCCCGCCTGTGTGCAGAGCACAGAGATGCCGGCGCCAATCGCGCCCTTGGCGCGCTGCAGCGCATCCACATCGCGCCAGTCGAGCGCCAGCGTATGCTTGCCGACGACGAATTCGTAAGCCGAACGGCCATCGGCGAAACGGCCGACCGGGGTGAGGACACCCTGGCGGCGTAGCCCGGCGACGAGATCGACGAGGCCCGATCCGCACAGCCCACGTGCCTCGTCATTACCGAGGATGCGGGCAATGGGCTGCTCTGCCGCATCGAAGACGACGCGATAAACGGCGCCGGTTTCGGCCGGCATGCCACAGCGGCCGGGGCCGGTCTCGAAGGCTGGACCGCCGGCGGCCGCCGTCACCCACAAGGCGGTGCCCGTCCATAGGGCGATCTCGGAATTGGTGCCGAAATCGATGAACAGAGCCGGCGCAGGGCCAGCCAGCAAATCACTGGCGACCAGCCCAGCGAGCAGATCGGAACCGACGAAGCCTGACAAAGGCGGGATCACCTCGACCTCTGCGACGGGGGCAATGCTCCAGTCGGACGTCCACTCTGCGGTATCCGTCGGCGCGCAATCCAGCGGCGCGCTCCACATGGAAGGCTGGAGCAGCCGTTGGTGATTACGGTTGGCCAGCAGCGCCAGCATCGCGGTGTTGCCGACGATGACCACACGTCCAATCCGACTGGCATCGAAGCCCTCGCGCTGGGCAGCGTCGGCGATCGCCGTACCGATCGCCATCCGCACCTCACCCGCGAGCTGCCGCGCGGTGGCCGGCTCACCGGCAGCGACGAGACGCGTGACGACATCGGCGCCATGATGTCCTTGCGGGTTGCGGCCAAAGCGCAGCCCGAGGCGCCGGCCGCTGGCAAGCTCATGGAAGGCGAGCGTCAGGTGACTGGTGCCGAGGTCGACCGCGAGGCCGAGTGGATTAACGATGCCAGGCGGCCGCGAACGATCACAATTCGTCACCGGCAGGGTGGCAGCCACCAGGCCGGGGGGCGGGGTGCGCCATTCCGAGGGGGGCGCCGGGTCCAGCAACGCTACGGCGATATCCCCCGTCGGGTGGATCTGGCAAGCCAGCCGCACGCCGGCAGCGCGGTCAGTAGCCTCGATCTGCAGGAGTTCCGCCGCTGTGGGTGCCCCAACCGTACCGTCAAGCAACCGCACGCGGCACAAGCCGCAGGCGCCCAGCCCGTGACAGGCCGAACGCACCCGGAAATCGGTGGCGTCGAGCAGATCGCGCAACGATTGCCCCGGCTCGTAGTCGATCACGTGCCGCTCACTGCGGACGAACAGGGTCAGCCGCGGCATGGCGGAAAGCTTGCAGCGGCTTCAGCCAGCGCGCGCAACGTAGCGGCTTCCGACTCGGGCGGAATCTCGCAACCCGAAGAAAGGATGAAGCCGCCGCGCGCAGAAAATGCCTCGATCAAGCCAGCCGCCTGGCGGCCGATTCTTGGCGCGGCCTCAGGCAGGAGGAAATCGAGCGACTTGAGGTTGCCGGCCAAACAAGTGTGCGGCAGCAGCCGCTGTGCCGTGGCTGCATCGATGTAGTAGTCGAAAGTCGCGATATCCACGCCGATCTTTGCATAAAGTGGCAGGATCGGGGCCGTCGGTCCGGCGATGTTGAGCCAGACGATCTGTGCCCCGGCGGCCCGCAGTCCCGTGACGAGCCGTGTCAGACGCAGCTGCAGATGCTCGCAGAAGAAGTCCGCCGGGACTACCGCCGGCGAAGCCGCCGGATCGAAAATGACGATTGCATCAGCGCCCGCCGCCAGCTGGGCCGTGCCAAAAGAAAGCGCCGTCGCCAGGGCGAGATCGAGCGCGCTGCTGAAACGCGCTGGGTGGTCTGCCGCAAGGAACAATGCCGTCTCGGTGCCGTACAGCTGGGTAGCGAGCGTCATCGGTCCGGTGAGGGCTCCCATCACACAAGCGCTGTCGCCGAGCGCCTTGCGCTGCAAGCCGATCGCACGCAGCACCTCGGGCAGACGGCCTGCCGACGTCGGCTCGGGCGGCACGAGACGGGCCGCTTCTTCCTCCGGCGCCAGGGCGGGGATGACGATGTCCGGATACTGCGCGTCGTAATACTTGAGCCGCGCTCCCAGAGCCTCGGCCTCGATACTGAAATCGGTGAAGGCAAACACCGCGTCACAGCCAAAGCTTTCCCTCAGACGCAACTGACATTCGGCCAGCAAACGACCGTCACGCAAATAGTCGCCCAGGCGGACGCCGGCGGCGGACGCAGCATAACCGAACAGCTGCGGCACCAATGGAACGCGGTCGGTTGGTCGGAAACGGACGGCGGCGAGAATCCGTTCGAGGCTATTCATCGCACGGTGCCTTCCGTCGTCACCAGGTTTTCCAGATAGCGCGCGCCGTCGAAGGCGGTTTCGGCAACGTAATCGACATCGAGATCGGCCGGCGACAGCTGTTTGAGCGCGGCACCGCCGGCGACAACCGTTACGCGATCGAGACCGCGCCTGCGCAACGCCGGGCGCACGCGCCGCACCTGTGGCACGACCGTGCTGATCAGGCCGCTCACCAGTACGGCGCGCGCCTGCTCACGGCCGGCAGCCTCTGCGAGGGTTTCGACCGGACAGTCGCGGCCGAGATCGACGACACGAAACCCTTTGCCGAGCAACACGGTGCGCACGATGTTCTTGCCGAGATCATGCACATCGCCCTCCAGAGTCGCGATCACGAAGGTGGCGCGACCCTTCTCGGGCTGGAGCCCTTCTGGAAACAACTCATGCACCACCACCGCAACCGCCCGGCCAACCAGCATGATTTCCAGCAGGTTGAACTGTTCGATGGTGCATTTCTCGTCGAGGCGGTCCATGGCGACTTCCAACCCCTCGGTGACGATCGCCTCGGGGCTTACACCGAGAGCGCGCAGGCGGTGCGTTTCCTTCAGTGCTGCGGCATGATCGCCGGCAAGCAGCGCGGCGATCAACGGAGCAAAATCGATGGCAGGGGAATCTGGCAGCGCGTGGCCGACATTCGACATTTATTGACTATAGCAGCGCAAACCAAGGGAGGAAACCCAACAGATCAAGTTTGCGCCCAGAAGCGATCGATGTGCTCGATGCCCTACGTGGACGCATCCTCACGGCCGACGATTTTTCCGCCGGCTGCCTGGCGAGATCGATGATTTCCGGCGGCAGGTAGATTTTCGATTTGGTCGAAAAAAACACCTTGACCCGGGGGACCAGCAGCGATTGCGGCGATTGCTCGACGACGACGCCGAGGCGGCCCGAGGATGGTTTCACAAGGGGAGCTGATCGACGGAGATTTTTTTCAACATGCTAGACTCGCCGCCCTCTCTCCAACCGAAACGTCATGGAGCTTTATCCTCTCTTCCAGGCGCTGATTCTCGGCTCAATCGAAGGCCTCACCGAATTCCTGCCGATCTCCAGCACCGGCCATCTGATCCTCGCCGGCGATCTGCTCGATTTTAACGACGAGCGCGGCAAGCTGTTTGAAATCGTCATTCAGTCCGGCGCCATCCTCGCCGTGGTCTGGGAATACCGCCACCGCTTCGGCAAGGTGCTCGCCGGCCTGCCCGGCGATCCGGTCGCGCGGCGTTTCGTCGTCAATCTCTTCATCGCCTTCCTGCCGCTCGCGGTGCTGGGGCTGCTCTTTGGCAAGGCGATCAAGGCCACGCTGTTTGCGCCCATACCGGTCGCCCTCGCCTTCATCGTCGGCGCCTTCATCATCCTCTGGGCCGAGCGGCGCACGCATACGATCACCATCCACTCGGTCGACGACATCACGCCGTGGGATGCCCTGAAACTCGGTCTTGCCCAGGCCTGCGCCTTGATTCCCGGCACCTCGCGCTCGGGCTCGACCATCATCGGCGGGCTGTTCTTCGGGCTTTCGCGGCAGGCGGCTACCGAATTTTCCTTCTTCCTCGCCGTGCCGACGCTCGGTGCCGCGACCGTCTATCAGCTCTACAAAGAACGCCATCTGCTCGTCTGGGACGATCTCGGCCTGTGGGTCGTCGGCTTCGTCTCCGCCTTCGTCACGGCTTTCTTGTGCGTGCGCTGGCTGTTGCGCTATATCAGCCACCACGACTTCACGATCTTCGCCTGGTACCGGATCGTCTTCGGCCTCGTCGTGATCGCCACTTGGCAGCTTGGGATCGTCGATTGGACCAGCCCCTGATTCTCTATCTGCACGGCTTCACCAGCGGCCCGCAGTCGAAAAAGGCGCAGGCGCTGGCACGTCGCATGGCGGAGCGGGGCTTGGCCGACCGTTTCCTCTGCCCCCAGCTACCCGCCTCGCCTGCCGCCGCCGTGGCGCTTGCCGAGGAGATCCTCGCGAAAGTCGGCGCTGACGGAAAAAGAAACGTCCCGCCGGGCGCCGACTCATCTCGAAAAGTCGGCGCTGGCGGGACGGCACGGGTAACCCTCGTCGGCTCCTCCCTCGGCGGTTTCTATGCGACGTATCTCGCCGAGCGGCACGGCTTGCGCGCCGTGTTGGTCAATCCGGCCGTCGTCGCCGCGATCGAGCTCGAACGCTACCTCGGTCCGCAGACCTGGCTCCATAGCGGCGAATCCTTCGAATTCACGCGCGCGCACATCGCCGAATTGCGCGCGCTGGAAGTGCCAAAGCTTGCCGATCCCTCACGCTACTGGCTGCTGGTCGAGGAAGGGGATGAAGTGCTCGATTACCGCGTCGCCGTCGCCCGCTATGCCGGCGCGCGGCAGACCGTGCTGCCCGGCGGCGATCACGGCTTCACGCGCTGGGAGGCCTATCTCGACGAAATTCTCGCCTTCGCCGGCCTCGTATAATCCGTCGCCCGCCTCTTTGCTCGCCTTTCCATGAACGTCCTCTTCGAAGAGGATGGCGCCTTCAAGACCGGCACCATCGTCGCCGACCACGACAGCTCCTTGCAGGTCGACACCAGCACCGGCAAGCGCATCAAGCTGAAAGCCGCCCACGTGCTGCTGCGTTTCGAGCAGCCCGCGCCTGACGAATTGCTCGCGCAGGCCGAAAGCGAGATGGCCGGGATCGATACCGAGTTTCTCTGGGAGGTCGCGCCGGAAGGCGAATTCGACTTCGCCGAGATGGCCACCGAGTATGTCGGCCACACGCCGAACCCGGTCGAAGCGGCTGCGGTGCTCTTGAAGCTGCATGCGGCGCCGATCTATTTCCACCGCAAAGGGAAAGGACGCTTCAGACGCGCGCCGCCGGAGATCCTGCAGGCCGCGCTCGCCGGGCTGGAAAAGAAGCGCCAGCAGGCGCTCGCCATCGAGCGCATGGTCGAGGAGCTCAAAGCCGGCCAGCTGCCAGCGGAGTTCGCGCCCCTGCTGCCCGAACTCCTCTACAAGCCCGACCGCAACAAGCCGGAAACCAAGGCGCTGGAGGCCGCCTGCGCGGCGACCCATGAAACGGCCGAGCGGCTGCTTTTCCGCTGTGGTGCGATTCCTGATACGCACGACTATCACCTCGGCCGCTTTCTCTTCGAGCACTTCAGGAGCGGCACGGGCTTTCCGCCCTACGCGCCGGCCGTCGCTCCGGCCGACCTGCCGACCGCACCGGTGCGGGCGTTTTCGATCGACGATGCGCACACCACCGAGATCGACGATGCCTTCTCGGTCGAGCAAAAACCCGATGGCGGCATGCGCGTGGGGATCCACATCGCTGCGCCGGGCCTGGGCTTCGGACCGGATGCCGATCTCGGCAAGATCGCCCGCCAGCGTCTGTCGACCGTCTATATGCCGGGCAACAAGATCACCATGCTGCCCGAGGACGTCATCAATGCCCACACGCTCGCCGCCGGACAGGATGTCCCGGCGCTGTCGCTCTATCTCGACATCGCGCCGGATTTGCGCATCCTCGCGCACGAGACGAGGATCGAGCATGTGCCGGTGGCAGCCAATCTGCGCCATCACGACATCGAGCCCAAGTTCAACGCCGAGACGCTCGCCGCCGGCACGGTGCCCGAGTTCGAATTTCGCGACGAACTGGTGCGCCTGTGGGAGCTCGCCACGGTGCTGGAAGCCGGCCGCGGCAAGGCGGGGCAGCAAAACCGCAAGGACTACACCTTCCGCATCGACTGGGAGGTCGAGACGCCGCAAGGGCCCGGCCGGGTGACGATCGAGGAGCGGCCGCGCGGCAGTCCCCTGGATACGCTCGTCGCCGAGCTGATGATCGTCGCCAACACCACCTGGGGGGCGCTGCTGCGTGATGCGAAACTCCCCGGCATGTATCGCGCCCAAACGGCGGGCAAGGCGCGTATGACGACGGTGGCCACCCCGCACGAGGGGCTGGGCGTCGATTGCTATGCCTGGTCGACCTCTCCCCTGCGGCGTTTCGCCGATCTCGTCAACCAGTGGCAACTGATCGCGCTGTTGCGCAACGAGAAACCGCCCTATCCCCCGAAGTCTGCGGAGTTGATGGCGGTGCTCAGGGACTTCGAGCTCACCTACGCGAGCTACGCCGAATTCCAGCGCCAGATGGAACATTACTGGTGCCTGCGCTGGCTCTTGCAGGAGGAAGTGAACGAGGTCACGGCCCAGGTGCTCAAGGAAAACATCGTGCGCTGCGAGACGCTGCCGTTGATCCTCCGCGCCAGCGGCATGCTGACGCTCGAGCGCGGCACGCGCGTGCGGCTGGCCATCGCCGACGTCGACCTCTTGGCCGCCGAGGCGAAAGCCACCTTCGTCGAGCTGCTCGGCCCGGCCCCCGAGGCCGTCGAGGAGGAGGAAGGGGAAGGGTAGAATTTCATCATGCCCTTCGCCCTCCCCTGGCCCACTTCGCTCGCCCGCCTCGCCCCAGCCGAGCGTCACCTCGCCGTGGCGCTGGTGGTTTCTGTTTTCCTGCACGCCGTCCTGCTCTCGATACACTTCAAGCTGCCAGAGAAGCTGGACAACGTGCGCGAGCAGGCGCTCGACGTCATCCTCGTCAATGCCAAGCATGCCGAAAAACCCGTCAAGGCACAGGCCAAGGCGCAGGCGAATCTCGATGCCGGCGGCAACACCGAAGCACCCCGGCGGGCGAAAACCCCCTTGCCACCCAGCCGGGAAAGCCACAGCGGCGACGACCTCGTCGCCGCCCGCCAGCGCGTCGCGCTGCTCGAACAGCAGCAGCGCGAGCTGCTCACCAAACGTGGCACGGAGCATGCCATCCGGCCGCAGACCGAACCCACTCTCGATGCGCAGCAGGCCGAGATCTCCGGCCGCGATCTCGCCACTGCGGCGCGGGCATTGGTGCGGCTGGAAGCGGAAATCGGCCGTTCGATCGACGAATACAACCAGCGGCCGAAACGCAAGTTCATTGGCGCGCGCGTCGAGGAATACCGCTTCGCGCAATATGTCGAGGACTGGCGGCAGAAGGTCGAGCGCGTCGGCAACCTCAACTACCCCGAAGCGGCGCGCGGCAAGCTCTACGGCAGCCTGATCCTCACCGTGGCGATCAAGAACGACGGCAGTCTGGAACGTGTCGAGCTCAACCGTTCCTCCGGCCACAAGGTGCTCGACGAGGCCGCGCAGCGCATCGTGCGGCTGGCCGCGCCTTTCGCTGCCTTTCCGGAGAACATCCGCCGCGATACCGATATCATCGAAATCACCCGCACCTGGACGTTCACCGGCGCGGATCAACTCTCCACGAACTGAAGGAATTGTCATGGCCCTTTCCGCCGACGACGTCAGCATGGCGCTGTTCTGCGATTTCGAAAACATCGCGCTCGGCGTGCGCGATGCCCAATACGAAAAATTCGACATCAAGCCGGTGCTCGAACGCCTGCTACTCAAGGGCAGCATCGTCGTCAAGAAGGCCTATTGCGACTGGGAGCGCTACAAGAGCTTCAAGGCGGCGATGCACGAGGCGAATTTCGAGCTGATCGAAATCCCGCACGTGCGCCAGTCGGGCAAGAACTCCGCCGACATCCGCATGGTGGTCGATGCGCTCGACCTCTGTTACACCAAGAGCCACGTCAATACTTTCGTCATCATCTCGGGCGACTCGGATTTTTCGCCGCTCGTCTCGAAACTGCGCGAGAACGCCAAGCGGGTGATCGGCGTCGGCGTCAAGCAATCGACCTCCGACTTGTTGATCGCCAACTGCGACGAGTTCATCTACATCGACGACCTGATGAGGAAACGGAGCCGCGAGGACAAGCAGGCCAAGAAGCCCATCGACCCGCAGGAAATGGAGGCGCGCCGCGCCAAGGGTCTGGAGATGGCCGCCGCCACGCTGGAAGCGCTGCTCGAAGACCGCAGTGACGACGAGAAGGTCTGGGCCTCGGTGCTCAAGGAAGCAATCAAGCGTCGCCATCCGGGTTTCAACGAGGCCTATCACGGCTTCAAGACCTTCGGCGCACTGCTCGAAGAGGCGGCGCGGCGCGGGCTGATGGAAGTCGGCCGCGAGGCCAACAGCACCTATGTGAAGCGGCGCCTCGCGCAAACTTCGGCCGAAACGACACCGACCGAAACCACAGCCCCCGAGCCTGCGACGATGCAGCCGAGCGCATCCACGGCAGGGGGTGCCGTCCCGCCAGCGCCGACTTTACGAGGTGAGGCGGCGCCCGGCGGGACGCTCCCAATTCCGCCAGAACCGGCTTTGGAATCTCCGCCGGCAGAGGCCGCCGAAACCACAGCCGCGCCGGCGCCCCGCCGTCGCAGCCGCGGCCGCAAACCCGCCGCAGTGACCGAAGTGCCAGCCGCCGCAGAATCCGCTCCCGTGGCGCCCGCCACACCCGCCGAAACGGCGCCGGCCGCTCCCGTCGAGGCCAAGGTCGAGACGCAGGAAAAGCCCGCCCGCAAGCCGCGCAGTCCGCGGCGCCGGAAAAATCAGGCGCCGGCGACGTCGTGACTCCCGCCGCGCAACTTGCCGTCTTGCCGCCAGTGCGCTCAAGCCGGATCGCCAAGCCAAGGCGCCAGCCGGCACACGTACATTTCACTGTACCGGCATCACATACTCTCGGACGGCAATCAGCCGCGCCCAGGAAAGCGGGCTCCAATCGGCTTCCGCCCAGATGCCGGCGATGAGCACCGCCGCCGCCGTGACGAGCGGCGGCAGAAGCAGCAGCCGGCTCGTCTCAAGGGAACCCCGCCGCAGGATGTGTTCATCAGGCCAGGTCGCCGGCATCGGCCGCAACCAGGCGCGCCAGAGGATCGGCAGGAAGTAGGCGGCATTCAAAAGGCTCGATGCCCACAACACCCAGATCGCCCAGTCCATGCCGGCCGCGCGCGCACCATCGATCAGCCAGGCCTTGCTCACCGCGCCGGCCGTCCAGGGCGCGCCCATCATGCCGAGCGCGGCGATCGAAAAGGCGAGCGTAGTCAGCGGCATGCGCCGGCCGACGCCGTTCATTTCGCTCACTTTGTGAATTCCCAAGGTTTCCGCGTAGTTGCCGGCGCAGAAAAAGAGTGTGATTTTCATGATGCCCTGATGCACCAGATGCACGAGCCCGCCGATCGTGCCGATCGGCCCAAACAGGGCGACACCAAGCGCGATATAGGAGACCTGGCTCACGGTCGAGAACGCAAGACGTTTTTTGAGGTCGTCCTGGGCAAGCGCACGCAGGCTACCCCACAGGATGGTGATCGCGGCGACTATCGCAAGCGGCGTCAATAGATCGAGCGATGCAGCGAATTCGACGCCATAGACCTCATAGACGATGCGCACGATACCGAAAGCACCCGCCTTGACCACCGCCACCGCATGCAGCAGGGCCGAGACCGGTGCGGGAGCTACCATCGCGCGCGGCAGCCAGCCATGCAGCGGCACGAGCGCTGCCTTGACGCCGACGCCAAGGATCAGGAACAGGAAGATGAGCTTGAGATGGCTGGCAGCGGTGGGGCCGAGCGCCGCAGCAAAACCGCGATGACCGAATTCGGTATGGCCGGCCAAGTGATGCAACCAGACGATGCCGGTGAGCAGTAGCGTGCCGCCGATCAGGGTGTAGGCGAGATAGACGGTGCCGCCCTTCATCGCCGCTGCGGTGCCGCGATGCACGACCAGAGGGAAGGTCGCGAGCGTCAATAATTCGTAGAAGACGAAGAACGTGAACAAATTGGCCGCCATCGCGATGCCCATCGTCGCGGTGACACACAGGCTGAAGAAGCCAAAGAAGCGGCTGCGGTGTGGCGCGCCTTCGAGGTAACCGATCGCGTAGAGCGTCGTGAGCAGCCACAAGACGGCCGACAGCGAGATGAACAAGAGCCCCAGCGCATCGGCCTTGAAAGCGAGATCGAGCCCTGGCAACACGGCATAGCGGATGCCATAGGCTTCGCCTGTCGCGACGCCAGCGAGCAGCAGGCCGACCAGCACGAGCTTGGCGATTGCACCGAACAGGTTGAGCGTCGTGCGCACACCGATCCAGCGTTCCGGCAGCGTGAAGATGACGAGTCCGGGCAAGAAGGAAGAAGCGAGCACGGCAAGCGGCAGCCATTCCTGCGCAGTCATGCGATCACTCCTGCCAAAGCGACCAACTCGATAGCGCGCAAGCCGATGAGGACACTGGCAGCGGAGAGCACAAACGCCATCCATTCGAGTGTGCGCGGCACCTTGTGGTGCGGCGCTGTTGCGGTAGCAGGCAAAAACGCCTGCCGCAGCACGCGGAAGACATAGACCGCGGTCATCAGGCCACCTGCCAGCACGACGTAGACGATCGGCCACAGCCCGCGGTCGAGCGCGAGTTCGATGAGCTGCCATTTGGCGAGAAAACCCGCCGAAGGCGGCAGGCCCATCAGTGTCATGCCGGACAAACCCCAGGCGAACAGTGTCAGCGGCCGCCGGCTGGCAGCGCCGGCAAGCCCCGCTACCGTGTCCTGGCCGGTCGTTTTGATGAATACGCCTGCTGCGGCAAAAAATCCCGCCTTGGCGAGCCCGTGGGCGAAGACCTGCGTCAGGCCGGCCGCGAGCGCAGCCGGTGCAGTGAATAGTGGAAAGATCAGGAACAGATAGCCGAGCTGCGCCACCGTCGACCAGGCGATGAGCGCCTTGATGCGCTCGGCGCGGATCGCCCGCCAGGAACCCCAGAAGATCGCCATCGCGCCGCACGTCGCGATGAAGCCGGCGAAGCTCGGCAACAGGGCGGCGAAAGGCCCCAACCACAGGCGTAGCAAGAGATAAAACGAGGCTTTGACGACCAATGCCGAAAGCAGGGCCGAGACCGGTGCCGGTGCGCCGCCGTGGGCCGGCGGCAGCCAGAAATGGAAGGGGAACAGGGCCGTCTTCACCATCAGGCCGACGACCATCAGCGCGGCGGCGATCCAGACGAGCCGGGGTGCAGCATCGCTCACCAGGGCCGTGAGCATCGCGCTCGATACCGTGCCATAAGCGCCATAGAGCAATGCGACGCCCAAGAGATAAAGACCCGAACCGACCAGCGTGGCAAAAAGATAGCGCAATGCCGCGGCAAGCTGTCGCGTGCCGCCCTCGGCGGCGACCAGCCCCACTGCCGCCAGTCCGACGAGTTCGAGCGTGACGTAGAGATTGAACAGATCAGCCGAGGCGAACAAGGCGTTCATGCCAGCCAGCAAAAAACCCGCAAGCGGCCAGAAGTAACGGCCGGTGGGATCCCCGGCACGAAAGTAGCGGTGCGCATAAATGAACAGCGGCAGTGCGACGCACTGAGTGAGAAGAAGCAAGGCAGCCGAGAGTCCATCGGCGGTCAGATCGATGCCGAGGGGGGCGTCCCAGCCGCCGACGGGGTGATGATGTGCCGTTCTGTCAGCGCCGACTTTCAGCGCCAGCGCCACGGCAAGCGCAAGCTGAGCCGCGGCGCCCGTGATGGCGAGCCATGCACCACGCGCCGGCCCAAACAGGAAAGCGAGCGTCGTCCAAAAGAGCGGCAGCAGGATCAGCCAAATCAGCGGATCACTCATCCTCTGCCTCGGGCAATTCTGGCTTGCCTGTCAGCGCCTGAAGCCGGCGTACGAGGGCGAGCGCCAAGGCGGTGGCGGCCACCGAAACGACGATGCCGGTGAGCACCATCGCCTGTGGTAGCGGATCGGGCAGATCGTTGCGCTGTGCCAGACCCACCAGCACCAAAAAGGCACCGCTACCCATCAGGTTGAAGGCGAGGATGCGGCGCAGCAGGTGGCCAATCAGCACCACGCCGGCCAAGCCGAACGCAAACAGGGCGAGACCGACCAGTGCGTAAAGGAGTCCGCTGCTCATCATCCCCCGTCTTCATCGCGCGAAAGGAAAAGGAACAGGCCGGCAAGAATCAAACCGAGTGAGACCGTCAGTCCCGCCTCGATCGTCAGGATCAGCCAGCCTGCCGCCGAGGGCGGATATTGGAGCAGCGCGCCTTGCATCAGCAACGCGGCAGCGATGGCGAGAAAAACAATAAAGCCGACGGCGAATGCGAGGCGCAGCCTTAGAGCCGGCGTGCTCCAGCCCGGCAGCAGGCCGACGAGATGCATGAGCACCGCGGTGGCGGCCAGCACCGCGGCAGCCTGAAAGGCCCCGCCCGGGCGATGCGCGCCGGCCCAGAGGAGATAAATGGCGACGACGATCATTGCCGGGGTCGCCACGCGGGCCAAGGTTTGCAGCAGGGGGTGTGCCGCGCGTGTTGGCGGCGTGTCTGTCCGTTCCGCCACCGCGAGGATGGCCAAGAGGGCGATGAGCAGCACGGCGACTTCGAGCAGCGTGTCGTAGCCGCGGTAGTTGAGCAGCACGGCGGTGACCGGATGGCGCGTACCGGACTCGGCCAGATGGGTGGTGACCAGGGTGCGCAGATCGACGGCGGCCGGCCCGAGTTCGAGCATTGCTCCGGCGGTGAGGACGACGAAGCTAAGGGCGAGCAGGATGACGCCGAGTCGCTTCATGGCCGTCTCTTGCGCCGCTTGAGGGCGCCATAGGCATCCAGCAGCAAGGCGCCGGTGAGCCCCGCGCCGATGGCCGCCTCGGCAAGTGCGATGTCGGGCGCGGCAAGCCGCGCCCAGGCCAGCGTCATCAGCAGACCGAAGGCGATGAAGAAAACGATGGCGCGATCGAGCCGTGTCGTCGTCAGCGTGCGCCAGGCGCTCCACAACAGCGCAAAGGCGAGCAGGAAATCGAAGACGATCATTCCTCGTTCTCCCCGCGCCACGGACGAATGCCCAGTGCCACGGCGCGACGAGCGATCGCGAAACCGACTGTGGCGCTCGCTGCGAGTACGAGCGGCCAGATCAAAAGCAGCTTTACCGCCAAGACAAAGTCGTCGGCTTTCAACGCAAGGCCCAAAAGGATGCAGCCCAAGCCGAGATTGTCGGCCTTGGCGAGCGCATGCAAGCGACTATAGACATCCGGAAAGCGCAGGAGCCCCAACGTCCCGGCAAAAAAAAACCCCGCGCCGAGGATGAGCAGCGCTGCGGCGAGCCAATCAATCATCGCTGCCCTCCCCGCCGCGCCAGGCGCGCTTGGCGAAGGCGATGCCGCCGATCGCGGCGAGCAATGCCAGAACCAGCGCCACATCGATGAGCGGCGTACTCGCCGAGACGACCGACAACAGTGCGAGGATGCCGGTGCCAGTGGTACCGAACAGCAAAGCCATCAGCATGCGGTCGGCAGGGGTGGGCCCGCGTGCGGCAGCAAGAAGCGCGACGACGAGGTTGCCGAGCAGGAAAACGGCGGTAAGGAGCATCAACGTCGTCATGGCTTGACCCCGAACAGGCGACCGATGGCCACTTCGAGCGCCCGAGTGTCGCGGGTCACCGGCAGTCGCTCATCGAGCACGTGAAGTTTGAGCGTCACCCCATCGAGATCGACACCCACCGTCCCCGGCATCAGGCCGAGGATACCAGTCAGCATGAGGCGTGGAGTGCCCGGCGGTAGCAGCGCCGTCATCTCGACAAAACCAGGACGCAAAGCGGCGCGGCCACGGAAGGCCAAGGCGGCGACTTGCATGCCTCCGCGCAGCGAGTGCCAGAAAAAGAAACCGAGAAAGCCTGGCAGGGCAGTGAGTTGAATGGACGAGGATGTGGGAGGCGATAGTTTCACGCTCGCCCAGGTCGCAGCCACGACCGCAGCCCCGCCCAGCCACGCGGTATCGCTGCGCCCCTCGGCGAGCAGCCACCAGAGGATGGCGAACATCGAGCCGCGCAGCACGATCGCTCGCATCATGGTGCCGCCCCGCCAGCGCCGACCGCTGGCTTCGTCCCTTCTGTTTCTGCTGGGAGCATCCCCCCGTCTTGTTGAATAGGTGGGGGCGTCTTCCCGCCAGCGCCATCCTTCGACACGGCATGCAAATTCGTGAACAACCGCGCCGCCTTGGTCACCTGCTCACCCGCGCGGCGGAGAGCACTCGCTGCGCGCAGCCGGGCGTCCATTGCCGCGACGGGTAAGACGCCTTGGGCACCCGCTGCCAAGAGCGCCGCTTTGAGCCTTTGATAGTCCGCCTCGAAAGCAGTCAGCGCCGCTTGGATGCGTTCGCCGGGCGGCAATCCCTGTGCCGGATCGACGGTGTCCAGCAGCGCTTCGCCGCGTTGGCAGAACGCTGCCGTTTCAGCGGCGAGCACATCCTCTGCCGGCATTTCCGCCAGCGCGGCTCCCGCTTCGGCGGCTAGTTCGGCGGCGGCTTCGTAGTAACGAGCGACGCGCAGCAGCTCGGGCAGACGTTTGGCGCTATCGACCGCCATGCCCGTTCGGTTCAACTGGGCGATGAAGTCCGCAATCGCCAGAGAGAGCCGGGCGACGCTGCGCTGGTTGCCATCGGCCACCGGCTGGGGACCGAATGCCGTACGCACACTGCGTAGCGCGATCGTCCCCATGCGGACGATTTCCCGCTCGAGCGCATCGAGCGCCAGCGCTGGCACGGCCAGCACCGTCTTGTCGAGATAGCGCGGCCGCGCTTCGTCTTCCTCGGCGCTTTTGAAACGCTGCTGCAAGAAGGTGGTCAGTTGCTCGGCGAGCGGCCAAATCAGTGCGACGCCGAGAACGTTGAATGCGGTGTGAAAAAGCGCAAGTTGCGCCGCCGGCGCACGGTCGAGGCCGAGCATCTCGCGCAGAGAACCGAGGAGTGCGAGCAGCCAGGGCAAAAGTGCGAGTGCGACGATGGCGGTCAGCACATTGAAGAGAACGTGCGCCATGGCGGCGCGCTTGGCGTTGGGCGTCGCCCCGATGGCGGCAAGCAGCGCCGTCACGGTCGTGCCGACGTTGGCGCCGATCACTACGGCAGCGGCGGACTCGATGGTCACCAGGCCGGTTTGCGCGGCCGAAAAGGCGATTACCAGCGCGGCCGCCGAGGCCTGCATCAGCACCGTCATCAGGATGCCGACCAGCACCATGGCGACAACGCCGATCATGCCCTGCCAATGAGGCAGCTGGAAGTCGGCGGCGACGCCGGAAAAGGTGTCCTTGAGCAGGTCGATGCCGAGGAAAAGCACGCCGAAACCGGCGAGCGCCGTGCCCACCGCGCCGCGGCGCGCGTTTTCTCCGGTGAGCCGAAGCAGCATGCCGATGCCGATCAACGGTAGTGCGATAAGGTCGATCTTGAATTTCATGCCGACCAGGGCAACCAGCCAGCCGGTCATCGTAGTACCGACGTTGGCGCCGAACAGCACCCACAGCGCCTGGCCGAGCGAAAGCAGGCCGGCATTGACGAAGCCGATCGCCGCCACTGTCACCGCGCTCGACGATTGCACCGCAATCGTCACCAGCGCACCCGAGGCAAGCCCGCGCAGGCGGGTCCGGGTCGAGCTGGCGAGGATGCGCTCGAGCGCAGGCCCGGCGGCAAGCCGCAAACCGTCGGTCATCAGCCCCATGCCGAGCAGAAACAGGCCAACCCCGCCGACGAGTCCGCCCGCCATGTTCTCCGTGTTCATTGGGCCGCCCGGCGACGCCAGACGAACTTTTCCGCCTCTACCGCGCAGAAAATCGCCAGACTCCCTATAAAAACACGCAGCCAGGTTTCGGCATTCAGGTCTGCGGTGCCAAAGAGCGCCTGCTTGAGTGGCACGTGCGTGACGGCAAACTGCAAGACGAGCAGCAGCACGATCGCTTTCAGTATGACCGGATTAGCGGGCAGTCCGTCACGCCTGAGCGCCGGTGCAAATAATCGCCGGCAGTTGAAAAGATAGACGATTTGCCCCGCGACCAGCATATTGACGGCGGCGGTGCGCGCGAATTCGAGCGTCATGCCACGGGAAAGCTCCCAGAGGAACAGACCGTATGAAGTGGCAACCATGAGCATGGTGACGAAAACGATGCGCCAGAGCATGAAGCCATTGATCAGCCCCTCGCGCGGATTGCGCGGCGGGCGCGCCATCAAGCCCGGCTCCGGCCGTTCGAAGGCGATGGCAAGCGAAAGCGTGACGGCCGTGACCATGTTCACCCAGAGGATTTGCACCGGCGTGATCGGCAGCGTCGCGCCGGCCAAGACAGCGACCGCCACCATCGCCGCCTGACCGAAGCTCGTGGGCAGCACGAAGACGACCGCCTTGCGCAGGTTGTCATAGACCGTGCGACCTTCCTCGACCGCGGCGGCGATCGAGGCGAAATTGTCGTCGGCGAGCACCATGGCGGCGGCCTCCTTGGCGGCTTCGGTGCCCTTCTTACCCATCGCGATGCCCACATCGGCGCGCTTCAGAGCGGGAGCGTCATTCACCCCGTCGCCGGTCATCGCCGCCACCTCGCCATTGGCCTGCAAGGCAGCCACCAGGCGCAGCTTGTGCTCGGGACTGGCGCGGGCGAAAACGTCGGTTTCTGCGACGGCACGCTGCAAAGCGGCATCATCGAGCGCCTCGATGTCGCTGCCGGTCATCGCCCGCTCGGTGTGTTGAAAACCCATCTTGCGGGCGATCGCAGAGGCGGTGATGGCATGATCCCCGGTGATCATCTTGACACGGATGCCGGCGCTGCGGCAGGTGGCCACGGCGCGGATGGCTTCCTCGCGCGGCGGATCGACGAGCGCTGCCAGCGCCAAAAGTGTCAGTCCTGCCTCGACGTCGGCGAAGGAAAGTTCGCGCTGGCCGCGCTGCATCGGCGCCGCCGCCAAGGCGAGCACGCGAAAACCCTCCGCAGCAAGCGACTCGACGCGGTGCTGCCAAAAGGCCAGATCGAGCGGCAGGTCGCTCCCCGCGACACGCTGTTTCGCACACATCTGCAATACGACTTCCGGCGCGCCCTTGACGAAGGCGAACACATGTCCGGCATGGTCATGATGCAAGGTAGCCATGAAGCGGTGTTCGGATTCGAACGGGATGACGTCGATGCGGGGTAGCATTGCGCCCATGACGCGCATATCGAGTCCCGCCTTGGCAGCCAATACCAGGAGCGCGCCCTCAGTCGGATCGCCTTCGATGCGCCACGCGTCGTTTTCTGCAATGAGCCGCGCATCGTTGCACAGCAGCGCCACGCGGGCGATGTCGGCCAGCTCAGGCAGTTCTTCGAGCGGCGCTTCGCGGCCATCGAGTTGAAAACCGCCGTGCGGCGCATAGCCAATGCCCGAGACCTCGATGCGCCGTTCTGCGGTGATGAGCCGTTGCACGGTCATCTCGTTTTGGGTGAGTGTGCCGGTCTTGTCTGAACAGATCGTCGTCACCGCGCCCAAGGTTTCGACCGCCGGCATGCGGCGGATGATCGCGTGGCGGGCCGCCATGCGTTGCACGCCGACCGCCAAGGTGATGGTCATGATCGCCGGCAGACCCTCTGGAATCGCGGCAACGGCCAGGCCGACCGCGGCGAGGAACATTTCGCCGGCCGGCTGCTGATGCACCAGCATGCCAAAGACGAGCACGAGGGCAGCCAGCACC
Source organism: Sulfuricystis thermophila (assembly GCF_004323595.1). Classification (GTDB taxonomy): domain Bacteria; phylum Pseudomonadota; class Gammaproteobacteria; order Burkholderiales; family Rhodocyclaceae; genus Sulfuricystis; species Sulfuricystis thermophila. Next base: position 2,505,968 of record NZ_AP019373.1, read on the forward strand.
AGGATGCCGACGGTGAGCCAGCGCCCGAAACCCGCCATCTGGCGCATCAGCGGTGTCTCGACACTTGCCACGTCGGCGAGCATGCGGCCAATGCGACCCATCTCGGTGGCATCCCCAGTCGCAACGACAATGCCCTTGCCTTGACCGAAAACCACCAGGGTGCCGGAAAAGCCCATCCCTTTGCGATCACCGAGCGGCGCATTCACCGCGACTGGGGCAACCGACTTCTCCACCGGCTCCGATTCACCGGTCAGCGCGGCTTCCTCGATGCGCAGATTGCGTACTTCGATCAGGCGCAGATCGGCCGGCACCTTGTCACCCGAGGCGAGCAGCACGATGTCGCCAGGCACGAGCATGGTCGCGTCGATTTCCTGTCGCCGGCCATCGCGCAGCACGGTGGCGGAAGGCGAGAGCATGGCGCGGATCGCCTCGAGCGATTTTTCCGCCTTACCCTCCTGGATGAAACCAATCAGGGCGTTGATGATAACCACGCCGAGAATCACACCGCAATCGACCCAGTGGCCAAGACCCGCCGTCACTGCGGCCGCACCCAGCAGCACGTAGATCAGCACATTGTGGAATTGCAGCAAGAAGCGCATTAGGGGCCCGCGCTTCTTCGGCGGGGTGAGACGATTCGCTCCGTATTGCCTCAGCCGTTGTGCCGCCTCTTGCGTGGTCAGCCCTGAGGCCCGATCGCTTTGCAACTCGGCAATGGCGACATCGCCCGGCAGGGCATGCCAGAAGGGAGTGGTCATGATCGCCCCCCTGCTCAGGGTGATAACAGCACGTCGCAGGGAGCGTTGTAGAGCACGTTTTGCGTCACGCTGCCCAGCAACCATTCTTCGGCCTCGCTGCCGCCGTGCCGGCCGATGACGATGAGATCGGCATCGTGTTGCATCGCCTGGGTACAGATGGTTGGCGCAGGGCTGCCATACACGGCCCAGGTTCGCCATCCTTCCACCCCGTCGATCGCTGCGGCAAATTCGCGTAGCTGCGCTTCGGCACGGCGGCGCTCGACATCGCGGTAGTGCTCGACGTCTGCATCACCGGCACCGGCCAGCCGCATACGGCCCTCGAAGGCAACCGAATAGACGTGTAGCAGCGCACGTTCTGCGGTCGGAAAGAGCTCGCGCGCCAGCAGTGCAGCACGCCTCGCGCAGTCGGAAAAATCGGTGGCGATGAGGATGCGTCGATAGCCGGCACTGGCAGGACGACGGGCGAGCAGCGCCGGCACGCCGGCACGCTTGAGCACCTTCAAAGCGGTGCCGCCCACGAAGGTATCGCCAACCCAATTTTCGCCATGCTCGCCGACGACGAGCAGACGTGCGTGCCGCTCGACGACGAAACTGGCAATGCTCGCCGCGGCACGACCGGTACGGGTTTCGGCAACAACATCGATGCCATGACGGGTAGTGAGATCGGTAGCAAGCCCAGAGAGCCGCTCTCGCGTAGCAAGAACCGGTTCCTGGCCATGCCAGCGTTCGGCATCATAAAGTTGGGTGATCGTTGCCCACAAGCCGTCATTGAAGACGTGCAGCAAAACCAGCTCGGCGCCGAGCTGCTTTGCCAGCAGTGCGCCGCGTTCGACGGCAATCCGTGCGCCATCGGAGAGGTCGGTGGCGACGACAATGCAGTTCTCAGCGCCGCTGAATGGCTTGAAGTTTTCGGCAGTCATGGTCGTTTCCTCTCGCGATGGGCAGGAACGGTGAGGAGCTTACACTGCCAGCGCGCTGGCTGCCATCATCTGATCAGTAAAACCTCTGCACCTTAGAAAAGCAGCAAGGCTGCAGCAAATCAAATCTAGCCTGTTTTTGAAGTCGAAAAAATTCGTATTATTTGAACCCAGATTATCCATTAGACCGTCCTGTAACCCGCTCAAGTGCGTGCAAGCCTTGGTGATGCCAGACTTGCGCGGACGCTTTCGGTCTGCGGGCGGGTGCTGTCTGCCCGCGCTCCACGCCAATAGACACCGTTATTGGCTCGTCGCGCGGACGCACATCGCCTCGCCCTCGCCACGAAATCGCCTCGCACCTTAATGGACAATCTGGGTTGAAGTCGTGCTTCGAAAAATCGGATGAAAGCTCCTGTCTGCCACCCGAAGGTGCTTCGATGAGAGCGGCACCACGCTGGCTGCTGCGTGCTCTGGCTTTGTTCGTGTTGGCCTTGCTCGCCTGGCAGGGGTGGTATCTGGGCTGGGTGCTCTGGTGGCGTGACCATGATCCCGGCCAAACGCGTTTCATGGCACAGCGCCTCGCCGAGCTGCGCGAAAAGAACCCGCAGGCGCAGCTGCGCCACAGCTGGGTGCCTTACGCGAAGATTTCCCTCCATCTCAAGCGCGCGGTGGTCGCTGCCGAGGACGACAAGTTCATCGATCACGAGGGTTTCGACTGGGAAGGCATCCAGAAGGCGCTGGAAAAAAACGAGAAAAAGGGCCGAATCGTCGCCGGCGGCTCGACGATTTCGCAGCAACTAGCGAAAAATCTGTTCCTCACCTCGGCCAAGACGCCGGGCCGCAAACTGCAGGAGGCGATCATCACCGTCTGGCTGGAAACCTTCTGGGACAAACGGCGCATCCTCGAGGTGTATCTGAACGTCGTCGAATGGGGCGAGGGCGTCTTCGGCGCCGAGGCCGCGGCGCGGCGCTATTTCGGTGTCGGCGCAGGTCAGCTCGGGCCGGAACAGGCGGCACGGCTGGCGGTGATGCTGCCGGCCCCGCGCAGATTCGAGAAAAACCCGTATTCCGACTACCTCAACCGGCGCACGCAGCAAATTGTCGCGAGGATGCACCTCTCTTCCGTGCCTTGAGGTGCAGCGCCGAGCGTAGAATCCCGTCATGCCTGCCCAGCCCGATCCGCGCGAGCCACGCCCGCGTGCGCAAAGTCTCTTCGAACAGCACCTCACCGACGTGCAGCTGCTGCTCGCGCGTCAGCGGCGCGTCGAGGCGCTGGTCGAGAAGCAGGAAACGCCGCGCCACGGCGTGGTCGAGGATCTGGTGCACCGCCAGCACCTCGTCGAGCTGCACAACCTGCTGCGGCGGCTTTCGGCCGCGGAAATCGCCCGCCTGATCGAAGTCCTGCCGGAAGAAGATCGTCTCACCACCTGGCAGGAAGTCGAGGAGTCCCGCGGCGAGCTGGTGCTCGAATTCCTCCCCGACGAACTGCGCGCCGAATTGCTCGCCGCGCGTCCGCTGCACGGCGCGCCGAGCAGCGCGGTCTCGGCCTTTGAGCTCAGAAACGGCCGCCTGTCGCAGGCGCGCATCGCCCGGCGCGAGGATCTCGCCACGGTGGCGCCGATCTGGATCGACCTCGTCGCGCCCTCTGCCCAGGTGCGTGCCTGGGTCGGCGAATTCTTCGATCTCTACCTGCCCGACCCAGAAGACGTCGACGACATCGAGGAATCGGCGCGCTTCTACATCGACGACAACGGCGCGGTGCACTTGAGTTCGAACTTCCTGCTCAGCCGCCAGGGGGTGACGCGCAACGTGCCGGTGGCCTTCATCCTGCACCGGAACATCCTGTTCTCGGTGCGCAACGAGGAGCTGCCGGTGTTCCGCCTGCAACGGCTGCGCGCACGCACTCAGCCGGGCTATGTGTCGGATGGCAAGGACGTGCTGCTCGACCTGTTTGGCGCCGACGTCGAATACTCGGCCGACACGCTCGAGGAAACCTATGCGGAGCTCGAACGCGTCGGCCGTCAGGTGCTCTCGCCGCAGGTCTCCGACGACGAGGCGGCCGAGATCCTCGCCGAGATCGCCAAGGGCGAGGACTTGAACGGCCGCATCCGCAGGAACGTGCTCGATACGCGCCGCGCGCTCTCGTTCCTGATGCGCGGCCGGCTGCTGGAGCCGGAGCAGCACGAGGACGCGCGCCAGATCCTGCGCGACATCGAGTCGCTCGACGGCCACACCTCGTTCCTGTTCAACAAGATCAACTTCCTGATGGATGCCGCGGTCGGTTTCATCAACATCAACCAGAACAAGCGCGTGTCGAAACTGACGGCGATCACCGTCGTGTTCGTGCCGATCAACATCATCGCCGGCATCGGCGGCATGTCGGAATTTTCGATGATGACCCAGGGCATTCCCTGGCCGATCTCCTACGGCGCCTTCACCGTGGCGATGGCACTCTTAGGTTTCGGCACCTATCATGCGCTGCGCTATTTCGAGCGTCGCGAGGCGGCCAAACGGCTTGCCGCACGCCGTTCGCGATCAGCGTGAGACTGCCATAGTCGAAGCGCAGGCCGAACCAGTCGGTTTCGCCAGCGAGTTCTGCCGCGCAGACCTTGATCACGCCAGCATGGGCGACCACCACCGCCTCGTCGGGCAATTCGGCCAGGAAAGCCGCCACGCGCTGACGCAGGTCGGCCACGCGCTCACCGCCCGGTGGCTGGAAATGGCAGGGATCGGCGGCCCAGGCATCGAGCAATGCGCGATCGAGTGCCTCCCACGGCTGCATTTCCCAATTGCCGAAATCGATCTCGCGCAGTCGCGCATCGACGATCGGCGCCGGATGCAGATGTTCCGCGAGCCGCAAGCAGCGCTGCAAAGGACTCGAGTAGACCGGCAAATCTTTGGGCAGCAAGGGGCCCAGCACAGCGGCATGCAGCGCCGGATCCTCGGCGAGCGGCAGATCGGTGGCGCCGTAGCAGATGCCGGGGGCGACGGCGGGCAAGGGGTGTCTGATCAACCACAGGCGCATGTGAGCCCCAGATAGAAGGCGATTTCGGCGAGTTGTTGCGTCGCCCCGAGGCAGTCGCCGGTATAGCCGCCGAGGCGGCGGACGAACCAGCGCGCCATCAGCCACGTGACCCCCGCGACGAGCGCGAGCGCGACGGCCACCTGCGGCCAAGGCAAGCACAGGCAGGGCAAAAGCCCGCAGAGCGCCGCGAAGGCGAGCTCGCCCTTCGACAGCCGCGTGGCGAGAGGCTTCGCCTTGCCCGCTTCGCGCGCATAGTCGAGCGCGTAGATCAGGGTCGTCGCCGCGAAACGCGACAGCGCATGGCCACCGATCAGCGCAAGCGCGAAAGTCGGCGCTGCTGGGACGGCACCCTCGCCCGCCAGCAGCTCGAAAAGCGCCGCGAACTTGATCAGCAACACCACAACGATGCCGATCGCACCGAAACTGCCGATGCGTGAGTCCTTCATGATCGTCAGCGCCTGCTCGCGCGTCCAGCCCCCACCCAGGCCGTCGAGCGTGTCGGTGAGGCCGTCCTCGTGAAAGGCGCCGGTGACGATGAGGGTCGCCGCCATGCCGAGCAAGACGGCGATGGACGGCGGCCACAGCCATGCGGCCGCCAGCGTGACCATGGCGCCGATCGCGCCGACGATGCCCCCCACCGCCGGAAACCAGCGCGCGGCGTGATCGAGCTGCTCGACCGAATGGCCGACCCAGCCCGGCGCCGGGATGCGCGTGAAAAAGCGCAGCGCGGCGAAGAAGTATTCGATCTCCCGACGAATCACAGCCTTTCGGCCACCCCGGCCTCGGCGAAGCTCGCCATCTCGCCCAGCATCGCGCTGGCGCTCTTGACCAGCGGCCAGGCGAGCGCCGCGCCGGTGCCTTCGCCAAGCCGCAGATCGAGGTCGATGAGCGGCCGCGCGCCGAGGTGCGCCAGCTGCACCTGATGGCCTCGTTCCTGCGACAGATGCGAGAACACCGCATAGTCGAGGAAGGCCGGCGCAAGCTTTGCGGCGATGAGCGCCGCCGCGCCGGAGATGAAGCCATCGACCAGCACCAGCATCTTGCGGCGCGCGGCTTCCAGCATGCCGCCGGCCATCGTCGCGATCTCGAAGCCGCCGTAGCGCGCCAGCACCGCGAGCGGCTCGTCGCTGCGCTGCAGCCAGACATCGAGCGCCTGCTGGAGCAATTGCCGCTTTCTGGCCAGCCCCGCATCATCGAGCCCGGTGCCGCGACCGACGCAGTCGGCCAGCGGCGCGCCGGTCAGGCAATGGCTGATGAGCGAGGCCGAGGCGGTGTTGCCAATCCCCATCTCGCCGAAGCCGACGACGTTGCAGCCGGCCTCATCGAGCTGCGCGACGATCCGCGCCCCGTTGGCGAGCGCCGTTTCGCATTGCGCCATCGTCATCGCCGCGCCATCGAGATACGAGGCCGTGCCGATCGCTGAGACTTTCGCGTCGATCAGCCCGGGCCGCTCGCCAAAGTCGTGGGCGACGCCGCAATCGACGATGATGAGCTCCAGGCCATTGGCGCGCGCGAAGACGTTGATCGCCGCGCCGCCGGCCAAGAAATTCTCGACCATCTGCCAGGTCACCTCCTGCGGATAGGCCGAGATGCCGGCTTTTGCCGCGCCATGATCGCCGGCGCAGACGACGATGTGCGGACGGCGCAGCGTAGGTAGGAGTGTCTGCTGGATGCGGCCGAGCTGCAAGGCGAGCGCCTCGATGCGGCCGAGGCTGCCCAGGGGCTTGGTCTTGTTGTCGATCGCTTGCCGCAAAGCGGTATCGAGCCCACGGCTCGCCGGTTCCACCTGGAATTGCATCATCGCCACCCAAAAAACAGCATTGTATCCTTCGCCCATGATCGAACTGATCCTCGGCGGCGCCCGTTCGGGCAAGAGCAGCTACGCTGAAACACAGGCAGCGGCCTCCGGCCTGGCCGTCGTCTATGTCGCCACCGGCGAGGCGCGTGATGCCGAAATGAGCGAACGCATCGCCCACCATCGAGCGCGCCGCCCCGCCGCCTGGCGCACCATCGAGGAGCCCTTGGCGTTGGCTGCCGCGCTCGCGCGCGAGGCTTCACCACAGCGCTGTCTCATCGTCGATTGTTTGACGCTGTGGCTCTCCAACGTGCTGCTTTCCGCGCGGGAAGAGGAACTCGAGCGGCTGCTCGCCGAGTTGCCGCGACTTCCGGGACGGATCCTCCTCGTTTCCAACGAAGTGGGCTGGGGCATCGTGCCGGAAAACGCGCTGGCGCGGCGCTTTCGCGACGAACAGGGGCGGCTCAACCAGACAATCGCCCAGCTCGCCGACCGCGTCACCCTCATCGCCGCGGGATTGCCGCTGCAGCTCAAATAAAAACCGGCGGTTTCCCGCCGGCCAAGAGGTGCAGCATGCAAGCAATCCTCATTGCGCGCCGTTCGTCTCCTGCGCCTCATGCCAGAGCGCATTGACGACGGCGAGCAAAACGGCCATGGCTAGGCCCAGGATCCAAGCGAAATACCACATGGCGATCTCCTCAATAAAGCATTTTGTCGTTGGCGGCGATGTATTGCTCATCCAGCTTGCCGCGCATCACCCGATAGCCCCAGCCGGTATAGGCGAGCACGAGCGGCGTGAAGATCAACGCCACCCAGAACATCACGTTGAGCGTGTAGGCGCTCGAAGTCACGTCCCAGGCGGTCAGGCTGTGGTTGGGCTGGCTGCTCGAGGGCATCACGAAGGGGAACATCGCCGCACCGGTGGTGAAGATCACCCCGGCGCAGGCAACGGAGGAGGCAACGAATGAGAGGAGCGTCTTGCCGGCGCGCACCAGCCAAACGGCGAGAAGCGCTCCGCCAATGCCTAAGAGAGGAGCCAGCCACAGCAGCGGCCACTGCCTGAAGTTGGCAAGCCAAGCGCCTTTTTCGATCGCGACCTCCTTCATCAGCGGGTTGAGGACGGCATTGGGATCGAGCGCGCTCTTCACCACGTATCCCGGCATCATCGCCACGAAGACGCCGGCCAGTGCAAAACCCGCCGCAACGACGACACCCGCGACGGTCACCGCCTTCACGCTGCGCCGCTGCAGCTCCCCGTCGGTGCGGTGGGCCAGAAAGGTTGCGCCTTGCAGCACGAGCAGCATCAGGCTGACGATGCCGCACAAAAGCGCAAACGGGTTGAGTACGAGCGCCCAGAACGAGCCGGTGTAGTAGGAACGCAGGCTGTCGTCGAAGTGAAATGGCACGCCTTGCAGCAGATTGCCGAAAGCCACGCCAAAGACCAGCGCCGGAATCGCGCTACCGGCGAACAAGCCCCAATCCCAGGCGGTGCGCCAGCGGGAATCAGCGATCTTGGAGCGGTAATCGAAGCCGGTCGGGCGGAAGAACAGCGCAAAGAGCACCAACAATAGCGCCCAGTAAAGACCCGAGAAAGCCGTGGCATACACCACCGGCCAGGCGGCGAAAATCGCCCCACCGCCGGTGATGAACCACACCTGGTTGCCATCCCAGTGCGGCGCCACGCTATTGATCATGATGCGTCGCTCGGCATCGTTCTTGCCCAGAAAGGGCAGCAGCGTGCCCACCCCCATGTCGTGACCGTCCATGACCGCGAAGCCAATGAGCAAAATGCCCACCAGCAGCCACCAGATCAATTTCAGCATCGCGTAATCGAACATCTTCCATTCTCCTTTCAGGCGGTTGCAGCGGAAACCGACACGGTTTCCGGCTTGCCGAGTGAGGCATAAGGACCCAGCTTCGCGTACTTGATCATCAGGTAGAGCTCGGCAATGAGCAGCAAGGTGTAAAAGCCGAGGAATCCGGCCAGCGAGCCCCAAAGGTTGGCGGAGGTCAGCGTCGAGGCGGAAAGGTGGGTCGGTAACAGGCCATGCACCGTCCACGGCTGCCGACCATATTCGGCGACGAACCAGCCGGCATGTGCCGCCAGCCAGGGCAACGGCAGCGTGTAGAGAGCCCACTTGAGCAGCCAGGGTTTGTCGGTGAAAGTGCCTTTGGCGGCATGCCAGATGGCGGTAACGAAGAGAGCCAGCATCAGCAAGGCGGCCAGCACCATGAAGCGGAAAGTCCAAAAGAGCGGCGCCACCTTCGGCACCGAATCGTGCGCCGCCTGGGCGATCATTTCCGGCGTGACTTGGCCCATGTCCTCGGTGTATTTCTTCAGCAGCAGACCATAGCCGAGGTCGGCCTGATGCCGTTGGAATTGCTCGCGCATGACCCCATCCTGCGGATTCTTGCGCAACGCCTCGAGCGCGACGAGCGCTTGGATGCCCGACTCGATGCGCGCCTTGTTGTGCTCGCGAATCTCCCGGATGCCCGGGATGGTCTCACTGGTCGAACGCGTGGCAAGGAGGCCCAGCACATAGGGAATGCGGATCGCCCAACTGTTGGTTTGCTTTTCCTCATCGATGCCGGCGATCACGTTGAAACCCGCTGGCGCCGGTTCCGTCTCCCACATGGCCTCGAGGGCGGCGAGCTTGGACTTTTGCGCCTCGGAAACGGCATAGCCAGATTCGTCACCAAGCACGATCACCGAAGCCGCGCCAGCGAGACCAAAGGCGGCCGCCACCCGGAACGACCGTTTGGCAAACTCGATGTGCCGCCCTTTGAGCAGATACCATGAGGAAATCGCCAGCACGAATACCGCGCCGGTGACATAACCGGCCGAGACGGTATGGACGAACTTCGCCTGGGCGGCCGGGTTGAAGACGATCGCCCAGAAATCGTTGAGCTCCATGCGCATCGTCACCGGATTGAAGGCGGCGCCCACCGGCTCTTGCATCCAGCCATTGGCGATCAGGATCAGCACGGCCGACAGATTGGTGCCGAGCGCCATCAACATCGTGACCATGAGATGGCCGACCTTTGAGAGCCGCTGCCAGCCGAAGAAGAAGAGGCCGACCATGGTCGATTCGAGGAAGAAGGCGGCCAAACCCTCGATCGCCAGCGGCGCGCCGAAGATGTCGCCGACGTAGTGCGAGTAATAGGCCCAGTTGGTGCCGAACTGAAATTCCATCGTCAGCCCCGTGGACACCCCCAGCGCAAAGTTGATGCCGTAGAGCTTGCCCCAGAACTTCGTCATGTCGCGCCAGATTTCCTTGCCGGAAAGCACATAGGCAGACTCCATGATCACCAACAGCCAGGAGAGGCCCAGGGTGAGGGGCACGAACAGGAAGTGGTACATCGCAGTGGCAGCGAATTGCAACCGCGCGAGGTCAACGGCGGTGGGATCGATCATCGTTGCTATCCTCCTTGCTTGATTGGGAAATGGGGGAGGTGACGAGGCGTTGCGCCATGCCATCACCGTCGATCTTCTTTTTCTGCGGGAGAACGAAGGCGCTCCATAGGCCGACGAGTGCGATTGCCTTGATCAGCAGGGCGGCAATGATGTGGCGGGCCAAGGGAGAGGAAAAAAGCGGCTTCATCGTCATGCAGACCTCGATTCAGGCCGCGCATGCTAATCGGGTCGTCTGCAGGCCACAATGCGGTTTGATGACGCGCGACAGGGAACCGCGCGGCAACGCGTCGCATTCAGCGGCGGGCGTGCTTTTTGAGTTTGCGCTGCAGGCTGCGCCGCTCGAGCCCCAGGAAACGGGCGGTGGCGGAGATATTGCCGTCGTGACGAACGAGCGCCCAGCAAAGTCTTTCCCATTCGAGCTGGGGACAGCTCAACACATCCTTTGCCACCGGAACCGTTGCGTCCGCGTCCTCTCTGGAAAATGCGGCGAGCACTTCATCGACCGAGGCCGGCTTGGCCAGATAATGCACCGCACCGCAGCGAATCGCCTCGGTCGCCGTCGCGAGGCTGGCATAGGCGGTGAGCAATACGATGCGCATGTGCGGATTGGCCGCGCGCAATCGCGTCAGAAGATGCAGGCCAGAGATCGGCCGACCGAGATTCAGATCGAGCACGACACGATCGATCGCAGGTTCCTCCTGCACCGTTGACAGGGCGCTGGCTTCGTCATGCGCGACGTGTACGCAGAGGCCACGACGACGCAAGGCCCGCGCCATGACGCCGCAAAAGTCCTGGTTGTCATCGACGATGAGAATCCCACGAGCGGCATCGTGCCCTCTGTGCGCTCTTTGCGTGAGCGGATGTTTTCCCGCGCCGGGTTCGGTTTTGTCAAACATGACAATGATCGTAATCAATTTTGCCGCCGAAGCTGCGCGACAAATCGTCGCTGTGGACCCGGTCAGCCGCATGCGATCAGCTTCACCCTCACCCAGCCGCGCACGCTGTTGATGAACCACAGCGCATCGGCGCGCGCGAGGTCTGCGATGCGCAGGTGCCGTGTGACGATTTCGCCACGCGCCAGCAGCTCGGCACGCAGCACGCCGGGCAACAGGCCGGCTGCGACGGGGGGCGTCAAACGCTCGCCATCCAGTTCGACGACTACATTGCCGCGGGTGAATTCGGTGATCTCGCCCCGTGCATTCCACAGCAGCGTATCGAACACGCCCGGCGGCGGGCTGAAGGGCGCATAGGCGGAACGCTCGGTGGTCTTGTGACAGAGGAACTCGGGCTCGGCGACGATCGGCCGGCTGGCGAGCACGACCGTCGCCTCTTGCGGCGTCGGCGCCAAGGGAAACGCCTCGCTTTGCAACCGCCCCTGACGATCGAGCAGCAGCCGCACCCGCCACCGTCCCACCGGGTGTGCGGCGGCGAGCGCCTCGAGATGCCGCAGCACGCGCGCTCGCTCGCAGGGAAAGCCGAAATGCTCGGCGCTCGCGCTGAGCCGCGCGAGATGGCCTTCGAGCAGAACGAACGCGCCGTCATCGAGCGCCAAGGTTTCCAGCAGAGCGAAGCCTGCCGTCGCGCGCAGCAGGAAACGGCGCTTGGCGAGCCATTCGGCATATTCGGCCTCTGCTTGGGAATCCGAGACGATGCCGCTGCCGATGCCGCATTCGGCACGGGAAGCCTGACGATCGAGCGTCACGGTGCGGATGCCGACGTTGAAGGTGGCATGGCCGCCGGGGCGGATGAGGCCGAGCGCGCCGCAATAGGCGCCGCGCGGCGCGGTTTCCAGTGCGGCGATCGCGGCCATCGCGGCGATCTTCGGCGCACCGGTGACCGAGCCGCAGGGAAACAGCGCGGCAAACACCTCGGCAAGCCCCACTTCTGGCCGTGTGATGCACGCGACGGTCGAGCTCATCTGCCAGACGGTGGGCAGCGCATCGAGCGCGAAGAGTTCCGGCACGCGCACCGAGCCGAGCCGCGCGATGCGCGAGAGATCGTTGCGCAGCAGATCGACGATCATCAGGTTCTCGGCGCGCTCCTTTTCGGATGCGCGCAGCGCCGCCGCAACCGCGGCATCGCGCGCCGCTTCGCCATGGCGCGGCGCGGTGCCCTTCATCGGCCGCGTGGTGAGCACACCGTCCGGACGCCAGTCGAAAAAGAGTTCTGGCGACACCGAGAGGATCTCCCAGTCGTCATCTTGCAGATGCAGGCAATAGCCCGCGGGCTGAGCGGCGACGAGTGATGCAAACAAGGCCGCGCCGCTGCCGGAAAAATCGCTTGCCAGCCGCGTGGTCAGATTGACCTGATAAAACTCGCCGTCGGCGATGCGCTGGCGCAAAGTGTCGATCGCGGCGCAAGCGGCAGGCGGGTCCGTCGCAATGCGCCAGGGGCCGCAATGGAAGCCCGCCTCCGTTGCCGATTCCGCCCCTTGCTCGGCCGCGGCATAGACCGCAAACGCTGCGAGTGGCAGGAAGGGAGCCGGCGGGCGCACCTCGAGCGCGGCGTCGAAAGCCGGCGCGGCCTCATAGGCGACGAAACCGACGACCCAATGGCCGGCGCGCGCCGCAGCCATCGCCCGGTCGAGCACGGCCGGCACATCGGGGGAGCTTTTGGCGATGAGCACGGCTTGCGGGGCGGCGAAACGAAGGCGCAGCCGTCCGCCCTTCCCATCGGGAAAATCGAGGCGGGCTCTCATGCCGTCAGCATGGCCGACAGCCTGGGCTCGAGCGCCTCTTCCACCGCATCGGCGAGACGCTCGAAGTCGGCTTCCCGCCGTGCGGCGCGATCGACCGCCTGATCGATGTCGGCGCCCGCCCAGCCGAGCAGCGCGGAAAACGCCGCGGGGTGGTCGAACAGGCCATGGCAGTAGGTGCCGAGAATCTGGCCGTCTGCCGACAGGGCGCCATCCGAGCGGCCATCGTCGAGCACGGCCGCCGGCTGGGCGAGGGCCGGACCGGTCGTCACCCCCATGTGGATTTCATAACCCGCGAGGGGTGCCGTCCTACCAGCGCCGAGTTTCAATCTGCCGCTCACATTGCGCAGTTGCTTTTCCATCGCGAGCGTCGTCTCACAGTCGATGAGCCCCAGGCCCGCCATGCTGCCGGGCGGTCCTTCGAGGCCGAGCGGATCGTGGATCGCACGCCCCAGCATCTGAAAGCCGCCGCAGATGCCGATCAGCTTGCCGCCATAGCGCAGGTGACGTTTCAGCGCCGCCTCATGACCGTGTTCCCGCAGCCAGGCGAGATCCGCCTGCACCGCTTTCGACCCGGGCAACACGACGAGATCGCAAGGCGGCAGCGCCTGTCCCGGCCCCACCCAGCGGAAATCGACTTCCGCTGCGAGGCGCAAGGGATCGAGATCGGTCGCATTCGAGATGCGCGGGAAAGCGAGCGCTGCGACCGCAAGCCTTGCCTCGCCGCTGTGCTCGACATGGCGTTCCAGCGCATCCTCGGCGTCGAGGAACAAGCCGTGGAGATAGGGAAGGACGCCCAGCACCGGCTTGCCGGTGCGTTTTTCGAGCCAGTCGAGGCCCGGTTGCAAGAGACCGATGTCGCCGCGGAACTTGTTGATCACCAGTCCGGTGAGCCGCGCCCGCTCGCTCGCCGAGAGGCATTCGAGCGTGCCTACCATGTGCGCGAGCACGCCGCCGCGATCGATGTCGCCGACGAGCCACACCGGAATGTCGGTGGCTTCGGCAAAGCCCATGTTGGCGATGTCGCGGTCGCGCAAATTCACTTCGGCCGGGCTGCCTGCGCCTTCGACGACGATGAACTCGAATTCGGCTGCCAACCGCCGCCAGGACTCCAGCACCGCCGCCATCGCCACACGCTTGTAGTCGTGGTAGGCGCGCGCGTCGAGATCGGCCGCGACCTTGCCGTGGAGGATCACCTGCGCGCGGCGATCCGAGCTGGGCTTGAGCAGCACCGGGTTGAAATCCGTGCGCGCTTCGAGTCCCGCCGCCTGCGCCTGCAGCGCCTGGGCGCGGCCGATTTCGCCGCCATCGACGGTGACCGCCGAATTCAAGGCCATGTTCTGCGGCTTGAACGGCGCCACCTTCACACCGCGCCGCGCGAGGATGCGGCACAAGGCCGCAACCAACACGCTCTTGCCGGCATCCGAGGTGCAGCCTTGTATCATCAGAGCTTTCATATGCGCGATTTTCTCACGCCATTGCTCCTTGCCCTGGCCGCCATCCTGCTCGACCGGCTGCTCGGCGAGCCGAAGCGCTTTCATCCGCTCGTCGGTTTCGGGCGTCTCGCAGATCTGGTGGAACGCACATTGCGCCGCGGCGCGCCGGGCCATCCGCTCGGAAACCGCCTGCGCGGCCTCATCGCCTGGTCGATCCTCGTCGCGCCGCCGGTTCTGCTGGCGGCAATGTGGGCCCACCCGCTCGTCGATCTGCTGCTGCTCACCTTCGCGCTCGGGGCAAGAAGCCTCGCCGAACATGCACAGGCCGTCGCCGCGCCCCTGGCCGCCGGGGATCTTCCGGCCGCGCGGCAGGCCGTCGGCCAAATCGTCACGCGCGAGACGGCACTGCTCGATGAAGCAGGTGTCGCCAAGGCCGCCGTCGAGTCGGTGTTGGAAAACGGCCTTGATGCGGTGTTCGGCGCGCTGTTCTGGTTCTTTCTCGCCGGCGGCGCCGGGGCGCTTTTGTTTCGCCTCGCCAATACGCTCGATGCGATGTGGGGCCATCGCGACGAGCGGCGACGCCATTTCGGCTGGGCCGCAGCGCGCCTCGACGATTTGCTGGGCCTCGTCCCCGCGCGGCTCACGGCGCTGACCTACGCGCTTTTGGGCAGCACGCGCACGGCGCTTGCCTGCTGGCTTAAGCAGGCGCGGCAGTGGCCGAGCCCCAACGCCGGCCCGGTGATGGCCGCGGGCTTAGGCGCGTTGAAAGTCGGCGCTGGCGGGACGGCACGTTACGCGGGCCGCGACGAATCACGCCCCGCCCTGGGCTGCGGGCCTGCGCCAAAGAGCACCGACATCCGCCGCGCGCAGGCGCTCATCACCCGCGGCGTCTGGCTGTGGCTTGCCGTCTTCGCGATCTGGAGCTTCTTTCGTGCTTGAGCATGGCGGCCGACTGAACGCGGCGGCGCGGCGTTTCGGCATGCCGCGCCAAGCTTGGCTCGATCTGTCGACCGGCATTGCGCCCTGGCCCTATCCGCTGCCGGCCGTGCCGGTGGACGTCTGGCAGCGGCTGCCCGAAGAGGACGACGGCCTCGATGCCGCCGTGCGCGCCCATTACGGCGTCATGGGGCTCGCGGTGCCCGGCAGCCAGTGGGCGATCGGCACCCTGCCGCGCCTGCTGCCGCCGGGTCGCGTGGCGCTCGCCAAACCGATCTACGCCGAGCATCCAGCCGCCTGGCGCGCGGCCGGCCATGAGATCGTCGCCTGGCACGAGCCCGCCGATTACGCGCTCTGTTGCCGGCCGAACAACCCCACCGGCGCGCTGCTGCCGCGCGCGCAGCTCATCGAACGCGCCAAGCGCCTGCGGCTCATCGTCATCGACGAAGCCTTCCTCGATGCGACAGCCGAGGAGACGCTGATCGCTGCCGCCGACAATGTCGTCGTGTTACGCTCGCTGGGAAAGTTCTGGGGTCTTGCCGGAGTACGCATCGGCTTCGTCTTCGCGCCGGCATGGCTCGATGAAAAACTGCGCAGCATGCTCGGCCCCTGGGCAGTCGCCCATCCGGCCCGCTGGGCGGCAACGCTCGCGCTGGCCGACACCCACTGGCAGGCGGCGCAACGGGCGCGGCTGGCCCAGGCATCCCAACGGCTTGCGCAGCTGCTCGCTGCACGGGGACTTGCCAACACCGGCACGGCATTGTTTCGTTACGCGATAACGCCCGCCGCCGAAACGATTCATCTCGCGCTGGCCCGGCAGGGCATCCTGGTGCGGCAGTTCACCGATCCGCCGGCGCTGCGCTTCGGCCTGCCGGCTGACGAGGCACAATGGCGGCGGCTCGAATCCGCCTTGGAGGAAACGACATGAAGCATCTCTTCTGGCTCTTCGCCCTGCTCGCTTTCGCGGTGCGCGCGGAGATCACCGTGACCGACGATGGCGGCAGCGTGCTGCATCTCGCGCAACCCGCACAACGCATCGTCAGCCTCGCCCCGCACATCACCGAGACCCTGTTCGCCGCCGGCGCCGGCGAGAAGATCGTCGGCGCGGTCGATTACAGCGACTTTCCCAAGGCCGCCCAGGCCCTCCCGCGCATCGGCGGCTATTCGCGGCTCGATCTCGAACGCATCCTCGCCTTGCGGCCCGATCTCGCAATCGGCTGGGCTTCCGGCAACAGCGCTGCGCACATCGAAAAGCTGCGCGCCGCCGGCATCCCGGTGTTCCTCGTCCAGCCGGAACGCATCGACGACGTGGCGAAGAACCTCGAACGCTTCGGCCTGCTTGCCGGCACCGCAGCGACGGCCAACGCCGCGGCGGCGGATTTCCGCCAGCGCCTGCTCGAGCTGCGCGCCCGTTACGGCGCCCGGCCCACGGTGCGCGTCTTCTACCAGATCTGGAAGCAACCCCTGATGACCGTCGGCGGCAGCCAGGTGATCACGGACGTGATCCGCCTCTGTGGCGGCGAAAACGTCTTCGCCGATCTCAAACCGCTGGCGCCACAGGTCACGGTCGAGGCGGTGATCCAAGCCGACCCCGAAGTCATCGTCGCCTCCGGCATGGGCGAGGCGCGGCCCGAATGGCTCGACGACTGGCGGCAGAGGACGACGCTCACGGCGGTCAGGCGCGATAATCTGTTTTTCATCCCGCCCGATCTGATCCAGCGCCACACCCCGCGCCTCGTCGAGGGTGCGGCGCGGCTGTGCGAACAGCTGGAGGCCGCGCGGGGAAAACGCATGCAAGGGAAGGATGGCCGATGAAACGCAGCGCTTATCGACGCACGATCCTCACTGCGGCTCTCATGCTGCCTGCTCTGATTGCCTCGGCGGAGGCAACAGGGCCGCTTTCCACCTACACGCCGCCGCTTTCGGCCGAACTGAAAGCGCGGCTGGCGCAGGCCGATGTCGCCGCCGGCGCACGCTTTTTCGAGCGCAAATGCTCGCAATGCCACGACGGCGAAAAGACCGGCGCCCATGCGAAAGGACCTTGGCTGTGGAACGTGTTCGGGCGGCACGCTGGCAGCATCGCCGGCTTCGAGTTCTCCACAGCGATGAAATCGGCCGGCGTGGTCTGGGACTTCGCCACGCTGGACTATTACCTCGCCGATACCGAGCGGGCCGTGCCCGGTCGGGCGATGAATTTCACCGGCATCAGCGACCCGATGCTGCGCGCCGCCGTCGTCGTGCATCTGAGCCGCCTCAACGACGCCCCGCCAGCGCTGCCTTGAGAGCTTGTGAAAAAATTCGTCGCGAGCGGGCTGATGGCAAGGCGCCCGGAGCGCAGCGACCGAGACATACCATACAGGTAGGCGAGGGAGCGAGCACCGCGCAACGCAGCCAGCGGGCCGCGCAGCAGAATTTTTCGCAAGCTCTGAGGGTTCGCAAGGCATTGTTCTGCTGCTAGAATTCGCGCCTTTTCGGCGCAAGCCGCCTTGGGGCTGCAGCGGATCTTCGCGCTGCGGTTTTCTGTGACGCGGGGCGGGATCGCTCCGCAGCGATTGGGGGAACCGCCATGCAAGGCCTTCACCTGACCGCCGATCTCTATCAGTGCGGTTGCAATCTTTCACTGCTCGTCGACGCTGACGCTCTCGCCGAAATGTGCCGGCGCCATACTTTGGCCGTCGGCCTCACGCTGGTGGACGAAAAATGGTTCACCTTTCCCGAGTATCAGGGCCAGCCCGGCGGCGTGACCGGCATGCTGCTCCTGGCCGAATCGCATCTGGCCGTGCACACCTGGCCGGAGCGGCGCGGCGTGACGCTCGACGTCTATGTCTGCAACTTCTGCCAGGACAATTCGGCCAAGGCCGAGCGCCTGGCCAGCGAATTGCTCGCCGCCTTCGCGCCCGCACGGGCTGAGACCCACCGCATCCTGCGCGGCGACACCGACAACGCCGGCGCCAGCGACGAGCTGATCCTCGAAGCGCTCGATGAGCACAGCGTCTATGGCTACCGCATCCGCGAGCGGCTTCTCACGCAAAAGACTGCCGGCGACCAGCTGCTGGAGATTTTCGACACGCCGCAGTTCGGCCGCACGATGCGGCTCGATGGCCATTTCATGACCTCGGCGGGCGAAGAATTCTTCTACCACGAAGCGCTGGTGCATCCGGCGGCGATCAGTCATCCCGCACCACGCAAGGCGCTGATCATCGGCGGCGGCGATGGTGGCGCGGCGGAGGAACTCCTCAAGCACCCGAGCATCGAACGCGTCGTCATCGCCGAGCTCGATGCGGATGTCGTCGAGGCGGCCAAACACCATCTCAATGATGTGCATCGCGGCGTCTTCGCCGATCCCCGGCTCGAAGTGAAGATCGGCGACGGTTTCGCCTATCTCGAAACCACCGACGAGCGCTTCGACCTCGTCTTCTTCGATCTCACCGATCCGGACACCCCCGCCGCCTCGCTCTACACCGCCGTCTCGTTCGCCAAGGCGCAGCGCGCGCTCGCGCCGGGCGGTGCGTTGGTGCTGCACATCGGCTCGCCGGTCTTCCATCCCGAGCGTGTGCGGGGAATCGTCGCCGAGCTGCGCCGGGTCTTTTCCGCCGTGCATTGCTACGGCCTTTACATCCCGCTCTACGGCGCCTATTGGGGCCTGGCGATCGCTTCCGACGGGCTGAATCCGACCGCAGCCGATGCGGCAACGGTCGATGCGCGGCTGGCCGAGCGCGGCATCCGCGATCTGCGCTACTACAACGCGGAGGTGCATGGCGCGCTGTTCGCGCTGCCGAATTTCTATCGGAAGCTGGTCGGATCAGGGACTCTGCCGTAACTCAACTGAACAGCCCCGCCGTCGCTTCAGGGTTCGACGGAAAATAAAAGTGCATGTAGCTCGCCGTCAGTCGCCCCGTGCGGTAGATCGCCTCGCCGCCGGGGCCGGCGAGCCTGTTGGCCTGCGCGAACGGCGCCAGCGGCGTCTCGAGCCGCGAATAATGGAAAGTATGGCCGGTGAGCCTTCCTTCCGGCAACGCCGCTGCGAGCAGCCCCAGCCCGGCAAGCCGTTTCTGCATCTGCACCCTGCCGGGCAGTAGGCCGAACATCGGGAAGCTGCGTCCTTCCACATCGCAGAGCGCCTCGCAGCAGGCCATCAGCCCACCGCATTCGGCGAGCAGCGGTTTGCCGGCGGCGACATGCTTGGTAAGCGCAGCCCGCATGCCGGCATTGGCGGCGATCTGCGCTGCGTAGAGCTCCGGATAGCCGCCCGGCAGCCACACCGCATCACAGGTGGGCAGCGCGACATCGGCGAGCGGCGAGAAGAATTCGATTCGCGCGCCCAAGGCGGCGAGGCATTCGAGGTTCGCCGGGTAAATGAAGCAGAAGGCCGCATCGCGCGCCACCGCGATGGTCTTGCCGGCAAGCAGCGGCGGGAAAGTCGGCGCTGGCAGGACGGCACGATCGATTGCTGGCGGGAGCTTTGCCAGCGGCGAGTCGGCCAGGGCATCGGCCAGCCGATCGAGCCGCGCCATGAGATCGGCGATCTCGGCGGCGGGCAGGAGGCCGAGATGCCGTTCGGGGAGCGCTGCCTCGGCATCGCGCGGCAGATGCCCAGCCCATTGAATGTCTTCGGGCAGGCTCTCAAGACACAGCCGCGCGTGAAACTCACTGCCGACGTGGTTGGCAAACGCCTGCACGATCGGCGCGCCCTCGCGGTAATGCTTGAGCCCCCAGGCGATGGCGCCAAAGCTGCCGCCCATCGCGGACGCATCGATGACGAGCAGGATCGGCAGACCGAGCCGGCGGGCGAGCGCCGCGCCCGAAGGCTGCGAGTCGTAAAGCCCCATCACGCCTTCGACGAGGATCAGGTCGGCCTCTTGCGCCGCGCGGGAAAGCCGCCAGCGGGCATCGCCCTCGCCGCACATCATGAGATCGATGTTCTCGCAAGGCTGTCCCGTCGCTGCCGTATGGATCATCGGGTCGAGGAAGTCCGGCCCGCACTTGAACACGCGCACCTTGCGGCCCAGACGGGTGTGGAGCCGCGCGAGGGCCGCCACCACGGTGGTCTTGCCATGGCCGGAGGCGGGAGCGGCGACGAACCAGGCGGGGCAGCTCACCATTCGATCCCCGGCATCGCCTGGATGCCGGCCTGAAAGGCGTGTTTGATGAGCCGCATCTCGGTCACCGTGTCGGCGGCTTCGATCAGCGCCGGAGGTGCTGCGCGACCGGTGACGACGAGGTGCTGCCGGGCCGGCCGGGCGCGGAAGGCGGCCAGCACCGCATCGCCGTCGAGCCAGCGATATTTGAGCGCGTAGGTGAATTCGTCGAGGATGACGAGATCGACGCCTGGGTCGGCAAGCGCCGCTTTCGCCACCGCCCAGGCCGCCGTCGCTGCGGCCGCGTCTTTTGCCGCATCCTGTGTCTCCCAGGTGAAGCCCTCGCCCATCACATGCCAGCGGACGTTCGGCTGCTTGCGGAAAAAGGCTTCCTCGCCGGTATCCGAGCGGCTTTTGACGAACTGCACGACGACCGCCTTCATGCCATGACCGAGCGCGCGCGCCAACACCCCGAAAGCCGCGCTGCTCTTCCCCTTGCCGTTGCCGGTGTGGAGCAGGAAGACGCCGCGGGCATCACGAGCGGCGGCGATCCTCGCGTCGATCACCGCCTTCTTGCGTTGCATGCGCTCGACATGGCTCACGAGCTTACCTCGGCACGAAAACGGGATGGGAAAAGTCGGCGCTGGCGAGACGGCACAGCGGATGGCCATAGAGCTCGGAGAGCACCGGCGCGGTGAGGATTTCCTCGCATGGCCCAATGCGGTGGCGGCTGTCGCCATAGAGCAGGAGCGCCTGATCGCAATAGCGCACCGCGAGGTTCGGATCGTGCAGCACCATCGCCACCGCCGCGCCCTCCTCGCGCGCGAGCCGCGAGAAGAGTTCCAGCACCGCGATCTGATGATTGAGATCGAGATGCGCGCAAGGCTCGTCGAGGAGATAAAGCTTTGGCTGCTGCGCCAGCAGGGTGGCGATGCGCACGCGCTGCCATTCGCCGCCCGAGAGCGTGTGTATCTCGCGTTCCTCGAAACCCGTGAGGCTCAGGCGCGCCAGCGCCTGGCGGGCGATCTCCACATCGCGCGCGGATTCCCAGGCGAGCCGCGAAAGATACGGGTGGCGGCCGATCAGGACGGTCTGCAGGACGGTCGCCGCGAAAGGATCCGCCTGCGCCTGCGGCAGATAGCCTCGCAAGCGCGCGGCTTCCACCGGCCGCCACGCGTCATATTTTTTTCCGGCAAGCAACAGCGTGCCACGCTCGGGCGCCCGTAATCCTGCGAGTGCGGCCAGCAACGTCGTCTTGCCGGCGCCGTTGCGGCCGAGGATGGCCAGCCGGCTGCCGGGCGCGAGATCGAGATCGAGCGCGAGACAGACCTTGTGCAGGCCGACGCTGACGGCAATTTGGCGCGTTTTCAGAATCGGAGCTTGCGAAAAATTCTGCTGCGCGGCCCGCTGGCTGTGTTGCGCGGTGCTCGCTCCCTCGCCTAACTCGATGTTATGTCTCGGTCGCTGCGCTCCGGGCGCCTTGCCATCAGCCCGCTCGCGACGAATTTTTTCACAAGCTCTCACGTCTTTTTGCCCAGTAGGTAAAGAAACACCGGCACGCCAATGAGCGCGGTGAGCACGCCGACCGGCAGCTGGATCGGCGCGAACAGCGTGCGTGCCGCGGTATCGGCGAGCACCAGCAAGCTGCCACCGGCGAGTGCCGCTGCCGGCAGCAGCAGGCGCTGGTCGTTGCCCTGCGCCGGCCCCAAGGCGAGGCGCACCAGATGCGGCACGATGAGGCCGACGAAGCCGATCGAGCCGGCCGTGGTGACCGCGAAGGCGGTGGCCAGCGACGCCGTGAAATAGACCAGCCGCCGCAGCCGATGTGTGGCCACGCCGAGCGTGCGGGCGATCTCCTCGCCGCGCGAGAGCACGTTGAGATCGCGCGCGAACGGCAGCATCACGGCAAGACACATGAAGAGCGCCAGCCCCGCAGGGAGTGCGCGCGCGGCCTGCGACAGATCGCCCATCAGCCAGAACAGCATGCCATGCACCTTTTGTTCCGGCGCCAGTGTCAGGATCAAGGCGACCACCGCACCACAGCCGGCGGCGACCACGACACCGGTAAGCAAGAGCCGGGTCTGCGTCCAGGCCCCCGTGCCATGAGCGAGACCAAACACCAGCAGCATCGCCGCCAGCGCCCCGAGGAAGGCCCAGCCCGACACGAGAAGGCCGGCCAGCCCCAACAACATCGCCAGCAAGGCGCCCACCCCGGCCCCGCCGGAGATGCCGAGCACATACGGGTCGGCCAAGGGATTGCGCAACAGCACCTGCATCAGGCAGCCGGAGAGGGCGAGCAACCCGCCCACCGCGAAGCCCGCGGCCGCGCGCGGCAGGCGCAAGTCCATCACGATTGCGCGCGTTCCCGTCTTCCCGCCGGCAAGCGCCGCCAGCACATCCCCGATCGGTACGGCAATGCTTCCCGCCGCCAATGCCACGGCGAGACTGGCCGCCGACAGCAGCGTCAACAGGCCCAGCACCCAGGCAGCGCGGCGGCGGGTGGACATGGTCTATTTGGGCTGGTAGCGCAAGGCGACGAACAACATCGTGCCCGGATTGGCATAGCCCCAGGCCGTCTCGTATTTCTTGTCGAACAGGTTGTCGAGGCGGCCTTCGAGCTGCACGTCAAGACCCAGCCGGTAATGGCCAAACAGATTGACGAGCTCGTAGCGCGCCAACTCGCGCGTCTCATCCGCCCGGTCGAAGCGCTTGCCGACGGCGACGACTTCCGCGCCGAAGCCCCAGGCGCCGGGCGTGTAAGCCAGGCGCGCCTTCATGAGCTCTTTGGCGCGGCGCGGCAGGCGCTTGCCGGTGTCTTCGTCATAGGGGCGCATCAAATCCAGACTTGCCTGCGCGGACCAGGCGCCCCATTGGTGGCTGGCCGAGAAACTGTCGCCGCGAATACGCGCACGGCCGACGTTGAAGGGCACATAGACCCAGCCGCCGGTGTCCTGCCAGGCGATCAGGTTTTTGATGCGGTTGTCGTAATGCGTCCAAGCCAAGTGCGCCCCCGTCGGGCCGCTCCAGTCGAGGCCGAACTCGCGGTTTCTCGCCGTCTCGGGTTGCAGGTTTGGGTTGCCGTGGCTGCCCCAGGGGCTGGTGTAATAGAGGTCGTTGAACGAAGGCGCCTTGAAAGCGGTGCCGAAGGCCATGCGCGCGGTGAGCGAAGGCAGGATCTGGTAGCCGTAGGCGAGGCTGCCGGTGGTCTTGGCCCCGAACTGCGAATTGTCGTCGTAGCGTTGCGAGAGCTGCCAGGAATGCTGGCCGAATCGAGCCTGCCAGCCAGCAATCCATGAGCGCATCGTGCGTTCTTTGACGGTATAGGGCGTCGTCGAATCGACTGCCTGCCGCAGGTCTTCATAGGCGAACATCAGGGTGCCCAGCGGCAGCTTGACATCGTTCTGCCAGCTCCATTGCTTTTGCACGGTGGCGAACAGCGAGCGGCCGGGCGAGAAATTTTCGCTGCGATCCTTCGATTCGCCATAACGCAGCGTCGAGGTCCAGGTTTCGAGCAGGCGGTTTTTCGCGTACAGCGACCAGACACGGGTTGCGTCGTCGTTGTAGGGGTCTCCCGTCGGCCCACCATAAGGATCATCGTAATGGTTGCGGCTGTCGGCCGCTAGGTAGGTCACGCCGAACTCCTGCCCCTTGGCCGGCGTGAAGGCCAGACGCCCCTGCCAAGAGGTGTTCCGGTAGCCATCCGCATCGCGGTTGGTGTTGGCGATCTTCGGCGTCGTCGCGTCCCAGCCGTTGGTTTCCAGCTTGGCCGCGCGCAGGCTGTAGGAGACGTTTTCCGAGCCGCCGGATATGCCGGCGGCCGCCTGCCAGGTGCCGTAACTGCCGGCGCCGGCGAAGGCCTCGGGCTTCATCGGCCCTTCGCCCTTCTTGGTGAAGATCTGCACCACGCCGCCGATCGCATCCGAACCATAAAGGCTGGAGGCCGGCCCACGCAGGATCTCGATGCGCTCGATTTGCTCGAGCGGCAGATTGTGGAATGAGGGCTGACCCAAGGTGGCCGAGCCGAGCGGCACACCATCGACCAAGAGCAGGGTGTGCCCGGCATTGGTACCGCGTG
Source organism: Sulfuricystis thermophila (assembly GCF_004323595.1). Taxonomy (GTDB): domain Bacteria; phylum Pseudomonadota; class Gammaproteobacteria; order Burkholderiales; family Rhodocyclaceae; genus Sulfuricystis; species Sulfuricystis thermophila. Next base: position 2,530,095 of record NZ_AP019373.1, read on the forward strand.
TGAAGAGACTGGTCGACTTGCCAAGCCCACCATTGGCGACGATCTGCAGGCCCGGCTGCTGCGCGAGAAGCGCGGGCAGGGTCGTCGCACCCTGAGCTTCGATCTCCTCGCGCGAGATGACGGACACATCGGCGAGCTGCTCATCAACGCGGGTCGGGATACGCGTCGCGGTCACGACCACCGCCGCCTCATCTTCGGCGGCAGCAAAGGCGGGTGGAAAGGCAAAGGAAACGGCAACGGCGAGCGCCGTCTTGGCAAAGCGAGATTTCATGTCGGACTCCCTGTTTGGCCAGCGTCCCCGCAGGCCAGTCGAATGGACAACGAATGCACAGGGAATGAGGGCGTGGGCAGTGGCTTTGCCGACGCGCCGCACCCCGCAGCGCATTCAACCGGATCGATCGAGGCCGGTCTCCGGGCTTGGAAGTCTTGTTTCGCCGCCTTCCCAGGAATTTTCCCAGTGGCGTTGAGGCGAAACCGCACTTCCTTACCGTTGCGGGGGCAGCACAGGCCTCATCGTTGCCAATTCACCTGTTTCCCGTTTCACCCGGACGCGAGATTCGCGCCCTGGGCACCTCGAACGAAGCGGTGACAATTATAAGCGTGCCGTCAAGGAAGCAGAGACTTTTTACCCAGAGCGTGAAACAGGCTTCAAAATCCTGCCGAACTGCTTGACCAGCAATCTTTTTTCCCACAAACTGCGCGCCCATGGATGCCCCGCTCGCCAGCCTCGAACGAAAAGTCGAGCAGATCATCGCCCTGTGCGAAACGCTGCGCGCCGAAAATCGCCGCCTGCGCGAGCGCATCGGCGCACTCGAAGAAGAGCAAAGTAGGCTCGTCGAGCGCATGACGACTGCGCGCACGCGGCTCGAAGGGCTGATCGACAAGTTGCCCGCCGAATGACGAACCCAGCATGACGACGACACTGGACATCAGGATTCAGGGGCGTGACTACCGCGTCGCCTGTGCGCCCGAGGAAATCGATGCGCTGCAGGCAGCGGCCGCGCTGCTTGATGCCCGCATGGGCGAGATCGCCAAGGCCACGCGCAGTACGGGCGAGCGGCTCGCCGTGATGACGGCGTTGAACCTCGCCGCGGAACTGAATGCAGCCCGGCAGAATGCCACGCTGCAGCCCTCCGATCAAGCCATTGACGCCGCGGAGTCGCTGCGTAGAATCCAAGCCATCGAAGCACGACTGGACGAAGCACTCGCACCGCAGGAAAAGCTGTTCTGACGGCAGGGCGACAGGCCAGTCGCGTTTCTCCGATTTTTTTCCCTGCGGTGTTCGCCAAGGCCATACATTCCTTGAACCTATGCCCATTGGCATCGGTCGCCGCCCAAAGACGCCGCTGTTGTGATCGCCCCTTCGTCGGGTGAACCTGAAGCGGCAGGAACGCGACCACTCTGAACCTCGGTTCAGGATGCCGGCCAAACGGCACGTGCGGGGAACCCTTCTTCGAGGCGCGAATCGTTCGCGCCTTTTTTCTCCCCAAAAAAAACCCAGACCTGACGGTCTGGGTCAAACGGTTCCGTTGCGGAACCGGAGGAGGAGACGTTGCAACTAAATTCAGTAACGGCCTTCAGGCCGGAAAATCAAGCAGCCTTCTTCGCCTTCGGGGCGGCGGCACCGACGGCCTTGACGGTCGCAGATGTCGCGGCGGCGACGTTCGCTTCGGCCATCTCGGCGACTTGGCGGGCAGCCTTGTTCATCGTTTCGTAGGCCGAGTTGGCGGCGGCCAGCGCAGACTTCACGGCAGCCACGGCGACATCGGAACCGGCGGGTGCGTTCTTGGCGGCCTTGTCCAGCGCAGAGGCGACGTTCTTGTTGATCTCGGCGTATTGGCTGTCGAAGATCTTCGCGAACTCTTCCTGGGTCTGGCTGGCGATTTCATAGACGCTCTTGGAGTAGGCGATGGCCTTCTCGATCGCCGGCTGCGCCAGGGAAGTTTGCAGGCTGATGAGTTCCTGCACGTCCTTCGCGCCCATCAGCGTCTTCGCGGTGTTGACGCTGTCTTCCAGCAGGGTGCGGGCGGTGTTGAGGTTCAGCGCGGCGAGGCGCTCGGCGCTGGCGAAAGCGGTGTTGGCAATCGTCAGCAAGGTTTCGACGTTGGCCTTCGTGGCACCGGCGAATTGTTCTGGGGTGGTGTACATGGCAATCTCCTGAAAAAGTTTGAAAGCGGGTGAGGCATGCGGCTGGGTTGAGAAGAGCTTATGCTGCACTGCAATATGGCTTGAATTATATGGTGCGTTTCCGGGATGTCAACCAATTTTTTGTGCATCGCAATAAAAATGGGTAAAGAAAAATTTTACGGATGATATTCAATGGGTTATTGGTTATCCGGTGATGCCGGAAGCCGGCGGGCGGCGCGAGTGACGGTCGCCGCAGTGTGTTTGCTGCCCCGCGAAAGAGGTGACTATCGGGGGATGGCCGATTTCGCGTTCTTCGGCTGAATGATCGCTGTGACACGGCCATCCGTGCTCGACGGGCTGCTGCCAGGCGCGGCGGTGACCAGATACTGCTCGGTCTTGCCGTCGTAGGAGATGTAATGGCCACGCACCTCGTCGCTGCCGCTTTTCACCCAGGCGCGGTTGAAGAACTCGGCCTTTTCGCTTTTCGCGTCGTACTCGATGCGCTCGGCTTCGCCCTCGATCCATTCGTCCTTGCCTTCCCGCTTTTGACGCAGCCGCGCCAGGCCGTTCTCGCCGCCGGTCGCGACCCCTTTCTGGAAGCCGGCGTCATCCTGGGTGACGACCAGTTTCGCGGTGCGGATCATCAAGGTCCCTTGCGTCAGCACCACGTTGCCCTCGAAGACGTGGATGCGCTTGGCATCATCGACGGTGACCCGCGCGGCTTCCAGATGCACCGGTTTGTCGCGGTCGGCGCGTTCTGCGAGCGCATCGGCAGCAACGTGAGAAGCCAGCAGGACGAAAATCGTGAGGGACAGGGTGCGGTTCATGTCAGCGTCTGGAAGAAGAAGGTTTCGACTTGGTCTTGGCGCCTGCTTTCGGCGGGGCGGCGGAACGGGAAACCGGCGCCGGTCGTGCTGTGCGGGTCGAGGTAGGCGTCGCTGCCGTGCGGAAGAATACCCCTTCCACCGGCCCTTCGAGGGCGTAGATCAGGCTTTTCTGGTCGACGCTCATGCCGCCTTCGCCACGGAGGCGCGAGGCACCCTGGGTGATCGTGACGGGGAGCGTTGATTTCGCGAGCTCGTCGTCGGGCCAGACATCCATGCGCGCGGTGGTCAGCGTGGTTTCCGGCTTACCCGCCACACCTGCACGCGTCACGCGCACATCGTCGATCAGCGCGACGTGTTCGCCACGGCTCGAGATGCGCGCCTCGCGTGCGACCAGGGTCGTGGGGGGCGGACGATGCCAGACGATGCGCGGCTCAAACACCACGGCAGTGTCGTCGTCTGGGTAATGGACCATCTGCCGCGCAGTCAGCGTGTGTTGCAGCGCGCCGAGCGGATCGAAGCGGCGCACCTCGAAATTTTCCACGATGGTGTCCGGATCGTGGCGCAGCTTGCCGCCAGAGGCTGTTTCCGGTATGCGGCTGGCGAGTTCGAGCCAGTAACTCAATGCAGCGAGAACGCCCACCAACAGCAGCGGGAACAGGTTGGTGGTCGGGGAAAGGCGGGTCGCCATGAGTATCAGGCCAGGTAAGGCGCCACGACGCGATCCCAATTGCCTTGGGCGCGCAGGATCAACTCGCAGACTTCGCGCACCGCCCCCCTGCCTGCCGGCGCCTGGGTGACATAGGCGACGTGTTCCCGCACCAGCGGATGGCCATCCGGGACGGTGGCGGAAAAGCCGCAGACTTTCAACAGCGGCAGGTCGATCAGATCGTCGCCCATGTAGCCGCACTGCGCCATCGTCAGATGCTCGCGCTCCAGCAACGACGCCATCGCTTCGCGCTTGTCCTCGATGCCCTGCAGGACCAGACCGATGCCGAGGTTGGCGGCGCGCCGCGTGACGATCGGCGAATCGCGGCCGGTGATGATCGCGAGCTTGACGCCCGATTTGGCGAGCAGTTTCAGACCCAGCCCGTCACGGCTGAAAAAAGCCTTGCAGAAATCGCCCTCGGTACTGAAGTAAAGCCGGCCGTCGGTCATCACACCGTCGATGTCGAAGCCCATCAGACGAACCTTTGCGGCCTGTTCGAAGACGTTCATCAGACGACCTTGGCGCGAAACAAATCATGCATGTTGAGCGCGCCGAGCAACCGGCCAGCCGGATCGGTGACGAGCAGCTGATTCACCTTGTGGCGCTCCATGATCTCGACCGCCTCGACGGCCAGCCGTTCCGGGCCGATGGTGCGCGGATTGCGGCTCATCAGCGCGCCGACCTGGACCTGGCGCAAGTCGCCGAGCCTTTCCATTGCGCGGCGCAGGTCGCCATCGGTGAAGATGCCCGTCACCCGCCCGTCGGCATCGAGCACCACGGCCATGCCCATGCCGCCGCGCGAGATCGCGGCGAGCACCGTCGGGATGAGCGTGTCGCTGGCCACCGTCGCCACCCGTTCGAGCGGTTGCATCACGTCGCGCACATGGGTGAGGAGCTTTCTGCCCAGCGCCCCGCCAGGGTGGGAACGGGCGAAATCGCTCGCTGAAAAGCCTCGTGCATCGAGGAGCGCCACTGCCAGCGCATCGCCCAAGGCCAGCGCGGCCGTGGTGCTCGCCGTGGGCGCGAGGTTGAGCGGGCAGGCTTCCTCATCGACACGCGCGTCGAGATGCACGTCGGCCTCGCGGGCCAGCGATGAGGCCGGGTTGCCGGTGATTGCGATCAGCTTGCCACCCTGGCGCTTGACGAGCGGCACGATGGTCAACAGTTCGTCGTTCTCGCCGGAGTTGGAGATGGCAATCAGCACATCGTCGCGCGCGATCATGCCGAGATCGCCATGCACCGCTTCCGCGGCATGAACGAAATAGGCCGGTGTGCCCGTGGAGGCCATCGTTGCGGCGATCTTGCGCGCGATGTGCCCGGATTTGCCTAGCCCACTGACGATGGTGCGGCCATGACTGCCGAGGATCAGGTCGACGGCGAGCACGAAGCTGTCGTCGAGGCGATCGGCGAGCTTCCATATCGCTTCGGCTTCGATGCTCAGCACGCGGCGCGCGAGCGCGATCAGGTGTTCGGCGGGAGGGATGGCGGTCATGGCAAGGGGGCGGTTATGATTGCTGGAAATTATAACCGCCACCCCTTCCCGACAGACCCCGCATGACCCTGCACCTGATCCTGCTGCTCTTGGCCGCCGTCGTGCTCGCCGTCGTCGCCTGCCGCAGCCTCAATCTTCCGCCGATCCTCGGCTATCTGCTGGTCGGCGCGCTCGCCGGCCCGCATGCGCTCGGCATGTTGCCGGACACCGCCAGTGCGCGCCGCCTGGCCGAATTCGGTGTCGTCTTCCTGATGTTCACGATCGGTCTGGAATTCTCGCTGCCACGCCTGTTTGCGATGCAGCGGATCGTCTTCGGACTGGGGCTCCTCCAGGTGCTGGCGACGATGCTCGCCGTCGCCGCCGGGGCGATGCTCTGGGGTGTCGCCTGGCAGGCGAGCCTTGCCTTGGGCGGCGCCCTCGCGATGTCTTCGACGGCCATCCTTTCCAAACTGCTGGCCGACCGGCGCGAACTCGACGCGCCCCACGGCCGCGAGGTGATCGGTGTGCTGCTGTTCCAGGATCTCGCCGTAGTGCCGCTCTTGGTGCTGATCCCCGCGCTTTCGCAGCCGCTCGATGCCTTGGCCGGCGAGGTGGCTTGGGCGCTCGCGAAGGCGGCGCTGCTGCTGGCGCTGGTGCTGTTCGTCGGCCAGCGGCTGATGCGCGCCTGGTTCGGCCTCGTGGCGCGACGCAAATCCGGCGAGCTGTTCATGCTCAATGTGCTGTTGGTGACGCTCGGCTTCGCCACCCTGACTGAAGTGGCGGGATTGTCGCCTGCGCTGGGGGCGTTCGTCGCCGGCATGCTCATTTCCGAAACGGAATACCGCTACCAGGTCGAGGAAGACATCAAGCCGTTCCGCGACGTGCTGCTCGGCCTGTTCTTCGTCTCCACCGGCATGCTGCTCGATCCGGTGGCGATCTGGAACGATGCCGGGCGCCTGGCTACGCTGCTGGCGCTGCTGCTGGCGGCCAAGCTGATCGTCGCCGCCGGGCTGTCACGCCTGCTCGGCAGTGCGCCAGGCACGGCGCTGCGTACCGGCTTGTGGCTCTGTACCGCGGGCGAATTCGGCTTCGTGCTGGTGGTGCTGGCGACCGATGCCGGGCTGGTCGATGCCGTGCTGATCCAGCCGGTGCTTGCAGCGATGGTGTTGTCGATGATCGTCGCGCCGCTGATCGTGCATTTTTCGGATCGCCTCGTCTTGCGCTTCGTCGCTTCGGAATGGCTGACACGTTCGTTGCAACTGACGCAAATCGCGGCTCGGACCGTGGCCACCGAAAAGCACGCGATCCTCTGCGGCTACGGCAAGACGGGCCAGCATCTGGCGCGTTTCCTGGAAACGGAAAACATCGGCTACATGGCGCTCGACCTCGATCCCGAACGCGTGCGCGAAGCCGCTGCTGCCGGCGAGCCAGTCGCCTGGGGCGATTGCACGCGACGCGAGAACCTGCTGGCCGCGGGGATCACCCGTGCCAGCGTGCTGGTGGTCACCTTTGCCGACATCGACACGACCTTGCGACTCGCCGAACGCGTGCGTGAGCTGCGTCCCGATCTGGCAATCGTCGCCCGGGCGCGCGAAGAGGAAGACGTCGAAAAGCTCTATGCCGCCGGGGTGGCCGAGGTGGTGCCCGAGGCGCTGGAATCCTCAGTGATGCTCGCTACCCATGCGCTGGCGCTCACCGGCGTGCCGATGCACCGGGTCGTGCGGCGCCTGCGCGAGTTGCGTGAGCAGCATTACGCGCTGCTGCGCGGCTTCTTCCACGGCGCGACGGATGCGACCGAAGGGCTTGCCGATGCGGAACTGCCGCGGCTGCATGCCGTCACCCTCGATGCCTGCGCCTGGGCGGTGGGGCGACGCATCGCTGAGCTGGAGCTGGAGAAAGTCGGCGCTGGCGTGACGGCACTTCGGCGCCGCAGCCAGCCGGGTGTGTCTGTGGGTGGGGCGACGGTGCTCGAAGCGAACGACGTCGTGGTGCTGCGCGGCAGCGCAGCCGCGGTGGCGGCGGGGGAAGAGCTTTTGCTGCGCGGCCCGAAATGAAGCGGCCCGCGCAAGGCGGGCCGAAAAAATCGTAGAAAAAATGATCAGAGGCTCATACAAACCGTGTAGGTGGCTGCAGGATCGACGGCCGTCGTACAAGCGGCCGGTGATCCTGCCACGGCACAGTGCGCCGTGTTCTGGCGAGTCGTTGGCGCGCCTGGCACCGCACGCATCGAACCGGTGAAAGGATTACCGTCATCCATCGTCGTATCGAGTTGCAGCACGAATTTGCCAAGAATACCCCTGGAACAGACGATGAAAGTGCCCGTCAAGCCGCTGATGTATTGCTGTGCAGGCGTGGCACTGCCTGACTCGATGCCGATGCGGCCGCCATCAGCATTGGTAGGGAAGTAGGACGGATCAGCCAAATTCGTTGGGCCGGAAGCCAGATTGGCAAGACGCACATGCTGCCAGAAAACCACACTTTCAGGCGCAGTCGCACTCACATCACTGGAGAACCAGTCTCCTTCGATGACCCCATTGCCAAGAGTGCCACCAGCTCCCGGCTGAGCGCCGGTGCCGAGATGAGCGGCAACGTTGGCATCGTCGCCGGGTAAAGCGCGAAATTTGTCCTGATAGCCGTAGATGAAGAGGGGAATGTTGCGGAAGTCCTGGGCAAAATTTTTCACTTTGGCGCTGTTGATCAGTTCTTGACCCTTCAGCACGCCGCCCAGCAGCAGGCCGATGATGACCAAGACGATGGCGATCTCGACCAGGGTGAAACCGGCCTGTCTTTTCATTGTATTTGCTCCACCAAAAGTCATAGGCAAGTCAGAAAAAGCACGATTTGTGCCAATACTATCGCCGCAAAGCATATTCCGGAATCAAGCCTTCGAGGAGCGAAACACAAGCGCAATTCTGGACCAGTTTCCGATCGGACTTCGATCGCTGCAGAGGGGTATGTGACGAAAAATCGACGCTGCGTCGAAAGCTTGACAGATCAGGATGGCCATAGAATGTGTCCACCAACGTTTTCAGAGGCGGCATGTCCCTGGTTCGTACCATAGTCCGGCGTCGCTGGATATTCCTGGCGTTCTTGGCGGCGCTGCATCTGGTTTTCGTGCTCGGACCCGAAAACTTGATCGCCCGCTGGCTCTTCCTTTCCCACATCGGGCTCGGCCTACTTTGGCAGCCGTTCGTTCAACCACGCCGGCGGTTGACAGCGGAAAGCGCGGTCGTCGTCGTCTGCGCAGCGGCTCTGCTCGCCTGGCTCCTCGACTGGGGCATCCTGCTCATCTGGACGGTGCTCCTCGCCGGTGTCGTCGGCGGCAAGGTGTTCGTATTTCCTGATCGCTGGGAGCGCATTTTCCATCTGGCCGGGCTGGGCTACCTCGTCATGGTCGTGCTGGTGCGAGTGCTGCCGGCCGCCGTGAGCGCCCATGTGTCACTCGACATCCTGCCCGGGGAGCTCGCCAACCTGCTGGCAACCCTGATCCTGGTTTTCATGGCGCTCCTGCCGCTACGGCAGGGAACGCTCGAAGAGCGTGCCGAGATCGTCGATTTCATTTACGGCATGTTCGTCGTACTGCTGTTGACCGTGTTGGTGTTGGGCAGCCTCAGCTTCTCGCTGCTGTACAAGGTTGGCTACCTCGAGTCGATTCTGATCACCCTCGGCGCAGTCGCCGGGCTGCTGCTGTTGCTCGCCTTCATCTGGAATCCCCGCGCCGGTTTCGTCGGCTTGGGAACTGCAGTGGCTCAGCATGTGTTCTCGCTCGGCCTGCCGGTCGAGGAGTGGCTGCAATCCCTGGCCGAGTTGAGCCGCCTGGAAGCGGATCCCGAGCGCTTTTTATCACTGGCTTGCGCAGAGCTGCCCAGGCGCCTGCCCGGCGTGCGGGGGGGGCGTTGGTCGGTTGCTGGCGCACAAGGAGAGTTTGGTGAGTTGCACGGACATTGCACCCGCTATGTCCATGCTGGCCTGACGCTCGAACTGGTGACGCACGGAGAACCCAGCCCTGCACTACGCTGGCACCACGACCTGATCGTGCGTCTCTTGGCCGAGTTCTATCTGGGCAAATGGCGTGCCCGCGAGCTGCAGCGTCTGTCCTATATCGAGGCCATCCACGAAACGGGCGCACGTCTCACCCATGACGTGAAAAACCTGCTGCAATCGCTCGACACCCTCTGCGCGGCAGCCAACGAGGCGGGAGCGCCCCCCTCTCCCCGCTTTACCGCGCTGTTGCGCCGCCAGTTACCGGAGATCTCCGCCCGTCTGCGCCAGACGCTGAACAAGTTGGTCGAGCCTGGCAAACAGCTGCAGCCGGCCGAACTGCCGCAAACGGCGATGGAATGGCTCGCATCGTTGGAAAAGCGTTACGCGGATGACGCCACGCAGATCCGCGGCGACGGCGATCTCGCGGCATGCCGCCTGGAAGCCCCGGCGCTGTTTTTCAGCGTCGCCGAAAATTTGTTGCAAAACATCGCCGCCAAGCGGCGGCGCGAGCCTGGTCTCAAAGCAAGCGTGCGCCTGTTAGGCCTACCGGAAGGAGCATGTCTCGAAATCTGCGACGATGGCGCGGCCATTCCGGACGCCTTGGCGCAGCGGCTGCTGCGCGAACGCGTGGTTTCCGAAGACGGCTTGGGTATCGGGCTTTATCAATGCGCCCGTCAGGCGGAACAGGCTGGCTACCGCCTGAGTCTCCTGGAAAACAGGGCGGGCCGGGTGTGCTTCCGGCTAGAACCGGCACCGGCGCTCGAACCGGCTTCAGGCGGATGACGTCTTGCGCCCCATGAGGGGGTAAACAGCGACCTCGCCCAAGCCTTTGAGATGCAGGCGTCGTGCTGCGGCAAACTCGTAACGACCGGCGAGATGCTCGTAAGTGGCGGCATCGCAGTAGATGGACCCGGGAAGCGCTTCGTCGGTGAGCCGACTGGCCAGATTCACCTTGTCGCCCCAAACGTCATAGATGAACTTGTGTTTGCCGACCACGCCGGCGACGACCGGTCCGGTGCTGATGCCGATGCGCAGCGCCAGATGACCTGAGTCGAAGCGGTGGTCGTGCCGCAACAGGGCCTGCATCGCCAGCGCGAAATCGGCACAGGCGCTGGCCTGATCGCTCGCCGCACGATCGAGGCCACCGGCGGCCATGTAGGCATCGCCGATCGTCTTGATCTTTTCCAGGCCAAAGCGTGCACACAGGTCGTCGAATGCGGAAAAGATCTCGTTGAGCATGCCGAAGACCTGTTCGGGGCTCATGTGCGAGGCGATCAGCGTGAAATCGACCAGGTCGGCGAACATCACCGTGGCCTCGGGAAACCCATCGGCGATGATTTTCTCCCCTTGCTTCAGACGTTCGGCCACCGGGGCCGGCAGGATGTTGAGGAGCAGTTTCTCGGAACGATACTGGGCCTCCAACAGTTGCCGATGCGCTTCTTCGAGGCGCTCCTGGATCTTGCGCTTCTCCTGTATCGAATAACGCAGCAGCACATAGATGATGGTTGCGACCGCAATGAAGTTGAGCGCGAAGAACACCATGCTGGTGCGTAGCGGGATGGCCAGCTTCTGGGTGGCATAAGCATCGGCGAGCAGGAAATCGAACGCACCGGTCAATGCAGTAAACAAAACCCAGGCGAGAAACCAGACGATCGACTCGCGCACGCCATAGCAAAGAATCGCCCCGAATGGCGCCAGCAGCCCCCAAAGGATGATGCCGCTGCCGGTAATGAAGTTGCCGATACCCCACTGCATCGCGAAGGGCGCGAACAGGAACAGTGTGAGCTGGGAAAAGCGGAAAAAGTCGAAATTGCGGGAGTAGATGTAGAGCAACAGGTTGCCGGCCAGCGTGAGCTGGAACAGATAAGGCAGTGTGACCGAAAATCGCGGGCCAAGAACCCAGTAAATCGCCACCCCGAGCATCGAGGTGATGCTCACCAGGCCAGTGGCGAAGAACAGCAGCTGCTTGTTGAGCGCGAGATCGGGACTGTCGCCGGGCTCGACGCCGGCATTGCGCAGCCGTTCTAGGAAGCCAGGCGAGGAGGCGACGGTAAGCACTGAAGACATGTTCATAGTATGACGCAATCTGGACGCATCAGGATGGAGCGGCAGTGCCTTCCGGTAGAATTGCCGCCATGATCGAGATCACGCTCAACGGTGAAAAGCGGCAGTTGGCGGCGCCGCTGACCGTCGCCCGGCTGCTGGAGCTGGAAGGCCTGACCGGCAAGCGCGTCGCGGTGGAAAGAAATGGCACCATCGTGCCGAAGAGCCTGCATGCTGAAACGCCCATCGAGGCGGGGGATACGCTCGAAATCGTCGTCGCCGTCGGCGGCGGCTGAACGCGAAGGGAAAACCCATGGAAGACGCACTGATCATCGCTGGCAAGGCATATCGCTCGCGCCTGTTGGTCGGCACCGGCAAATACAAGGATTTCGACGAGACGAGACGCGCCATCGAAGCCTCTGGCGCCGAGATCGTCACCGTGGCGATCCGCCGCACCAACATCGGCCAGGACCCGCAGCAGCCTTCGCTGCTCGATGCCCTGCCGCCTTCGAAGTACACCTATCTGCCCAATACCGCCGGCTGCTACACGGCCGAGGAGGCCATTCGCACGTTGCGTCTGGCGCGCGAGCTGCTCGACGGCCACAGCCTCGTCAAGCTCGAAGTGCTCGGCGACAAGGAAACGCTGTTCCCCAACATGCCGGAAACCCTGAAAGCCGCCGAAATTCTCGTCAAGGAAGGTTTCCAGGTGATGGTCTATTGCTCCGATGACCCGATCCAGGCAAAGCTGCTGGAGGAGATCGGCTGTGTGGCGGTGATGCCGCTTGCATCGCTGATCGGTTCCGGCATGGGCATCCTCAACCCTTGGAATCTCTCACTCATCATCGAGAAGGCCAAGGTGCCGGTGCTGGTCGACGCGGGTGTTGGCACGGCGTCGGATGCCGCGATCGCGATGGAATTGGGCTGTGATGGCGTGTTGATGAACACGGCGATCGCCGGGGCGAAGAATCCGGTGTTGATGGCTGCCGCGATGAAGAAGGCCGTCGAGGCCGGCCGCGAGGCCTATCTTGCCGGACGCATGCCGAAGAAGTTCTACAGCGCGAGCCCGAGCTCGCCGATGACCGGTCTGATCGGCGGCAAGTGAAGCGCTGCTGCTGCTGGGCACTCCCCTGGCTACTCGTCGTGATGCCGGCATTTGCCGACGAACCTGGCCTGTCGGCGGAGGGGTTGGTTCCGGTACGCCACGGCTATGCCTTCGAACAACCCGACATTCTCCTGCGCCAGCGCCTCTTCGGCCTCGCCCATGGCGTGCACCTGCTGCTCTCCGCCTGCCTCGACAAGCAGCTGAACGTTCAGGCGATAGAGCAAGCCTACGAGCAATGGCATACCGCGCAGGAACCGGCGATCGACGCGCTGCGCAATGCGCTCGCCGAACACCATTTTGGTGCCCAGGCGTCGCGTGCCGGCTGGCAGGACATCGCCCGTGTGCTGGGACTCAAGGAAACCATTTATCCCGCGCTCGGCACGGTCGGGCTGGAAGAGGCCTGTGCGACACTGCCGCTCGCCTTGACCCGACCCACCTATGATTTCGTCACGCAACTCGGAATGACCGATGCAGCCCCCCAGCAATGACGCCGCACCGCGGCATGCGCACATCCGCAGCTATGTACTGCGCCAAGGCCGTGTTTCGAATGCCCAGCAACGTCATTACGAAGAAGGCATGCCACGCTGGGGGATCCCCTATGCTGCCGCGCCGCTCGATCTTGCCGCTGTCTTCGGCCGCCATGCGCCGACGATTCTCGAAATCGGCTGCGGCATGGGCGAGACGACCGCAATCATTGCCGCTCATCATCCCGAGAGCGACTTCATCGGCATCGAAGTGCACACCCCGGGCGTCGGCAGCCTGCTGAAGGAAATCGCCACCCGCGGGCTGACCAACCTGCGGGTGATCCAGCACGATGCGGTCGAGGTAGTGCGCGACATGATCCCCCATGGCTCGCTTTCCGGCATCCACGTTTTCTTTCCCGATCCGTGGCCGAAGAAGCGCCACCACAAGCGGCGCCTGATCCAGCCGCCTTTCGTGCATGAGCTCGCGCTGCGCCTGATGCCGGGCGGCTATCTGCATCTGGCGACCGACTGGGAGGAATACGCGCAGCAGATGCTCGAGGTCTTGTCGGCCGAGCCCCTGCTCGAAAACACTGCCCAGGGCTTTGCGCCGCGTCCCGAGTGGCGGCCGCAGACCAAGTTCGAGCAGCGCGGCCTGCGCCTGGGGCATGGCGTCTGGGACGTGTTGTTCAGACGGCGAGAAACAGCGCAATCAGGCGATTGAGGAAACGCCGGCCCAAAGGTGTCGGCTGCAAACGGCCGTCGGCGATTGCCAGCAGGCCCTGCTGCCGTCCTGCCAGCGCCGATTTCTCGATGGTGGAAAGCGGCAGGCCGGTGCGCTCGGCAAACAGCGCGAGCGGCACGCCCTCGGCCAGCCGCAGCGCATTCATCATGAACTCGCCGGGCAAGTCCTCCATCGCCACCGGCAGCCAGCAGCGCGTGATCGGATCGGCGAGATAGTCCTTCGGATGGCGCGGCCGCGCTTCGCGGTGGATAGCCAAACCACCGGGCAGCGTTGGCGCAGGGCCGTCCCAAGCCAACGCGGCACGCGGCGAAGCCGCAAACCGCGTTTGGGTTTCTACGGCGAGCCCCTCGTTTTCGCGAGCGCAGCGAGCCTGTTTGGAACCCCCCGCGAGGGGGGCGAAGGGGGGCGTGCTGATTTTTGAGTGAGCGCCCGCGCCGAGCCCAAGGTAATCACCAAACGTCCAGTAGTTGAGATTGTGCGCGCAGCGCTGCCCCGGTTTTGCGTAGGCCGAGGTCTCGTAATGCTCGAATCCGGCAGCGAGAAGGCGTGTCTCGACCATTTCCAGCATGTCGGCGGCGAGATCCTCGTCGGGCAGCGGCGGCGGCGCGTGGTGGAACGGCGTGTTCGGTTCGAGCGTCAGGTGATAGGCGGAAATGTGCGAAACGCCAGTAGCGATCGCGGTTTCGATGTCGCGGCGCGCTTCATCGAGGGTTTGTCCGGGCAACGCCACCATCAGGTCGAGATTGACGCGTGTAAAGTGCCGCTGGGCGATCTCGATCGCCCGTCTGGCTTCGTCACCGGAGTGGATGCGGCCGAGGGCGGCGAGTTTCGCATCATCGAAGCTCTGGATGCCCAGCGAGAGGCGATTGACCCCCGCATCCGCATAGGCTGCGAAACGTTCCGCCTCGACCGTGCCGGGATTCGCTTCCAGCGTGATCTCCGCCTCCGGCCACAGGCGCACCCGCGCGCGGATCGCGTCGAGCAATGCGCCGACGGTACTGCCCGCCATCAGGCTCGGCGTGCCGCCGCCGATGAAGACGGAGATCACTGGCCGGCCCCAGATCGCGGGCAGCACGGCTTCGAGATCGCGGATCAGTGCCGCAAGGTAATCGGCCTCTTGCGGCGCGCTGTCGTGCGAGTTGAAGTCGCAGTAAGGACACTTCCTCACACACCACGGCCAATGGACATAGAGCGAAAGCGGCGGCGGCGCCAAAGTCGGCGCTGGCGGCACGGCACGGATCGGAATGATATGTTTCAAACGTCGAGTTTCAGGCGTTCGATCAGCTGCCGCAGAGCCTTGCCGCGGTGCGAGCGGCGGTTTTTCTCCTCGGCGGAGATTTCGGCGGCGGTGAGTCCCAGCTCGGGGACGAGGAAATACGGGTCATAGCCGAAGCCGTTTTGGCCTCTGGGCGTGTCGATGATCTCGCCATGCCACTCGCCCTCGCAGATGATCGGTTGCGGATCTTCGGCATGATGCACGAACACCAGCACGGCGACGTAGTGGGCGCGGCGATCCTGCTTGCCGGCCAGCTCACTGATCAGCTTCTGGTTGTTGCGCTCGTCGGACTTGGGTTCCCCGGCATAACGCGCCGAATAGACCCCCGGTGCGCCGCCCAGCGCATGGACGCAAATGCCAGAATCGTCGGCCAGCGCCGGCAAGCCGGTGAGTCTCGCCGCGTGGCGCGCCTTGGCGAGCGCGTTTTCGACGAAGGTGATGTGCGGCTCCTCGGCTTCCGGGATGTTGAAGTGCGCCTGCGGCAGCACCTCGATGTCGATGGTGGCGAGCATCTGGCCGAATTCGCGCAGCTTGCCGGGGTTGTTCGAGGCGAGGACGATCTGTTTCATGCGATCTCCAATGCGGCCTTCTGGGCCGCGATGATTTCCCTGATCCCCTTGTCGGCGAGCTTGAGCAGCTCGTCGAGCTCGGCGCGGGTAAAGGGTGCGCCTTCGGCGGTGCCCTGCAGTTCGACCATGCCGCCGGCGCCGGTCATCACGACATTCATGTCGGTATCGCAAGCCGAGTCTTCCGCGTAGTCGAGATCGAGCACCGGCTGGCCGTCTACGATGCCGACCGAGACGGCGGCGACGAAATCCTTCATTGGATGGCGGCCAAGCTGCCCTGCGGCCACCAAACCACTCAGCGCATCGTAAAGTGCGACACAGGCGCCGCTGATCGAGGCGCAGCGCGTGCCGCCATCGGCCTGGATGACGTCGCAATCGAGCGTCACCTGCCGCTCCCCCAGCGCCGACAAATCGGTGACGGCGCGCAAACTGCGGCCGATCAGCCGCTGGATTTCCTGCGTGCGGCCGGATTGCTTGCCTTTCGCCGCCTCGCGCTCCGTGCGCGTGTGGGTGGAACGCGGCAGCATGCCGTATTCGGCGGTGACCCAACCCTGTCCCTTGCCTTTCAGGAAGGGCGGCACTTTTTCTTCGACGCTGGCGGTGCAGATGACCTTGGTGTGGCCGAATTCGATCAGCACGCTGCCTTCGGCATGGCGCGTGTAATGACGGGTGATTCTCAGCGGCCGCAGCTGATCGGGCGCGCGGCCGTCGAGTCTTGGATTCATACATTCTCCTTGACGGGGATTGGAGTGGCAGCGAGCAGACGTTGCAGCGAAAAGGCGCTTTGTGGTCGCGCCAGTGGATCGAGGCGCAGGCACTGGTCGATGGTGTCGAGCAACTGCGGCGAGTAACGTCCCGCCCAGCGCTGGCTCGCCGGTACGAGCGGATCACCGCCGAGGCGGCGGTCGGCAGGTGTCGGCGCCGCAGCGGCAAGGCAGGCGTACATGCTGGCGCCCACCGCATAGACATCGGTCCAGGGGCCGATCTCTCCGCCTTTGTCATATTGCTCCGGTGCGGCATAGCCGGGGGTATAGACCGGCCGCAGGTCGCCCGCCTTTTGCAAAGCCTGGCGCGCGGCGCCGAAGTCGATCAGCACGGGACTGGCGTCGAGGCGCAGCCAGATGTTCGAGGGCTTGATGTCCAGATGCAGCAGGCGGCTGGCATGCACCTCGCGCAAGCCGGAGAGCAGGCGCATGAATACGCCGCGCACGAAATTCTCAGAGAGTTCGCCGGGATGTTTGCGGATGTGCTCGTGCAGCGTGCGGCCGCGCTCGTAGGCCATCACCAGATAGACGGTATCGTTGGCGCGCAGGAAATTCTCCACGCGCACGACGTTGGGATGATTCAGGCGCGAGAGCGCGATCCCTTCCTCGTAGAAGGCCATCATGCCACTGTGATAGGCGGCGCGGTGCTCGGGCTTTACCTGGGGCACCAGCCCGACCGTACGGCGGGCGAGCGACTGCGGCAGGTATTCCTTGATCGCCACGGGATGGCCGCGCGGGTCGGTGGCCAGATAGACGATCGAGAACCCCCCCATCGAGAGCTGACGCTCGAAGCGGTAACCGTCGATGACATGGCCGGCCGGCAGGGGGATGCTGGTTTGCTGAAGTGCCATGTGCCCATTGTAAATGCTGGTAAGCTCGCCATCTGAACCGCAAGGAAGATTGCCCATGAACATCCAGAGCATGACCGGCTATGCCGCCCTCGACCGCGATCTCGGCCCGCTGCGGCTCGCGCTCGAGCTGAAGAGCGTCAATGGCCGTTTCCTCGATCTCAATTTCCGCTGTGCCGAAGAGCTGCGTTTCCTCGAAATGCCGTTGCGCGAGCGGCTCGCGGCGGCGATCGGCCGCGGCAAGGTCGATTGCCGGCTGACCCTGCAGCCGAACAGCACCGCCACGCCGCATCTGGTCGCCAATCTCGCGCTGGTGCGCCAGCTGTCCGCGCTGGAAGCCGAAGTGCGCAGCGTCCTGGGCAGCGCGGCACCACTGTCGGTGGCCGACGTGCTGCGCTGGCCGGGGGTGCTGGAAAGCGAAGCGATCTCACCTGAACGCTTGCAGACCGAGTGTTTCGCCTTGCTCGATGCGGTGCTCGTCGATTTTCTCGCCAGCCGCGCACGCGAAGGCACCCGTCTCGGCGAAGCGTTGATGGAACGCGTCGCAAAGATGCGTGCCGCGGTCGCCCAGGTCGAGCCACTGGTGCCGGCGGCGATCGCCGAATACAGCGAGCGGCTGGCAGCACGTTTGCGCGAAGCGGTCGCCGCGCTCGATGAAGAGCGCATCCGCCAGGAAATCGGCGTCTTTGCCGCCAAGATCGACGTCGCCGAGGAACTGGCGCGCCTCGTCACCCATCTGAATGAAGTCGAGCGTGTGCTCGACCACGGCGGTGCGGTTGGCAAGCGCCTCGATTTCCTGATGCAGGAACTGAACCGCGAGGCGAACACGCTGGC
The DNA here is from genome assembly GCF_004323595.1 of Sulfuricystis thermophila. GTDB lineage: Bacteria > Pseudomonadota > Gammaproteobacteria > Burkholderiales > Rhodocyclaceae > Sulfuricystis > Sulfuricystis thermophila. The sequence continues at coordinate 2,547,849 of NZ_AP019373.1, forward strand.
CTCGAAATCCGTATCCGCCGCCGTCACCAAGATTGCCCTCGAACTGAAACTGCTCATCGAGCAGATGCGCGAACAGGTGCAGAACTTGGAATGACAACGTCATACGTTGCATGTCGTAGCAGCGATGCCTGAAAAGCCCCATGAATAGGGGCTTTTTTGTTTTTCTAGCGTTGCATTGCGTAGCTGACAAGCGCATAATTTTTGTGCACCCAAGTGTGCACCCAGGGCATTTTTGGGGGGATTTTTTGGGTGCACATACCAATGCGCGAACAAGGAGGCGACGTGGGCAATCTGACTGACATACAGATTCGGGACTGGATCAGGCGTGGTGAGCGTTTCGAGCAGCGAGGCGACGGCGACGGTCTTTATCTGCGATTCCGCAAGGCCGACGCGACGCCGAGTTGGATTTTTCGTTATCGGGTTGGCGGCAAGGCGAGAGCGATGGTCATTGGGCGCTACAAGACCCTGAGCCTGGCCGATGCGCGACGCACGGCGAAGGAACTGCGGGCGCGAGTCGCGCTTGGCTTCGATCCCGCCGGAGAAAAGCAGGAACGCAAGCGCGAGACGCTTCGCAAGATCGAGGAGGCCAAGCGGCGAATGACGGTCGGCGAGCTTGCCGACGAGTATTTCGCGGCGATGATCGCGGGCCGCTGGAAGCATCCCAATATCTGCCGGGCGCGGATCGAGCGGGACATCAAGCCCGCCATTGGGCACATTCCCATCGATGAGGTCAAGCCGCAGCATATCGACGATCTGCTAAAGGGAATCGTCAAGCGCGGAGCGCCGACGATGGCGAATGACACGCTGCGCTGGTGCAAGCGCATCTTCAATTACGGCATCAAGCGGCAGCTATGCCAATTCAATCCCGCTGCGCCGTTCGACGTGACCGACGCGGGCGGTAGAGAGGAGCCCCGCGACCGTTGGTTGACGCGCGAGGAATTGACGGCGTTGTTCGCGGCGATGCGCGTGGCAAAGGGTTGGAATACGCTCAACACCTACGCGGTAAAGCTGCTGCTGATGCTTGCCTGCCGACGCGAGGAGCTTATCGCGGCGCGTGTTGCCGAATTCGATCTTGATGGCGCGGTGTGGCACCTGCCCGGCTCGCGCACCAAAACTGGCAAGGCCATTGACATTCCGCTGCCGAGGCAAGCCGTGGTGATCCTGCGCGAGGTGATTCGATTTGGCGGGGATTCGGCTTGGCTTTTCCCTGCCCGCAAGATGCAATTGCGCATGACCCCGCATATCGACCTGAACACGGTCGGAGCCGCTCTGAACAAGCACATTCGGCCTGCGCTGAGGAAGCGGGGCATTCCCGATTTCACTGTGCATGATTTCCGGCGCACGGCGCGAACGCACTTGGCCGCGCTTGGCGTTGAACCCTACGTGGCCGAGCGATGCCTGAACCATTCCATCAAAGGTGTCGAGGGAATTTACAACCGCCATGACTTTTTCGATGAGCGGCGCGTAGCCCTGCAAAAATGGGCCGACCTGCTAGAGCGGCTTGAAAACGGCGGCGCGGAGGTGATCGACTTCCAGAAAATCGGCAGGCAAGGCCGGGCAGTCTGACTTTCCGTCGGAGAATCAGGCGGTTAGACCCATTGCCTGCTCGCAGGGGCAGGCACTATATCTAGTAGGCCGCAACGTCACGCGCACTAGGCGAAACCGTAACCCATTGATTATTCAACGGGTGAAATTTTTTCCTTTGAGGTTTCGTTACGTCGCTATACGATTCGACCAATCGCATGGCTTCGTCATGCGAGAGGTGCAGACCAGGGACGTGGCCGCGTCCCTGGTCTGCAAACGACGTCCGGCAGCCGGAAGCCGTTGCGTTGGATGCGTCTCCCATACGCACGGCTAGGATAGGTCTAGCAACGCTAAGAAGTCAACACTTGTTACCACTTCCCACCACCTATCCCCTACCGGCTGCCATTGCAGAAAAGGAGCATTGCAATGGCATACATTCGCATCAATCAGATTGCTGAACGACTCGGCGGCATCCATCAATCAACCGTCTGGCGCAAGCTGAGCACCGATCCCAGAGCGCCAAAGGCAGTCAGGCTTGGATCGAGGCTAACAGTTTTCGACGAAGCCGAGGTCGAGCGTTGGATTGCTGGCCTGGTCGAGGCGGCGCGACGCAATCCCGCACCAAGGAAGCTACCGGATACCGACGCCATTCGGCGCGGCGCGGCTACTCGCAAAGCTCTGCGGCAAGCTGCCAAGTGACGGAGGCGGGCCATGACTACGCAAACAAAATGCCGTGGGGCGGGCACCCGCACGGCAAGAAAGAATACTGAGCGGCACGATTATCGCGCGTTTCTGACCGTCAAGCCAAGCCGCATCGAGCGCAGGCAAAAGCGCTGCTGGCGGAAAGGAGCGCGGCGATGAATCCTCTTCCGAAAATGACGAGCGATTTGCATCGTGTCGGCGGCGGTTATTCCGTTCAGTTTGACACCCGATCCGGCGTGCTGCGCTGCGAGTGGACACCATCTGTTCCAAGCCCGCGCGACCTGCGGCGGAAGGTGGATATGCGCAAGTATGAGGCGGCGCGTGACGCCTTTTGCGCTGAACTGGCGCGGCGTGTCTTTCCGGGCGTTCAGTCGCCTGCTGTGGTGATTGTCGCGGAGGAGATCAAAAATGACGAATGACCCCATCGAATCCTTCCGCGCTGCAATCGAAGCCGCCGGCCTGACCCCGCCGAGCGTCATCGAGCCCGATGGCCGACTGCACCGGTTCGGCACCAACGGCAAGCCCGGCGATGACGCGGGATGGTATCTCTTCCATGCCGACGGAATACCCGCCGGCGTATTCGGCGACTGGCGCACAGGCTTGCAAACGACCTGGAGGGCGACCGCCGAGCGGCGCTTGTCGCCATCGGAAAACGCTGCGCTGCGCGTCAAGCTGCGGCAAATGCGCGAGACCCGCGAGGCCGCCGAGCGTGCAGGGCAGGAAGAGGCCGCGAAACGCGCCGAGGCGATATGGGCGGCATCGGCCCCGGCGACCGAGGCGCACGGATATCTTGCGCGCAAAGGAATCGGGCCGCACGGCGCTAGGGTGATCCAGTCGGGCGATTGCGCGGGATGGCTTGCGGTTCCGATGCTCTCTATCGATGGCAAGTTGTGGAACATCGAGCGCATCGCCCCGGAAAAGCCCGCCGACGGTAGCACCGACAAGAAGGGGCTTTTTCATGGCCGGCGCACAGGATGCTTCTATCTGCTCGGCAACATCGAAGGCGCAAAGGCGCTGCTGATCTGCGAGGGGTTCGCGACTGGCGTATCGCTTCATGAGGCGACCGGCCTGCCCGTGGCCGTGGCCTTCAATGCCGGGAATCTTGAGCCTGTGGCCGCGGTGCTGCGGTGCAAGCATCCCGGCCTGCCGATGCTGATCTGCGGCGACGATGATTGGCGCACTCCCGGCAATCCGGGACGCGCCAAGGCGCAAGCTGCGGCGCGAGCCGTCGGCGCGGCGGCGGTGTTCCCGATATTCGCCGGTGAGCGCGGCGAGAAGCAGACCGATTTCAATGACCTGCACCAAGCCGAAGGGTTGGAAGCGGTGCGGCGCATCATCATGCCTGCTGTCGCGGCGCTGACCGGGCAAGGCGAGCCGCAAGCGCCGAAGGCTGCCGCCGAAGTCGACGCTGCATCGGGCTGCCCCTTCCCCGGCGAAGAATCCCGCCCATGCTTCGTCGTGCTGGATGAATGGACGGAGTGGCAGGGCCGGCGCTGGCGACCCGGCACCTATTACTGTGGCGTGGCAAGGCCGAAGAAAGATGACGCCCCGGCGACGATGTTCGAGGAATGGTTTTGCTCGCCGTTGCACGTCGAGGCCGTTACCCATGACGATAGAGAAAGCAATTTCGGTAGAAGGTTGCGGTTCAAAAACAGTCTGGGCAGGTGGCGAACGTGGGCGATGCCAATGGAACTGCTGCGCGGAAGCGGTGAGGAATTGCGCGGCGAGCTTTTGGCGATGGGTGTCGAGCTTGACCCGGCGAAGTCGCGCAGTTATCTGCCTGCCTATCTGCAATCGCGAACCCCGACCCGGCGCATGCGCTGCGCCATGCGCACGGGATGGGCAGGCAAGTCTTTCGTGCTGCCCGACGAGGTAATCGGGCCGGATGCCGCTGGCGTGATTTTCCAGAGCGGCGAGCGCGGGCACGATGAGCACACGCTAGCCGGGACGCTGGAATCCTGGCGGGCCGAAGTCTCGGCGCTGGCGCGTGGCAATCCCCTGCTGACGCTGGCGATTTCTGGCGGATTCGCCGGGCCGATGCTTGCGCGATGCAACGCCGAAGGTGGCGGACTGCACTTCGTCGGCGATTCAAGCACCGGCAAAACGACGCTGCTGCAAGCGGCTTGCTCGATTTGGGGCGGGCCGAATTACCGGCGAAGCTGGCGGGCGACCGCGAACGGTCTCGAAGGCGCGGCGAGTCTGTTCAATGACTGTCTGCTTGCGCTGGACGAAATCTCCGAGGCCGACCCGCGCGAAGTCGGGCAAATCGTTTATGCCGTCGCGAACGGTTACGGTAAGCAAAGAGCATCACGCACCGGCGCGGCGCGGAGCGTGACGCGCTGGCGCTGCTTTCTGCTGTCGAGCGGTGAGCGCAGCATCGAGACTACGATGAACGAAGGCGGGCATCGGGCCAAGGCCGGTCAAAGCGTGCGACTGTTGAATGTTCCCGTCGCGCGGGAATTTGGCGCATGGGACGACCTGCACGGCGCGGCATCCCCGGCGGCATTCGCCGATGCCATCAAACGCGCGGCGGCGGCGCATCATGGCCGCGCCGGTCGAGCCTTTCTGGAAAGGCTGACCCATGACGAGCGCGACTTTTGCGCCCTGCTCGAAGAGGTCAAGGGGCTTCCCATGTTCGCGGCGGAAGGCGGCGAAGGTCAGGAAAAGCGGGCCGCTGCGCGGTTCGCGCTGATCGGTCTCGCCGGTGAGCTTGCGACCGAGTATGGCCTGACTGGATGGGCCGAAGGCGAGGCCATCGATGCGGCGGCGCTGGCTTTTGGCTTGTGGCGATCCATGCGCGGCAGGGGCAACGACGAGCGGCGACAGATCGCCGAGCAGGTTTCCGCATTCCTTGAGCGGCACGGCGACGGGAGATTCTCGGATGCCGACGCGCCTACCGATATTGCAATTCGGGATCGAGCAGGATGGTGGCGCGACGAGCAGGGGAGTCGCATCTATCTGTTCACGGCGGAAGCGATGCGCGAAGCGCTGCGCGGTTTCGACCTCCGACGCGCATTGGACGTGCTGCAAGAGCTTGGTGCATTGCCTGCGCCAGACGGCGACGGAAAGACCGCGCATCGGTTCAGGATCGGCGGGCGGCGCATGCGGCTTTACGCCATCAATCCCGACAAGCTGGAAGTCGCGCAATGATCCGCCCATCTTCATTTTTGCGTGTCCCACGTGTCCCACGTGTCCCATTGCCCGGAAACCCGCATCAAATGGGCATTTCGGGAAATCGAGGCCGGGACACGTGGCCCTGTCCCAATGTGTCCCACGTGTCCCGGCTGCTGGTTGGAGCGTATCAGGTGGGACACATGGGACACGTCGACATTTTCGAGGTGTCCCGCCCCCGTCTGCCCGGAAACCCGCATCAAATGGGCATCTTCGCGAGGTGGGACACATGGGACACGTGGGACACCGAAAAAAATCAAAGTCGAGAGTTTTGGGTGAGTTGCAACCTGATCAGACTGGCGGAGGTGCCGAGTGTCGATTGAATCGTTGCTGGCGACTTTGAAATCACGGAACCCCGGCGCTGGCGAGACGGGCACGGGGGCGCTGGACAAGCTGCGCGAGGCGGCGCAGGGCATCCGTGCGCCCCTATCCGGGCCGCATCCCGACGGCGCTATGTCCCTGCACGTCGACCCCAGGCAACAGCGGCTCATTGATCTGGCCGAAGGGCGCGGCATCGAGGTGCTCCGGACGCTGGGCCGATTGGTGGTGATTACCGGCGGCGCTGCCGATCTGGTGGCGCTGGTTGAGGAGGCGCAATCTGATGACGAGGTGAGGCATGGCGCTTGAAAAGCTCACCCAACCCGTTGAAGGCGAACTCATTCCCGCGAGCCGGACGGGATACTCGCGCCGACCGAGCCTTGGCACGGCGCGCGGCGTTCGGCGCGAACTGGCGTCGGTTTACCTCGAACTTAGACGCGGTGAAATCGACGAGCGCCACGCGACGAGCGCCGCTTACTTGCTGCGCTGCGTGCTCGAATCAATCCGGCTTGACGAGATTGAGCAACGTTTGACTGCACTAGAGGAGACCCGCCGATGAACGTAGCTGCTTTGCTGAGGCGCATTGCGAGACTTGAAGCCAAAGCCGATGACGAATGGCTGATCTACACCCACGAGCGCGAGGAGCCCGACGGTTCCCTGACGTTGTTGAACGACCGCACATTCGACGGCGAGCCGATTGAGGTCGCGCGCATCCCGGCGAACGAGGTCGAGCGGCACCGGCGCACCGTGATCCGCATCGAGCGGAGTCACCCGTAATGGCCTGTTCGCAGTTGCTGACCGAATACCTTGGCGAAGCGGCTGCAGCCAGGCTGTGCGCGGCACTCGGCGGCTGCCAGATCAAAATCCCCAAGCGGCGCGATGGCGTATGGTGGGCGCGGCTTGTCGAGGCAATCGGCGAGCGCGATGCCGAGGAGCTTTGCCGCATCTTCGGCGGCGAGAGCATCTACATCCCGCGCAATGCCGCATCGGGCCGCGAGGAGTTGCGCCGCCTGGTGCTGCGCCGCCTGGCCGCCGGTGAGACTTTCGCCGAGATTGCCCGCAGTCTGGAATTCCGCGTGCGCTACTCGGAGCGCGGGTTGAGGAAGCTGGTGGCGGGACCGGGCAACGGTGCGTTACTGAGTAACGGCGCGAGGGATTGACCGCCGGGCGGATCCGGCGCATGATCTGCGCACGGTGCTAGTCACACCAAATCGAAAGCGGCAGGCCGCCCCGATAGCGTGGCTTTGTTGCGTCTGTGGTTTGCCCTTTCAATGGGCGGATGCGCCATATCGTGAGGTATGGCGGCACGGCTTTCGACGTGTGACTAACATCCGCCCACCCCCGCTCGTAAACGGGCCAATAGACCTACGAAAGGAGCAATCTCATGAGCACCAAGCAATCCTCCCATTACGCCATCGGCCAAGCGCTAGTCGAGCCCTACTCAATCATGCTGGAAATCCGGCCAATCGGCCTGACGCTGGAAGAATTCCGGGCCGACCTGCCGAAGCTGTTAGCCCGTCTTGAAGAGCTAATCGCAGCATCGAATGACCGGCGCACCTGAGCCCCCGGCGCCGGTAGGACGGCACGAACCGCGACTGGCTCACATACTGAGAAATAGTGTGAAACTGGCGCGAGGGATTGACCGCGACCCCGAACCCGGCGCTTGCCGGGTTTTTTTCTGGCGAGGCTGCCGCTTGGCGGCGCTGGGGATTGGTGGCATCATGCAGACGGAGCTACCCGCCAAGCCCTGATTTTGTGTGCACCCAAGTGTGCACCCAATCGAAAAAGTCGATTGCCGAATTCCTGTCAACCATGCGGGTTTGAGTGCTCTACTTTGTATTCAGGTGCAGTGCCGTATCACCAACGCCGACTTTGTGACCATGACTTTGACGACCACCCCGCCCCTCGCCAGTGACGCCAATGCCGGTACGCTGTTCGTCGTCTCCGCGCCTTCCGGCGCCGGCAAGACGACCCTCGTGCGGATGCTGATGGAGCGCGACCCGGCGATCCGCCATTCGGTGTCCTACACGACCCGTCCGCCCCGTCCGGGCGAGCGTGATGGCCACGATTACCATTTCGTCGATATCCAGACCTTCCTCGCGATGCGCGAGCGCGGCGATTTCCTCGAATGGGCCGAAGTGCATGGCAATTTCTACGGCACCTCGAAAAGCTGGCTGCTCGGCGAGCTGGCCGCCGGTCGGGACACGCTGCTCGAAATCGACTGGCAGGGCGCCCAGCAGGTGCGCGCGCTGATCCCCGAGGCCGTCGGCATCTTCATCCTGCCGCCCTCGATCGCCGAACTGGAACGGCGGCTGCGCAACCGCGGCCAGGACAGCATCGAGGTGATCCAGCGCCGCGTCGCCGCCGCGCTGGGTGAGATGCGCCACGTCGACGAGTTCGATTTCGTTATAATCAACAATGACTTGCAGGAAGCCCTGGCGGATCTGGTCGCGGCGGTGCGAGCTTCGCGCCTGCGTTTCCGGCAGCAGCGCCTCCGCCATCCTGACGTGTTCCGTTTTCTTTCATTGCTTTGAATTCAAAGGATTGCCCATGGCCCGTATCACCGCCGAAGATTGCCTGAAACAGATTCCCAACCGTTTCGAAATGGCGTTGGCCGCCACCTGGCGTGCCCGTCAGATCGCCACCGGCAGCACGCCACTCGTCGACCCGGACAAGGACAAGCCGACGGTGATCGCGCTACGCGAACTCGCCGAAGGCAAATATGGGGCCGAAGTCCTGCACCGCAGCCTGGTCTGACGGTATGTAGGCGAAGGGGCGTCCTCATGCCGGCGGCCATGTCGTCCCCATCCATTTCGCCGCAGCCCGCCAGCGCGCCGCCCTCCGTCGTCGACGAGCCGCCGATCATTCCGCTCGACATGCATCCGCCGGTCGATCTGGCGGAGGATTTCGAGCACTTCATCGCCCAGCTGCATGTCTACCTGAAACCGGAGGACGTGGACCACGTCGCGGCGGCCTACCACTTCTCGGCGAATGCGCATCGTGGCCAGTTCCGCTCCAGCGGCGACCCGTACATCTCCCATCCGCTCGCCGTCGCCGAGACACTGGCGCACTGGCATCTCGACCCGCAGGCGCTCTCCGCCGCGCTGTTGCATGACGTGATGGAAGACACGGCGATCACCAAGGCGCAGATCGCCCAGGATTTCGGCAAGGTCACCGCGGAACTCGTCGACGGCGTCTCCAAGCTCGATCGCATCGAGCACCAGTCCTTCGAAGAGGCGCAGGCAGAAAACTTCCGCAAGATGCTGCTGGCGATGGCCCAGGATGTGCGGGTGATCCTGATCAAGCTGGCCGACCGTCTGCACAACATGCGCACGCTCGATGCGATGCGCCCCGAGAAGCGCCGCCGCATCGCGAAAGAGACGCTCGAAATCTACGCACCGATCGCCAACCGTCTCGGTCTCAACACGCTGTTCCGCGAGCTGCAGGAGCTCTCGTTCCGTCATCTGCATCCCCTGCGCTACCGCGTCCTCGCCAAGGCGGTGCGTGCTGCGCGCGGCAACCGCCGCGAGGTGATCGAGAAGATCATGGCGGCGATCAAAGCGCGGCTGGCCGAGGCGCACATCGATGCCGAGGTGATGGGCCGCGAGAAGCATCTCTATGGCATCTATCGCAAGATGCGCGAGAAGCATCTGACCTTCTCGCAGGTACATGACATCTATGGTTTCCGCATCGTCGTCGCCGACGTGCCGACCTGCTATCTCGTCCTCGGCGCGCTGCATGGCCTCTACAAGCCGGTACCGGGCAAGTTCAAGGATTACATCGCGATCCCGAAGGCGAATGGTTACCAGTCGCTGCACACCACCTTGATCGGCCCCTTCGGCACGCCGATCGAAATCCAGATCCGCACACGCGACATGCACCGCGTCGCCGAGTCCGGCGTCGCTTCGCACTGGCTCTACAAAGACGTCGAATCGTTTTCCGAGCTCGAGCGCACCACCCATCAATGGCTGCAATCGCTACTCGAGCTGCAGACCGCCTCGGTTGATTCCGCCGAGTTCCTCGAACACGTCAAGGTCGATCTGTTCCCCGACGAAGTGTATGTGTTCACGCCGGCCGGCAAGATCCTTTCGCTGCCGCGTGGCGCTACCGCGGTCGATTTCGCCTATGCGGTGCATACCGACATCGGCCACCGCTGTGTCGCCTGCAAGATCAATCACGAGCATCTCCCGCTGCGCACCGAGCTCAGGAACGGCGATCGCGTCGAGATCATCACCGCGCCGAACGCGGCGCCGAATCCGAATTGGCTGGCGTTCGTCAAGACCGGCAAGGCACGCGCGCAGATCCGCCACTTCCTCAAGACCCGGCAGCACGAAGAATCCGCCGCGCTCGGCGAACACCTGCTCGCCCAGGCGCTGGCCAATTTCGGCCACCGCATCGAAGAGCTCGGCGCCGCCGCCTGGCAACGTTTCCTGCGCACCTTCTCCGGCAAGTCGCAAAAGGAAGTGCTCGCCGACATCGGTCTGGGCAAGCGTTTGCCGGCGATCGTCGCGCGGCGTCTGATCGATGGCCACGCCGGTGGCGTTGCTACGCAAGGCAGGAGTCCGATCCGCATTTCCGGCCCCCAAGGCATGGCGATGCAGCTGGCGCGCTGCTGCCGGCCGATTCCCGGCGATCCGATCGTTGGCGTGATCCGCGCCGGCCAAGGGCTCATCGTCCATACCCACGATTGTCCGACGCTACGCAACCCCAAGGCGGCGCGCACTGCACGTGCTGCCGGCGGGGTGCGTGAATGGGTCGATGTCGAATGGGATCCGGATGTGAAAGGACCGTTCGAGGTGCTGATCAAGGTCGTTGCGCAGAATACGCCCGGCGTCCTGGCGAGAATCGCCGCGACGATCGCCGAGCATGACACCAACATCAACAACGTGCGCATGGATGCCGATGGTGGCAGCACGACGGCGCTGTATTTCATGTTGCAGGTAAACAACCGCACCCATCTGGCGGGTATCCTGCGCAGTCTGCGGCGGCTGCCGATCGTCACACGCATCAGCCGCATCAAAGAGGATCATTGAACCCAGATTGTCCATTAGACCGGGCTAACTTACCATGAGCATGCGAAACGATCATTTCATCGCCCTACACGGCGGGTCTCAAACTGCGGGCGGCATCTTCGCGCCCCCGCTCCTTGCCAATAGACACGGTTATTGGCTCGTCGCGGGGACGCAAACCTGCTCGCCCTCGCCTTCGAAACCCGCTCGTGTTCCAATGGACAATCTGGGTTGAAACGGAGAAATACACGATGAGCAAACTCAAAGGCTACGAATCCGAATACACGAAATTCATGCGCGAATGGCTCAAGCAGCATCCCGAGCAGATCGAGGAGCAGCAAAAAGGCCGCGCGCTATGGTGGGATCGCGGCAATCTCGATCCGGACGAACTCGCCCGTCGCGCCGCGGTGAAAGTCCCACAGAAGCCGTATTACTATGACGTCAATTGAGAAAATGCCGAATCAATCGCTGCACGCCGGCAGCCGCGGTCTCGCGGTTGCATTGCTCGTTGTCTCGTACGGCTGGGTGGCGCTTGCCCGTGCGGCGGAGACGCCGCAACCCGTCGTGCCACCCAAACCGGTCGTGTTGCAGCCGACGGCGGCCATGCCGCCAGCTCCCATATCACCCGCTACCGAGCCTGTCGCAGCGGTCAACAAGTCCACGCCGGTAAAGGCGGGCAAAGCCAAGCCCAAGACGGCGAAAAAGCCCGTCAAAGTCAAACCGAAACGCCGTTGAACGGGGCTTGCCGCTCTTTTCCGAGCGGCATACTCGACATTCGAATTTCTTGACACCTGTCAAGCAAATTCGCCGTGCGCAATCCTAGGATGCGTCCATCTCAATCCCATAAATTTTTTGGGGTCTCAGGGCGCATTCCATGAACATTTCCAGCGTCATCGTCATTCCGCATCCCGAGCAGGTCGCGGCAGTGCGTGCCCGCCTGCAAACCCTTCCCGGTGTCGAGCTCGCCGCCGTCTCTCCCGAAGGCAAGATGATCGTCACGATCGAAACGGCGAGCGACCGGGATACCGTCGAACGCTTTGAGCAGATCAATCTTCTGGACGGCGTGATGTCGGCCTCCATGGTCTATCACCAGAAAGAGGATGATCCGGAAGCACCCATTTCTTCTGTGGAGGCGTCGCCCGCCGGCGATGCCACGGCACTGGCTTGAAAACAAGGAGATTGGCAATGGAACTGACACGGCGTGAATTCATCAAGGCAAATGCGATCGCCGCCGCGGCCGGCGTGGCGGGCATGTCGATTCCCGGGGCCCAGGCGCTCGCGCAGGTCAAGGCTGATGACGGCATCCGCTGGGACAAGGGCGCCTGCCGCTACTGCGGCACCGGTTGCAGCGTGCTGGTCGGCGTCAAGGATGGCCGCATCGTCGCGACACAAGGTGACCCCGACGCGCCGGTCAACAAGGGATTGAACTGCGTCAAGGGCTATTTCCTCGCCAAGATCCAGTATGGCCAGGACCGGCTGACCAAGCCGCTTTTGCGCATGAAGGACGGCAAGTACGACAAGAACGGCGAGTTCCAGCCGATCTCCTGGGATCAGGCCTTCGACATCATGGCCGAGAAGGTCAAGGCGACCTTGAAGAACCCGGAACAAGGGCCGCAGGGCGTGGCGATGTTCGGCTCCGGCCAATGGACGATCTGGGAAGGTTACGCCGCCGTCAAATTGATGAAGGCGGGTTTCCGCTCCAACAGCATCGACCCGAACGCGCGCCATTGCATGGCCTCGGCGGTGGCCGGCTTCATGCGCACCTTCGGCATCGACGAGCCGATGGGCTGCTATGACGACATGGAGCATGCCGACGCCTTCGTGCTGTGGGGCTCGAACATGGCCGAGATGCACCCGATCCTGTGGACGCGCATCACCAACCGTCGGCTCACCGCCGACCATGTGCGCATCCATGTGCTGTCCACCTTCTCGCACCGTTCCTGCGAACTCGCCGACAACGAGATGATCTTCAAGCCGCAGTCGGATCTGGCGATCCTCAACTACATCTGCAACTACATCATCCAGAACGGCGCGGTCAACAAGGACTTCGTCGCCAAGCACGTCGGCTTCTTCAAGGGTGTCACCGATATCGGTTATGGCCTGCGCCCCAACCACCCGCTCGAGCAGGCGGCCGGCAACAACGGCTACCCTGGCCCGGACGGCAAGCCGAAGGGCGATCCGAACAAGCACACACCGATCACGTTCGAAGAATTTGCCCAGTTCGTCTCCGAATACACGCTCGACAAGGCGCACGAGCTTTCCGGCGTGCCCAAGGACAAGCTCGAAAAGCTCGCCAAGACCTATGCCGATCCGAAGACCAAGGTCTGCTCCTACTGGACGATGGGCTTCAACCAGCACACGCGCGGCACCTGGGTCAACAACATGATCTACAACGTGCATCTCTTGGTCGGCAAGATCTCCGAACCCGGCAACGGCCCGTTCTCGCTGACCGGTCAACCTTCGGCCTGCGGCACCGCGCGCGAGGTCGGCACGTTCACGCATCGCCTGCCGGCCGACATGGTGGTGATGAATCCGAAGCACCGCGAGACCGCGGAAAAGATCTGGAAACTGCCCGCCGGCACGATCAACCCGGTGCCCGGTTATCACGCGGTGCTGCAATCGCGCATGGCCAAGGACGGCAAGATCGGCTTCTTGTGGACATCCACCACCAACAACATGCAGGCGGGCCCGAATGTCAATGGCGAGGTCTATCCGGGATGGCGCAATCCGAAGTGCTTCACGGTCGTCTCCGATGCGTATCCGACCGTCTCGGCGATGTCGGCAGATCTGATCCTGCCCGCCGCGATGTGGATGGAAAAGGAGGGCGCCTATGGCAACGCCGAGCGGCGCACCCAGTTCTGGCGCCAGCAGGTCAAGGCGCCGGGTGAGGCCAAATCCGATCTGTGGCAATACCTGGAGTTCTCGAAGCGTTTCAAGGTCGAGGATGTCTGGCCGGCGGAGCTCGTCGCCAAGATGCCCGAATACAAAGGCAAGACGCTCTACGAGATCCTCTATCTCAACGGTCATGTCAACAAGTTCCCGAAGGAAGAGGCGGCAAAGGTGAATGCCCACGCCTGGACCGGCTACACCAACGACGAGACCGAGCACTTCGGCTTCTACGTGCAAAAAGGGCTGTTCGAGGAATATGCCGAGTTCGGCCGTGGTCATGCTCACGACCTCGCGCTGTTCGACACCTATCACAAGGTGCGGGGCCTGCGCTGGCCGGTGGTGGATGGCAAAGAGACGCTGTGGCGCTTCCGCGAAGGCTACGACCCCTATGTCAAGAAAGGCGAAGGGGTGCGCTTCTATGGCTATCCCGATGGCAAGGCGAAGATCTTCGCGCTGCCTTATCAGCCGGCTGCCGAAATGCCGGACAACGAATACGACCTGTGGCTGTGCACCGGCCGCGTGCTTGAACACTGGCATACCGGCTCGATGACGCGGCGCGTGCCCGAGCTCTACAAGGCCTTCCCGGATGCGGTGGTGTTCATGCACCCGAAGGATGCCGAAAAGCGTGGCCTCAAGCGTCACGACGTCGTCAAGGTCATCACGCGGCGCGGCGAGATCCAGCTGCGCGTCGAGACCAAGGGGCGCAACAAGCCGCCGGAGGGATTGATCTTCGTCCCGTTCTTCGACGAGCACCGCCTGGTCAACAAGCTCACCCTGGACGCCACCTGTCCGATCTCGAAAGAGACCGACTTCAAGAAGTGCGCCGCCAAGGTGATCAAGGTCTGACCCGATCGATGGCTCGGTAACGTAACGACATGGAAACGGGAAGCAGGACAGGGGGCAGGCTTCCCGCCCCACGAACATGGCTCAAGATACGAAATCCAAAGGCTCGGCCCGTCGCCAGTTCCTTGCCGACACCGCCCGCATGGTCTGCAGCGTCGGCCTTTTGGGACTGGGCGTCGGACTCTACGCGCGGCATGCGACCGCGCTGCCCCCTGCTGCCATCCGTCCCCCCGGCGCTTTGCCGGAAACGGCATTCTCTGCCGCCTGCATCCGCTGCGGCATGTGCGTGCGCGACTGCCCGTATGACATCCTGCATCTCGCCAAACCGGAAGAGCCCATGGCGACGGGCACGCCCTATTTCGTCGCGCGCCAGGCGCCATGCGAGATGTGCGAGGACATCCCATGCGTAAAAGCCTGCCCGACTGGGGCGCTCGATCACCGCTTGACCGACATCACCAAGGCCCGCATGGGGCTCGCGGTGCTGATCGACCACGAGACCTGCCTGAATTTCTTGGGCTTGCGCTGCGATATCTGCTATCGCATCTGCCCGGTGATCGACAAGGCAATCACGCTCGAACCGATGGCGAATACACGCACCGGCAAGCATGCGATGTTCATCCCGACCGTGCATTCCGAAGCCTGTACCGGCTGCGGCAAATGCGAGAAAGCCTGTCCGACGGAAATCGCCGCGATCAAGGTGCTGCCGATCTACGTCGCCAAGGGCCAGCTCTCTGCACATTACCGGCTCGGCTGGGTCGAGAAGGAGAAGGCTGGCGGCAGTCTCGTTGCACCGGATGTCGAGCACCAATACAACCTGCCGGAGGGCATGCGCTATGACTACGGCGGCAAGGGTTTGCTCAACGAGCCGCCGGCGCCAGGTGCGGGCGCCGCAACGCCCGGCGCTCAGGGAAGTGCCGCCCCGCCAGCGCCGACTTTTCGAGGTGAGGCGGCGCCCGGCGGAACGCCTTCATTTCCGTCAGCGCCGACTTTCAAAGCCCTGCAGGGAGACAAGCTATGAGCGCGCGGCCCGAACGTCCCGGTGCGGAAGCCGTTGCCACCAAGGGTTGGCTTGCTGCACACAAGTGGCTGATCCTGCGCCGCACTTCGCAATTGGGCATTCTGCTGCTCTTCCTCGTCGGCCCGTGGTTCGGTTGGTGGATCGTCAAGGGGAATCTCAATTTCAGTTACACGCTGAACACCCTGCCGCTGGCCGATCCGTATCTGCTGCTGCAGGCGTTGATGAGCGGACAGACCCCCGAGAAGCTCGGTCTGATCGGGGTGACGATCGTCGTGCTGTTTTATCTCTTGGTCGGCGGGCGCAGCTATTGCAGCTGGGTCTGCCCGGTCAATCTGGTGACGGATTTCGCCGCCTGGCTGAGGAACCGGCTGGGGCTCAAGGGCGGCAACGCGCACATCTCGCGCCAGACCCGTTACTGGATTCTCGGCATGACGCTCTTGGTCTCGGCTGCCACCGGCACGATCGCCTGGGAAATGGTCAATCCCGTATCGATGCTGCATCGCGGCCTGATCTTTGGCATGGGGCTCGCCTGGGCGGTGATCCTGGCGGTCTTCCTGTTCGACCTGTTCGTGATGCGTCACGGCTGGTGCGGCCATCTGTGTCCGGTCGGGGCGTTTTACAGCCTGATCGGCAAATTCTCGGTGATGCGCGTCAGGCTGCCGAGGCGCGAGGCCTGCAACGACTGCATGGACTGTTTCGCGGTCTGTCCCGAGCAGCAGGTGATCCGGCCGGCGCTCAAAGGCATCGACGGCGCGCCGCCGGTGATCCTGTTCGCCAACTGCACCAACTGCGGACGCTGCATCGATGTCTGTTCGAAGGATGTTTTCCAATTCGGCACCCGCTTCGGCGCCAACGAATCCGTGGCTGCCGGCACGGTGTCGCCGGTAACGAAATGAGCCCACTTTGTGTCCCTCCTGGAGGAATCCGATCATGAAAAACGCCACCCTAGGTAAGACTGCCGGCCTCGCGCTCGCGACGTTTTTGGCCTCGCTCATCGGCTGCGCATCCACCAGCGGCCCGGCCCCGATGCGTGGCGCCGACGTTTCGGCGCCCGACCGTGCGCCGGAGGTCAAGGTCTATGCCGACAAGATTCCTGGCGTCGGCCAGGCCCACCTGATCGATCGCACCTTCATCGGCCAGCCGCCGCTGGTGCCGCATACGGTCGAGAAATACCTGCCGATCACGATCGAGGAAAACGCCTGCCTCGAATGCCACATCACCGACGAGCTACGCGGCCAGAAAGTGCCGAAGATCGGCCAGAGCCACTTCTCGAAAACCCTCAAGAAGAAGGATGGCAGCCCGGCGGTCGAGATGAGCCGTTTCCAGTGCGACACCTGTCATGTGCCGCAGGTGGATGCCAAGCCCCTGGTCGATAACAAGTTCGTCGGCGTCACGAAATGAGTTTTTCAACCACGTAACGGAGCACTCAAATGAAACACATCCGCCGCATGATCGTGACTGCGAGCTTCGCCGCATTCACCCTCACCGGATTCTCGCCCGCTGCACTGGCGCTCGACGTCGATGCCGCCAAGGATCTTGCCGAGCAGAACAACTGCAAGCAGTGCCATGGTCTCAAAAAGGACAAGGATGGCCCCTCCTTCCTGAAGACGGCCGAGAAGTACAAAGACAAGCCCAATGCCGTCGATGAGATCGTCAAGCATCTCACGTCGGGCAAGAAGGTCAAGCTCGCCGACGGCAGCGAGGAAAATCACAAGATCGTCAAGACCATGCCGCCCAACGACATGGCGCAGATCAAGAACCTCGCGCAATACATCCTGTCGATCAAGCCCTGACGGCGGCAGATCATGACGCAATCGGATCCTGGACGCCAGGGCTGGTGGGCGCGGCTCAAGCGGCCGAGCGCGAAGCATTCGGTGCTCGCGCTCGCCACGATGGGCTTCGTCGGCGGCATCGTTTTTTGGGGTGCCTTCAACACCGGCATGGAGGCGACCAACACGCTAGAGTTTTGCGTGAGCTGCCATGAGATGCGCGACACCGTGTATCAGGAGTATCAATACACGATCCACTACAGCAACCGCACCGGCGTGCGCGCGATCTGCTCGGACTGCCATGTGCCGAAGGACTGGACGCACAAGCTGATCCGCAAGATCAAGGCGAGCGGCGAAGTGTGGGGCAAGCTCACCGGTTCGATCGACACCAAGGAGAAGTTCGAGGCGAAGCGGCTGGAACTGGCGCAGCACGAGTGGGAACGCATGAAGGCGCGCGATTCGATCGAGTGCCGCAACTGCCACAGCTTCGAGGCGATGAGCCCAGAACTGCAGAAGAAAACGCCTTACAAGAAGCACATGGAGGCCAAGGCGGCGGGCAAGAGCTGCATCGATTGCCACCAGGGCATCGCCCACAAGCTGCCGAAGGGCTACAAGAAGCCGGGCACTGAGGACGAAGAAGAGTGATTTCAAGAACTGCCGGCCGGTGCGAGCGTGATCGCGCCGGCCGGGCACACCGGCAGGCAGGCGCCGCAGCCGGTGCAGCGCTCGGTGAGGACGACGGGCAGGGCTGCGCTGCCCAGCCGCGGCGAAAAACGAATCGCCTGCTCGTCGCAGGCATCGCCGCAACTGCGACAGACCACGTTATCGACATAGGCGATGCAGGCCGGGCCGATCGAGGCCAGCTGTGCTTTCGTGGTGGCTGTGGCCTCGACCGTGTTTTGCGAAGCTTTGATGCGGCCGCGCAGGAAATCGCGCCGGGAAATCATGCTCACTTTCCTCTGACGGCGTAAATGCCCGGCGCGTTGCGCCAATAGCCTTTGTAGTCCATGCCGCCGCCGAACAGGAAGCGATCGGGCGCTTCGAGACCAGTGAAGTCGGCACGCATGCCGGGCCGCGCCTTGCGTTCATGCTGCTTGTGCACCAACACGGCGGTCAGCACCATGGCGGCGCCGGCCTCACGCACGCTCTGGCAGATGGCATCGAGCGTGTAGCCCTCGTCGAGCACGTCATCGATCACCAGCACCGTGCGGCCGGCCAGATTCTGCGCAGGGCGCACGCGCCAGTCGAGCCGACTGCCGGAGAGCGCATGGCCATAGCGCGTCGCGTGCAGGTAGTCGAGCTCGAGGGGGAAGTCGAGCAGCGGCAGCAGGCGTCCCGCGACGATCAGGCCGCCGTTCATCACCACAGAAATCAGCGGATTCGCTTGCGCGAGCCGCTGGGTGATTTCACCGGCCATACGCTCGATGGCGGCATCGACCTCGGCGGCGGAAGCGATGCAATCGGCCTCGTTCCTGACCCGCCGTATTTCCTCGAGAAAGCTCTCCTGCATGGACGGTCCAAGCGATTACTGGCGCACCTGGTCGATCAGCAATTGCACGTCGCGTGCGCCTTGTTTGACTTTGACGGCCGGACCGAACAGGTCGCCGGGTTGTGGCATGGCCTGACCGGTGGCCGAGACGCGCGCCTCGACCATCAGCTCTGCAAATTGCGAAGGCTTGCGGTCCGGGCTCATCGCCAGGCTGTCGTCGAGCACGAAGTCGAGCGGTGACTTGCCGAGGGGCACGCGCAACACGGCCACCGGCATGCGCGAACCGTCAGCCGGCCGCGCCACCACCATCAGCACGCCATTGGCGGGAAGCTTGTCGGTCAGCGCGGGGGCGATCTCGACGCGTCCCTTGATCGCCGCAGCCCCGGCTGGTGCCGTCTTATCAGCGCCGAGTTTGGCCGACTGCCGTGGCGTGGGTGCCAAGCCACCCAGTTGCCGGGCTTCGGCGATGTTGGCCTCGATGGCCCTGGCATCCTCCGAGCCCGGTTCGAGCAGCGCAAGCAATGCCTCCCAGTCCGCCACCGCCTTGTCATACTGCTTGGCTTCGAAGGCGGCCGTGCCGCGCAGCCACAGTCCCTGCGGTTGTGCGGGGTCGAGCTTCAGGGCGCGATCCAGAACCGCCAGCGTCTTGTCATCGAAGCCCTGCGCGGCGGCCAATGTATCGGCATAGTCGACCAGCAGGTCGGCGCTTGATTCGAGCAATGGCCCGGTGCGCTCATAGGCACGCACCGCCTCGGGGAAGCGCCCCAGCGCCTTGTAGGAGCGGCCGAGCATCGCCCAGCCCTTGTAGTTCTCCGGCTCGTTCTCCAGCTTGGCGGCAAAATCGCTGACCAGGCGCTCGATCTCGGCCGGTGAGAACTGCTGTTGATGCATGGCGGCGCTCGCCTGCGCGTTCAACGCGGCAGGGTTGCCGAGCAAGAAATAGAGCAGCGCGGCGCCCAGCGGCAGAGTAATGGCGAGCGCGGCCGCAGTCGCGCGGCTGGCGGGTAAGCCGGCGTCCGCAACCCCTGCTTCGGCTTGGCTGTCTTCCAGCAGACGGCGCTGCAATTCGGTCTTGGCGGCGTCGTAATCGGCCTGGGAGAGTTCGCCCGTCGCCAGGTCACGGTCGAGTTCGGCCAGCTCGTCGCGGTAGATCGCGGCATTGATCTCGCGTCGTGATGCTTCGCCAAGCGCGCTCTGCCGCCGCAACGGCCACAGCAGCAAGGCCAGTGTGATCAGGGTCAGCGCCGCCGCGCCGATGAGGAAAAAGGTCATGGCTGGTTTTCCTTTAACCCAGATTGTCCATTGGAACACGAGCGGGTTTCGATGGCGAGGGCGAGCAGGTTTGTGCCCCCGCGACGAGCCAATAACCGTGTCTATTGGCGAGGAGCGGGGGCGCAAAGACGCCGCCCGCAGCCCGATACCCGCCGTGTAGGGCGCTGAAATGATCGTTACGCATGCTCATCGTGAATCAGCCCGGTCTAATGGACAATCTGGGTTTAAGAGCGCCTCGGCGCGTTGACGCTCCTCTTCGGTCAGCGGCACTTCCGTGAGCTGACGATTGCGGCGGCGCAGGTAGCGCATCAGGGCAAGAATGCCGGCGATCAGCAGCAGGAACGGCCCGCCCCAGAGCAAATAGGTCACCGGCTTGACCTGCGGCCGATAGAGCACGAAATCCCCATAGCGGCTGACGAGGAATTCCTTTACCTCGTCGTCCGTCTTGCCGGACTTGATCAACTCGCGCACTTCCTGCCTGAGATCCTTGGCGAGATCGGCTTGCGATCCGGCGAGCGATTCGTTCTGGCAGACGAGGCAGCGCAGCTCCTCGGTGATCTTCACCATGCGCTGTTCGACGGCCGGGTCCTCGGCGAGCGGCGCGGCTTCCTTCGCCGACGCGCCTGGCGCGAACACGAGCGCCGCCATGACTGCAATGAGCCACTTCATTGGTTGAGCTCCTTGACGAGCGGCAGAATCTTCTTTTCCATCACTTCGGGCGTGATCGGGCCGATCTGCTTGAAGCGGATCACCCCGGCCTTGTCGATCAGATAGGTCTCCGGCACGCCATAGACGCCGTAATCGATACCGACGCGGCCGTCGGCATCGAAGGCCGACAAGAGATACGGGTCACCGAAGCGCGCCAGCCAACGCAGGCCGTCTTCGCGCTTGTCCTTGTAATTGAGCCCGACGACCGGTGGCAGTAGCCCTTTCTTCGCATACTCGACGATCACCGGGTGTTCCTCGCGGCAGGAGACGCACCATGAGGCCCAGACGTTCAACAGCCAGACGCGCCCCTGCATCTCTTTGGGAGAAAACTTTGCCGCCGGATCGGCGAGCTGCGCCACTTCGAAGGCGGGTGCGGGCTTGCCGATCAAGGGGGAGGGCACTTCGCGCGGATTGAGATTCAGGCCCACGGCGAGCAGGCCGACGAGAAGGATGAAGATGACCAGAGGCCAGGTGAATTTGTTCATGCCGCAGCTCCTGCCGGAACGCTGCTCGCCGCGCGCTTGACGCGCAGGCGATAGCGGCGGTCGCTGGCGGCGATGAAACCGCCGAGCGCCATCAGCAGACAGCCGCCCCAGATCCAGTCCACGAAAGGCTTGTAATAGACACGCACTGCCCAGGCGCCGTTTTCCTTGTCGCCGGTGAGCGGCTCACCCAGCGAGACGTAGACGTCGCGGGTGAAGCCGGCATCGATCGCGGCCTCGGTCATCGGCATCGAGCCGAGACCATAGTCGCGTTTTTCCGGATGCAGCGTGCGCAGCAAGCGACCATTGCGGGAGAGTTCGAAACTGCCCACCGACGCACGATAGTTCGGGCCGTCTGCCTCGCGCACGCCGAGGAACTTGAACTCGTGGCCACCGACGCTGACCGTGTCGCCCGGCTCCATGCGCACATCGCGCTCTTCTTGATAATTGGAGACCATCGTCACGCCGACGACGAAGGCCGCGAGACCGAAGTGGGCGAGCTGCATGCCCCACCAGGAACGCGTCGGTGCGCCGGGCTTCCTCAAACGGTCTGCGGCTTGCAGCACGAGCGCGGCGACCATCCAGCCGACCAGCGCCAGCCCCAGCGCCACGGCGCCGTTCCAGCCGCCGGTGAGAGGAGGCAAAGCAATGCCGGCCGCCACGGCGACGATGGCCGCCGGCCAGAGCCTGGCGAGGATGGTTTTCAGGTCGTCGTGCTTCCAACGCGCGACCGGCCCGATGGCCACCAGGACCAGGAGGGGCAGCATGATCGGCACGAACACGGCGTTGAAATAAGGCGGGCCGACGGAGATCTTGCCGAGACCGAAAGCATCGACGATCAGCGGATAGAGCGTGCCGAGCAGCACACTGGCGGCGGCGACCACCAACAGCACGTTGTTGACGAGCAGGAAGGTTTCGCGCGAGACGAGTGCGAAGCCGCCGCCCAAACTGACCTTTGGCGCGCGTGCTGCGAACAGCAGCAGCGAACTGCCGACGACGATCGCCAGCAGGATCAGGATGAAGATGCCGCGGCGCGGGTCGGTGGCGAAGGCATGCACCGAGGTGAGCACGCCGGAACGCACCAGGAAGGTGCCCAACAACGACAACGAGAAAGCGGCGATCGCCAGGAGCACCGTCCAATTCTTGAAACTGCCGCGCTTTTCCGTCACCGCCAGCGAGTGGATCAGCGCGGTGCCGATGAGCCAGGGCATGAAAGAGGCGTTTTCGACCGGGTCCCAGAACCACCAGCCGCCCCAGCCGAGCTCGTAATAGGCCCACCAGGAGCCGAGCGCAATGCCGAGCGTCAGGAAGATCCACGCGGCGGTGGTCCACGGGCGCGACCAGCGCGCCCAGGCGGCATCGAGCTGGCCGGCGATCAGCGCCGAAATCGCAAACGCAAAGGCGACCGAGAAGCCGACATAACCCATGTAGAGCATCGGCGGGTGATAGACGAGCCCCGGATCCTGCAGCAGGGGATTGAGCGAGCGACCTTCGGCCGGCGGCGGGAAGACCCGGTCGAAGGGGCTCGACGTGAACACGATGAAGGCAAGCAGACCGACCATCACCAGGCCGAGCACGCCGAGCACGCGGGCGACCATCGCTTCGGGCAACTGACGCGAAAAAACCGCGACGGCCAGCATCCAGCCGGCGAGCATCAGCACCCAGAGCAACAGCGACCCTTCGTGCCCACCCCAGACCGCGGAGAGGCGATACATCGTCGGCAACTGCGTATTCGAGTGCGCGGCGACGTAGAGGACGCTGAAATCGTTGCTGTAAAACGCCCAGGTCAGGCAGGCGAAAGAAAAGGCGATCAGCAGGAAGACCGCGACTGTCGCCGGCCGGGCCAGCGCCATCCATTGACGCTGGCCGCGCTGGGCGCCGGCCAGGGGCAGGATGCCCAGCGCCAGCGCGACGAACAAGGAAAGCAGCAGGGCGAAATGCCCGAGTTCTGGAATCATCGCAACGCCTTATTGTTGGAGGGTTTTCTGGGCCTTCTGGGCTTGTTCTATCGCGTGACCCGCTTCGGGCGGCATGTAATTTTCATCATGCTTGGCGAGCACTTCGGTGGCGGTAAAGGTGCCGTCGGGGTTCATGCGGCCCTGCGCCACCGCTCCCTTGCCTTCCTTGAACAGGTCGGGGAGGATGCCGGTGTAGGTGACTTTCACGTCGCGGGCCGTGTCGGTGATGATGAAGCTGACGGTCAAGTTGTCCCGCGTGAGCGAGCCTTCCTTGACCATGCCGCCGACGCGAAAGGTCTTGCCCTGCGGCGCCTTGCCGGCCGCGATCTCGGAGGGCGTGACGAAAAAGGCGATGCTGCTGTCGAGCGCGTTCAGCACGAAGGCGGCGGCCAGCCCAAGGGCAGCGAGTCCGCCGACGATGAGGGCGATGCGTTTGTGACGTGGTTTCATGACGTGGTTTCGAGAGATTCGGCCAGCCGCTCACGGCGCAGGATGCGCAAAATGTTCTTGTGACGCTGGCGGACCAGGATTGGTTCCATGATCATCAGCACGGCGCAAACGCCGAAGCTGCCCCAGACATAGAGGCCATAGCCGCCCATGGCGAAGAATTCGGCGGGCGATCCCCAGTTCATGCGTTCGACCCTTTCACTTCCGGCAGTTCCTTGACCCATTCGGTGTGTGCCTCGCGTTCGAGGATGATCGCGCGCACCCGTGTCAGGATCACGGCGATCGCATACATCCAGAATGCCAGCGCCATGATCAGCATGCCCCAGAGCATCGTCGTCGCCATCGCCGGCGCCTTGTTGATCGCCACCGAGGCGCCCTGATGCAGGGTGTTCCACCATTTGACCGAGAAATAGATGATCGGCACGTTCACCACCCCGACCAGGGCGAGGATGGCGCCGGCCTTGTCGGCGCGCCGCGCGTCGTCGATCGCGGCCTGCAGGGCGATGAAACCGATGTAGAGGAAGAACAGGATCAGCGAGGAGGTGAGCCGCGCATCCCATACCCACCACGCGCCCCACATCGGCTTGCCCCAGAAGGCGCCGGTCCACAGGCTCAAGAAAGCCATCAGCGCGCCGGTCGGCGCGATCGCCTGCGCCATCATCCCGGAAAGACGTGTATTGAGCGCCAAACCGATACCTGCCCAGCCGGCCATCACGCAGTAGAGAAACATCGACATCCAGGCCGCCGGCACATGGATGAAGATGATCCGGTAACCCTCGCCTTGTTGAAAGTCGGTCGGTGCGACGAAGAAGCTGATGTAGAGCCCCACGACCAGGAAGATTGCCGCCAGCGTCCAGAACCACGGGATCATCTTCCCGGCGAGGGGATAGAAGCTCTGTGGGCTGGCGAACTTGAACCAGTTGATGATCTTGTTGTTGCTCACTCCAGTGCGATCCTCAAGGCGGCCGTGGTCGCCCACGGCGCGAAAAACAGTGCCAGCGCCAACAGCGCGGCCAGCAAAGACAGATGGCCGGCGGGGCTCAAGCCGGAGACGACCATCTCCACCGCCCCGGCGCCGAAGATCAGCGTCGGCACGTAGAGCGGCAACACCAGCAGGGACAGGAGCACACCGCCGCCGCGCACGCCGAGCGTCAGTGCCGCACCGATCGCACCGATCAGCGACAGCAGCGGCGTGCCCAGCAGCAAGGCAACCACCAAGATGCCGAGCGCCTCGCTATCGAGATCGAACTGGATGCCCAGCACCGGCGAGAGCAATACCAGCGGCAGTCCCGTGGTCAGCCAATGCGCGATGATTTTACCCGCGATCAGCAGGCCCAATGGGTTGGGCGAGAGCGTCATCTGCTCGAGCGTGCCGTCGGCGTGGTCGGGCGCGAACAGGCGCGATAAGCCCAACATCGTCGCCAGGAGCGCCGCCACCCAGAGGATGCCCGGCGCGATCTTCCTCAGTAAGGCCGGCTCGGGGCCGATACCCAGCGGAAACAGGCTGACGACGATGATGAAGAAGAACAGCGCGGTCAGCACCTCGCTCTTGCGGCGCATCGCCAGCAGCAGGTCGCGGCGGATGACGGCCAGCACCGCCTTCATGCGCCCACCTTGAGAACTTTGCCATTCGGCAGCGGAATGCTTTGGTGGCTGGTCAGGATCACGATACCGCCGCCCCTGACGTGCTCGACGATCAGGCCGGAGAGCAGTTCGACGGCCTTGACATCGAGCGCGGTGAACGGCTCGTCGAGGATCCACAATGTGGCCTTGCGCACTGCCAGGCGCGCCAGCAGCACACGGCGCTTCTGCCCGGCAGAGAGGAAGCGTACCGCCAGATCCTCGCGGCCTCTCAAGCCGAAGCGCGCCAGGGCGGCGAGCCCTTCGGCTTCTGAGAGCGCGACCCCGTCGAGTTCGGCGGCGAAGGTGAGGTTTTCCAAAGGCGTGAGCTCTTCCTTGACGGCGCCGTGGTGGCCGAGGAACAGCAAATGACGGTGATATTCCTCGGCCAGTTGCCGGATCGGCTCGCCCTGCCAGCGCACTTCGCCGGCCGCCGGCGGCGACAGGCCGGCAAGGATGCGCAGGAGGCTCGTCTTGCCCGCACCGTTCTCGCCCTGCACGTGCAGCCACTCGCCGGGACCGACCGCGAGATCGAGCCCGGCAAACAGGCGGCGTTCGCCACGAACGCAGGAAAGGTCGCTAGCCGTGAGCATGGAGGGCGCATTTTGCCTGATCATCGCCGTCGATGGCTTAATGCGCGTCAAGCGTTTATAGCTCAAGGAGACCTGCGACTGGCGGGAACGTTGCTGCCTCGGGCGGCGTTGGGACGATACTTGGCGGCTCTCGTAACCATCATCCAACAATGGTTTTTATGAAAGGCATAAAAACCATTGTTTGCTGCGCTGCGACAAAACTGCCTATACTCTTCGATGTCACGAACACGCGCGGGGCGCAACCCTGCGTGTGGCAGTCTGAAAAGGTGATACGCCGCCTTTTCGCCCCGTCGGCTGGAAAACCACCGGCCGCGCCGTGATGGCCGCCGAAGCACATGCCCGCAAGGCGTGGGTTTCGAGCGGCCGGAATTCGCTGTGTGCAAGGTTCGCGCCCGTCACCGACGGGCAGTGGCGGGTGCGCAGGGTTTTTTTGATCACGGCGCGGATTATTGCGGCGCGCCAATTGTAACGGGGTGGTGCGAGCTTCATGGAATCGGTGTCGAATCTGGCGGTGGCGGGTGGATTCATGGCGGCGTTGGGAACCGTCCTGGCGGCGATTCTCGCGTTTGCCAACCGCAAGCTCTTCGTTCGCGAAGACCCGCGTATCGAGCAGGTCGAGGAGCTGCTTCCCAAATCGAATTGTGGCGCCTGCGGTCAGCCGGGCTGCCGCGGCTTCGCCGAAAAGGTAGTGGCGGGAGAGGTCGTGCCCGCGCAATGCACGGTGAGCTCACCGCAGCAACGCAAGGACATTGCCAACCTGCTCGGCGTCGATCCCGGCAACATCGAAAAGAAGGTGGCCCGGCTCGCCTGCGCCGGCGGCCGTCATGTGGCCTATCAGCGCGCGCGCTATGCGGGTCTGAAGACATGTCGCGCCGCAGCGGTGGTCGGTGGCGGCGGCAAGGAATGCGCCTGGGGCTGCCTGGGGCTGGGCGACTGCGAAGCGGTGTGCGATTTCGATGCGCTGCATCTCGACGAGCATGGGCTGCCGGTGGTCGATGCCGACAAGTGCGCGGCCTGCAACGACTGCGTCGAGGTCTGTCCCAAGGGGTTGTTTTCGCTGGAGCCGGTCAGCCGCCAGCTGTGGGTGGCGTGCAAGAACCATGCTGATGGCGACACCGCCGAACGGGCCTGCGAGGTGGCCTGCACCGCCTGTGGCAAATGCGTCGCCGATGCAGCGCCAGGGCTGATCCGTCTCGACGACAACCTCGCGACGGTTCGCTACGAACTGAACCAGTGGGCGACACGCACGCCGATCGAGCGCTGCCCGACCGGCGCGATCGTCTGGTTCGAAACGCCGAACAAGCCCGTCAAGGGTGCGGCGGCGAAAAAGATCCTGCGGCAGGATGCCCTGCCCTTGCTGCAATAAATATCCTCAACCAGAGGGAGTGGAGAAATGTTGATGAAACTGTTCAAGTCCGAGAAAAGCGCGAGCGGCCAGCAGGCGCCGCAGGTCAAATACCCGGGCATCCGCGACGCGGTCGATGGCAACACCGCCGTGATCCACGTCGAGCGCGAGGCGTCGGATGCCGCCGGCGCCTATCCGATCACACCCTCGACGCAGATGGGCGAATACTGGGCCGAGGCGGTCGCCAAGGGCCATCTGAACATTTCGCAGCGGCCGCTGGTTTTCATCGAGCCGGAATCCGAGCACGCGGCAGCCGGGGTCACGGCCGGCATGGCGATGGCGGGCTTGCGGGCGACGAATTTCTCCTCGGCGCAAGGCGTGGCCTTCATGCACGAATCGCTCTACGGCGCGGTCGGCAAGCGCCTCCCTTATGTGCTCAACATGGGCTGTCGCGCGATCACCAAGGCCTCGCTGAACGTGCATTGCAGCCATGACGATTATCACTGCGTCGATGACACCGGCTTTATCCAGGTGATGGCGAAGAACGCGACCGAGGCGGCCGATCTCAACCTGATCGCGCGCAAGATCGCCGAACTGTCGCTCACGCCGGCGATCGTCGGTCAGGATGGCTTTCTCACCACCCACCTGATCGAGTCGGCGCTGCTCCCCGAGCGCGAGCTGATCGAAGAATATGTCGGGCGCCCCGATGACATCATCGACACACCGACGCCGGCGCAACAGATGATCTACGGCCCGAAGCGCCGCCGCGTGCCGGCGATCTGGGATGTCGATGTGCCGCTCGTTTCCGGCACGGTGCAGAACCAGGACGCCTATATGCAGGCCACCGCTGGCCAGCGTCCTTACTTCTTCGACCACATCGAAGAGATTGCCGACGCCTGCATGGCCGAATACTCGGCGCTGACGGGACGGCACTACCAGCGTCTGGCGACCTACAAGTGCGACGATGCCGACTACGTCATCGTTGGCATGGGCAGCATGGTGGTGCAGGCGGAATGCGTCGCCGACTACCTGCGCGAGACGCGCGGCCTCAAGGTCGGCGTGGTGAATGTGACGATGTACCGGCCCTTCCCTGGCGATCTGCTCGGCAAGGTGTTGCGCGGCAAGAAAGGGGTGGCGGTGCTCGAACGCACCGACCAGCCACTCGCCGAAGACCTGCCGTTGATGCGCGAAGTGCGAGCCTGCGTCACCAAGTGCCTCGAGAACGGACAAGTCAGCGACTCCGAGACGGCACCTTATCCGGGTTACGCGAGTTTCGCCGCCGGCGAGATGCCGCGGCTGTATTCCGGCTGCTATGGCCTGGGCTCGCGTGACCTGCAACCCGAAGGGCTGATCGCCGCGGTCGAGAACATGCTGCCCAGTGGCGGCAAGCGCAAGTTCTTCTATCTGTCGATCGACTTCGTGCGCGATCCGCTCAATCCGAAAGACGAGGTGCATCAGCAGGCGCTGCAGGAGAAATATCCGCAGATCAAGGCGCTGGCCTTGCGCGGCAGCGAGAACCCCAACCTGCTGCCCAAGGGCGCGATCACCGTGCGCATGCACTCGGTCGGCGGCTGGGGGGCGATCACCACCGGCAAGAACCTGGCGATGACGCTCTTCGAACTCCTGGGCTGGGACATCAAGGCCAATCCGAAATACGGCTCGGAAAAGAAGGGGCAGCCGACCACCTACTATCTCTCCGCTGCGCCGGAACCGATCCGCGTCAATTGCGAATACGTCTATGTGGACGTCGTGCTCTCGCCCGATCCGAACGTGTTTGGCCACTCGAACCCGCTCTCCGGCCTGAAGAAGGGGGGCGTGTTCATCATCCAGTCGAATCTGGGGGATGAAACCTGGGCGAGCTTCCCCGTCTGGGCGCAGAAGTTCATCGTCGACAACGACATCCGCGTCTTCTATCTCGATGCCTTCCAGATCGCGCGCGAGGAAGCGGGCTCGCCCGAGCTGCAATTGCGCATGCAGGGCATCGCTTTCCAGGGTGCGTTTTTCGCCGCCAGCCCGACGATGAAGAATGCCGGACTGAGCGAGGAGGCGCTGTTCGCTGCGATCGAATCCCAGCTCAATGCCAAGTTCGGCAGCAAGGGTGCCCGCGTCGTGCAGGACAACCTGCGTGTCGTCAAGCGCGGTTACACCGAACTCAAGGAAATCACCGACAAGGAGGTCGGCAAGACGCGCAAGCAGCTCGTCAAAAAAGACCTCGGCCTGCCGGTGATGCTCAAGGAGCTGCCTGCCGCCGACGGTCGGGTGGCCGACATCCATCGCTTCTGGGAACAGACCGGCCACTTCTATCTCACCGGCAAGGGTTCGGACAACCTCGTCGATCCTTTCATCGGCACCTCGCTGATGCCGGCCGCCACCGGCGTGTTCCGCGACATGACCGGCATCCGCTTCGAGCATCCGGTATGGATCGCCGAAAACTGCACGGCCTGCGGCAACTGCTACACCGAGTGCCCGGATTCGGCGATTCCCGGCCTGGTGAGCACGATCGGCGACGTCTTCAATACCGTGGTCAACCGCATCGAGACCGCCGGCACGCCGACGCGTTACCTGCGCCGTGGCGTGCGCACGCTGGAAAAGAAATTGCGCGCGCTGATCGGCACCAGCGACGGCGTGGCGGTGCGGCCGCTGATCGACAAGGCGATCGAGGAAACCATCGCCGAGGCGGACGAGGACGATTGGGAAAAAATGGGCGCCGAGTTCAAGCTGTTTCTCCGCGAGCTCGGCGACTTCCAGTTTGCCACCACCAAGCCCTACTGGAGTCTCAAAGAGAAAAAGGCCAAGGGCAGCGGCGGGCTGTTTTCGATCACCATCAACCCGTACACCTGCAAGGCCTGTGCGCTGTGTGTGACGGTGTGCGAGGACGATGCGCTGAAGATGGTGACGCAAACCGACGAAACGGTCGAACGCTTGCGCCGCGACTGGAATCTCTGGCTCGATCTGCCGACCACGCCGAAGGAATACAGCCGCATCGACAGCCTCGACGAGAAGATCGGCGCGCTCGAAACCCTGCTCCTCGACAAGCACAACTACAACTCGATGAACTGCGGCGATGGGGCCTGTCTCGGCTGCGGCGAGAAGACGGCGATCCATCTGTTCACTTCGACGGTCACGGCGCTGATGCAGCCGCGCGTCAAAGCCTTCGTCGCCAAGCTCGACGATTTGATCGCGCGCCTCGAACAGCACATGCGTATCAAGCTCGCTTCCGCCGTGGATCTCACCGATACCACTGCGGTGGTGAAGGCGGTGGAGGCTACCGGCCAGCACGATCTGACGCTCTCGAACCTCGCCGCCAAGCTCACCGAGAACAAACCTTCCCAGCTGCTCGACCCGGTGTGGGTGAAGAACACCGCCCAACTGCTCGAAAAACTGAAAGACCTCAAGTGGCGCTATGTCGCGGGGCCAACCGGCCGCGGTCGTGCCGAGATGGGCATCGTCAACTCGACCGGCTGCACCTCGGTATGGGGCTCGACCTGGCCGTTCCACCCTTATCCGTTCCCTTGGACTTCGCATCTGTTTCAGGACAGCCCCTCGGTGGCGATGGGCCTCTTCGAGGGCCACATGGCTAAGATGGCCGAAGGCTTCAAGGCGGTGCGCATGGCCGAGAAGGAACTGGCCGGCGACTATCTGCCGGATCGCGACGACGACTTCTTCCGCCGCTTCACTTGGCACGATTTCAGCGAGGAAGAATGGCTGCTCTGCCCGCCCGTCGTCTCCTTGGGCGGTGACGGGGCGATGTATGACATCGGCTTCCAGAACCTTTCCCGCGCGCTGATGTCCGGCATGCCGATCAAGGTGCTGGTGGTCGACACGCAGGTGTATTCGAACACCGGGGGGCAGGCCTGCACCTCGGGCTTCATCTCGCAAGTCTCTGACATGGCACCGTATGGCAAGGCCCAGGGCGGCAAGCAGGAGACGCGCAAGGAAATCTCGCTGATCGGCCTGGCACACCGCACCGCTTATGTCTGTCAGAGCACGATCGCGCATGTGAACCACCTGATCGAGAGTTACATCGATGGCCTCAACAGCCGCCGTCCGGCCTTGTTCAACATCTACGCCGTCTGCCCGCCCGAGCATGGGGTCGGCGACGACAAGAGCGTCGATCAGAGCAAGCTGGCGGTCGAAAGTCGCGCCTATCCGCTGTTCCGTTTCAACCCCGATCTGGGCGACACCTTCCACGAGACGGTGAGCCTGGAGGGCAACCCGGCGCTCGATGCGGATTGGCCGACCTACACGCTCAAATACAAGGACGAGGCGGGCCATGAGCAGAGCATGACCCTGCCGATGACCTTCGCCGACTTCGCGGCGACCGAAGCGCGCTTCCTCAAGCATTTCAGAAAGGCGCCGCCGGAGACTTGGAACGAGAACATGGTGCTGCTCGCCGACTTCATCCAGCTCGACGAAGACGAGCGCGAGGGCAAGTTCCCATTCATCTGGGCCGTCGATGCCAAGAACCGCCTGATGCGTCTGTTGGTCACCGCCGACATGGTGCGCTCGACGGAAGAGCGCCTGCAGTTCTGGCGCCAACTGCGCAACATCGCCGGACTCGACGCCCAGCCGGTGGATACCGCCGCAATCGCCGAGCAGGTGCGTGCCGACCTCATCGCCCGGATCAGCAACACCCTCGGGCTCGCCGGCAGCGATTACGCAACGGGTGCCGTCCCGCCAGCGCCGAGTTCGGTGCCCGCCACCACAGCCGAAGCCAAGGCAGGCGGCAATAGCGGCGATTACGAGCCAGTGTGGATCGATTCTCCGGAATGCACGGCCTGTGACGAGTGCATCAACCTGGCGCCGAAGGTGTTCGCCTACAACGACCAGAAGCAGGCGATCGTCATCGATCCGAAGGGCGCCAAGTTCGCCGACATCGTCAAGGCGGCCGAAAAATGCACCGCAGGATGCATCCATCCGGGCACACCGTGGAACAGGGCGGAGGCGGGCATCGACAAACTGATGGCGCGTGCCGCGAAGTACAACTGATGAAGCTGCTTTCCTGGTTCCGCGGCGAAGCCTTTCAGCGCGGCGTGCATCCGCCGCCCTGCAAGCTGACGGCAAAGACGCCGATCCGCCGGCTGCCGTTTCCGCCGCGCGTGATCGTGCCGCTCTCGCAGCACATCGGCAAGCCGCCGCGGCCGATCGTCAAGGTCGGCCAGGAGGTGGTGCGCGGCCAGCCGATCGCCAAGGCGGAAGACTGGCTCTCCGTGCCGCACCATGCGCCGGTCACCGGCGTGGTCGAGTTCATCGGCTTACGGCCGGGCATGCGCGGGCCATGGGTCGAGTCGATCGTGATCCGCGCCCATCCCGGCGCGACGCAAGAGGACCTCTGGGGCGAGCCGCGCGATTTCTCGGCTGCGAGCGCCCAGGACATCCTCCAGGCGATCTGGGACACCGGCATGGTGGGCCTTGGGGGCGCGGCCTTCCCGACCCATGCCAAGCTTTCCGTGCCACAGCAGGCGAAGGTGCATACGCTCGTCGTCAATGGCTGCGAATGCGAGCCCTATCTGACCTGCGACCATCGCATGATGGTGGAGTGGACCGATGACCTGATCCGCGGCATCCGCTTTGCGATGCGCGCCACCGGCGCACGACGCGCGATCGTCGGCATCGAGGACAACAAGCCGGATGCTTGTGACGCGATCCGGGCGGCGGTGGCGTGTGTCGCACCCCTGCCGGAAGGTGAGATCCATGCCGAGCTCGTGCCGACCAAGTATCCGCAGGGCTCGGAAAAGATGCTGATCATGGCACTGTTCGGCGTCGAGATTCCCGCCGGCGGTCTGCCGGTGAGCCTCGGCATGGTGGTCAACAACGTCGGCACCCTGGCGGCGCTCGGCAAGCTGTTGCCGGCGGGAAGAGGGCTCACCGAGCGCGTCGTGACGATCACCGGCCCGGGGGTCGCCCGTCCCGGCGACTACATCGTGCCGCTGGGCACGCCGCTCTCCTTCATTCTCGATTATGCCGGCGCGCCCGATGCCCAGGCAAAGGAAGTGATCCTCGGCGGACCGATGATGGGCCAAGCGGCGGCCTCACTCGAGGTGCCGATCACCAAGGGCATCTCCGGCATCGTCGTGATGCGTGCCCAAGACATGCAGCTCGATGGAGAGCGCAAGATCTATCCCTGCATCAAATGCGCCGAATGCGTCGAATCCTGCCCGATGGGGCTCAATCCCTCGATGCTCGGCATGCTCGCCGCCAAGCGCGAATACGATCTGATGGGCTCGGCCTATCACCTCGGTGAATGCTTCGAGTGCGGCTGCTGCTCTTACGTCTGTCCGTCGAACATCCCGCTGGTGCAGCAATTTCGCGTCGCGAAACAAATCCTGCGCGAGAAGGCGGCCGCACAGAAATCGTCATGACCATCGAGATTCGTTCCGCTCCGCACATCAAGGCGCCAAGAAACGTGGCGATGATCATGCGCCACGTCGTCTATTCGCTCTTGCCGGTGTGCGCCTTCTTCGTCTATCAATATGGCCTTTCCGCGCTCGCCTCGCTCCTCGTCGTCACGGCGAGCTGCCTTATCACCGAACGGCTGTTCGTCAAGACCGGCACGCAGGCCGGCGACATCTCCGACTTTTCCGCCGTGATCACCGGGCTCTTGCTCGCGCTCTCATTGCCGCCGGCGTTCCCCCTGTGGATGGGCGCCGTCGCCGGCTTTGTCGCCATCGCGCTCGGCAAGGCGCTGACGGGCGGCATCGGCTTCAATGTCTTCAACCCGGCGCTGGTCGGCCGCGCCTTCGTGCAGGCGGCCTTTCCCCAGGCGATCGCCACCTATTCGCCGTCGTTCCTGCCCGGCCGCTTCAGCGAGTTCGTGCCCTCCTCGCTCGCCTGGCCGCTGATGCAGCCAGACGACCTGATGCTCTGGCTAAAAGTGAAGCAGCTCGACGCACTGGCCGCGGCAACCCCGCTGGCGCGCTGGAAATTCGAAGGCGTGCTCGCCGGCGCCGAGGAACTGCTCACTTCGCTCTCCGGCCACATGGCGGTGGGCCCTTCGCCCTTGCTGATCCTGCTGTGCGGCAGTTATCTCGCCTTCCGCCGCTTCCTCGACTGGCGCATTCCGGCGGCGATCCTCGGCAGCGCGGGCTTGACTGCCTGGCTCCTCTTCGCACTCTCGCCGGAGCGTTTCCCGAATCCTTTCTTCATGCTGTTCTCGGGTGGTCTGATCCTCGGCGCGGTGTATATGGCCACCGACATGGCCACCTCGCCGGTGACACCCAAGGGCATGTGGCTGTATGGCGCGCTGATCGGCCTGCTGACCGTGATCATCCGCTATTACAGCGGGCTGCCGGAAGGGGTGATGTATGCGATCCTGATCGCGAACGCCGCCACCCCGCTGATCGAAAAGGTGACGCAGCCGACCCCGTTCGGCAAGAGCGCGCTGGCCAGACTCGGCCATGCCAGGCGTGGTGCCTCGTATCCTCTGCATCCGGGTTACATCTCCCGCGAGGAGGCGCACGCCGTGACGCCGAAGAAGCGCTTCCTGTGGAACAAGCCGAAGCACGATGAACGTCACAAACCAGGTGGCACGAATGAATGAGCTTGCCCACCCCCTGCCGCAGATGACGCCGCCGGCGGCAATGATCCGCACGCTGGGACTCATCGCCGCGATCTGCGGCACGATCATCGTCGCCGCCTATCAGGGCACCTACCGCGCCGTGCAGGAAAACAAGCGCATCGCCGTCGAGCGCGGGGTGTTCCGCGTGATCTCGACCGCCAAGTCGATCGTCGAATACGTCGCCCTGCCGACGGGCACAGTCGAAAAAGTCGGCGCTGGCGAGACGGCACCCGCGGGCGCGATCCGCTTCTTCGCGGGCTATGACGAGGCCGGCCGGCTCGCCGGCATCGCTGCCGAAGGCGCCGCGAAGGGCTATGCCGACAACGTCCGCATCCTGTTCGCCTGGGATCCGCTTTCCAGGAAGGTCACCGGCTTCAGTGTCGTCGCGGCGCGCGAGACGCCGGGGATCGGCGACAAGATCAGCAAGGATCGCGATTTCCTCGCCAACTTTCCGCTGGCTGCCGAGGTGGCGGCGGACGGCAAGGCCCTCATCCACGAGATTCGCACCGTCAAGCACGGCACGAAGACGCAGCCATGGGAAATCGACGCCATCGCCGGGGCGACGATCACCTCGCGCGCGGTAGGCCGTGCGATCAACGATACGGCGCAAGCCCTGCTGCCACGCATCGCGCCGCATCTGGACCAGTTGAAGGAAAAGTCATGAGTCAGACCGCCACCACCTGGGAAGAATTCATGGAGGGTGTCTGGCGCCAGAACCCGGTGTTCGTGATGGTGCTGGGCCTATGTCCGTCACTCGCCGTCACCGTCTCGGCGGTCAACGCCCTGTCGATGGGATTGGCGACGACCTTCGTGCTCACCTGTTCGTGTCTCTTGGTATCGCTGTTGCGCAAGCTGATCCCGAAAGAGGTGCGCATCGCCACCTACATCGTCATCATCGCCACCTTCGTCACCGTCGTCGATTATCTGATCCAGGCCATCAGCCTGGCGCTCTACGATGCGCTCGGCGCCTTCATCCAGCTCATCGTCGTCAACTGCATCATCCTTGGCCGCGCCGAAGCACACGCTTCGAAACATCCGCCGCTGACCGCCGTCGTCAATGCACTCGGCATGAGCGTCGGCTTCACGCTCGGCCTGTTCGCCTTGGGAAGCGTGCGCGAGATCCTCGGCGCCGGCAGTTTGTTCGGCCTGCCGCTGTTCGGCGAACATTTCCAGCCCTGGGTGGTGATGGTGCTACCGCCCGGCGGCTTCTTCGTGCTCGGTCTATGGCTGCTGGTATTTGCCGCCGGCGCGCGTTGGCGCCAGCATCGCCAAGCCAAGCGGCAGGAGGTGACGCAACATGCATGAGTCCGCCGCGCAGATCTTCATCAACGCCTTCCTCGCCAACAACTTCGTGCTGGCGATGTTCCTCGGCCTCTGTCCGTTCATCGGTGTCTCGGGCAAGCTCGAAACGGCCGCCCCGATGGGCGCGGCGACCACTTTCGTGATGCTCGTCGCCTCGCTGTGCGCCTACGGCCTCAATCTGCTGCTCGCCTATTTCAATCTCGAATTCCTGCGGCTGATCGCCTATATCGTGATCATCGCTTCGGCCGTGCAGCTCGTCGAGATGGTACTGAAAAAATACAGCCCGGCGCTGTTCCGCGCGCTGGGCATCTATCTGCCGCTGATCACCACCAACTGCGCGGTGCTCGGTGTGGCGCTGTTCCAAACCGCACGCGAATACGACTTCGTGCAGTCGGTCACTTTCGCCGTGGGGGCCGGGGCCGGCTTCACGCTGGCCTTGGTGCTGATGGCCAGTGTGCGCGAGCGCCTACGGTTATCCGACGTGCCTGCGGTCGCCCAGGGCACCGCCTTGTCGCTGATGCTCGCCGGCATCCTGTCTCTTTCCTTCATGGGTTTTGCGGGGCTGGGCGGCTGATGGCGACCTATCTCGTCACCATCGCGTTGCTCTTCGGGTTGATGGTTGCCGGCATCGTGGTAGACCGGCTGTATCGCCACTTCGCGGCACGCCATCCGCAGCTCGGGCCTTTCCGTCAGAACGAGGGGGGCTGTGGTTGTGGTGGCAGCAAATGCGACAAGTCTGATGCTGGCTGTAAGCGTTAGCGCAGCATCTCCGGGTTGACCACCGCGCGCAGCACCGTCTGATCGCGGCCTTCGCGGCTGCGTTTGGTAAACCACCAGACGGCGCCTTTCTTGAAGCTCCAGTCGGCCTCGACGCCGGAGAGCAGCAAGGCGGCAAGCCGTCCCAGCGTCGGTTGGTGGCCGATCAACAGCACCGCGCCCGAATGCTCGGGCCACTGGGCGGCGGCGAGCAGATCGGCGGTATCCGCGCCGACACCGATCTTCGGTTCGATCTCGAAAGGCAGGGCGAGCGCATGCGCGGTCTGCTGGGTGCGCGTGGTGGGGCTCACGAGGATGCGAGTCTTCTTCGGCAGGTGCGCCCTGAGCCATTTCGCCATCACATGGGCCTGCTTGTCGCCACGCGGGGTGAGCCGGCGCTTGGCATCCGGCAGACCGACGCTCGCGTCTTCGGCTTCGGCATGACGCCAGAGGATCAAATCCATGCTCACTCCGCTTCAGTCACGGGTTGCGCAACATACGCCGCGATTGTGACGGGCTGGTGACATTCATGGAGCCGGGGCAGACGCAATGTACCCAGCCGCTCGATGTCATCGCGCACCGCTGCCAGCAGTTTCTGATAACGCGGGCCATGCCAGCCGGCAATCAAGCTGACGGCCTCGCGCAGCGCCGGATCGCTGCCAGCGCAAGCCATCAACAGCGCACCAGCATTGGCCAGATCGTTGATCTGACCCAGAACGTCCTGCAATTCGGCAAGACGCTCGAGGAGACGGCGTGTCGGCTTCTTCGCGGCGAGCGGCGCGAAGAATTCCAGCGCATAGCGCAGCCGTTTGATGCCGATGCGCAGCGCGTGCAGCGTTTCGGGCTTCGCGGCATCGGCCTCACTGGCCAGGGCGAGCACCGATCGGCGCAGGCGCTTCAAGCGCTTTTGCGCGAATGCGGGCAATTCCGCCGTGACGACATCGGCAGAAGCTTCCGTCGCTCGTCCTTCCGGTTCCGCTGCGGTGATGCCATGCGCCAGGGCGAGCAGTTCGATGACGATCTGGCCATAGCGCGGCGCGCGCAACAGATGTCGTGCGTGCCGACGGGCGGCCGAGCAGCGCTCGGTGATGCTACCGATCAGCGCGGCCAGGCGCGGCTCTTCGGGCAGCGCGGCAAGCACGGGCTGAGCAATCTCGGCCAGCAGCACGTCGTAATCACGTGCCCGTCCCAGCGGCTGCATCAGTTCGCGCAGCAAGGGCCGCATGCGAGCGGAATAGTCCGCTGGCAACAGTGATCGGAACAGCCGCAGCGCAGCCCGCAGCCGGCGCAGCGCGACACGCATTTGATGAATGTATTCCGGATCGTCGCACTCCAGCGCGGGTGCATGGTTGCGCTGCAACTGGTCGAGGCAGGCCAGCGCGATGGCGC
Source organism: Sulfuricystis thermophila (assembly GCF_004323595.1). Taxonomy (GTDB): domain Bacteria; phylum Pseudomonadota; class Gammaproteobacteria; order Burkholderiales; family Rhodocyclaceae; genus Sulfuricystis; species Sulfuricystis thermophila. The sequence goes on from NZ_AP019373.1 coordinate 2,586,011, forward strand.
TGAAGGCGGCGTGAGGACTCATCGCTGCCGACAGCGGGATCGGCTTGGCACGCTCGGGTGCCGGCGTCGTCTGCATGAAGAGCGCATAACCGCGATCCGCCTTGGAGAGCGGCGCAGGAACGAGCGGAATGCGTTCGGCCAGGGTCTGCGCCAAGGCGAACAGTGCCTCTGCCGCGCCAGTGATCAGCTCGATCTCGATTTCAGAAATCGGCTCGCGCCTGCCAGCGGCGGCGATCCAGCCGCGGTCGAGCGCGAGCTCGATGCGCGTACCACGTGGCAACTCGAATGTCCAGGCGATACGCCGGAAACGGGTCTCGAAGACCGGCGCGAGCCGTGTGGCGATCTTCGGCCGTTCCAGCCACGCGCGCACTTCGGCATCGTCGATCATTGAAAAGTCGAAATGCCCGGCATAAGGCGTTTCCCATTCCGGGCGCGTGGAGATGCCACCGGCCTCTTTACCGGCACACTTGACCGTTTGCAGCCAGAGCTTGCCTTTGGCGCGTAGCCGCAATGCGATACCTCGGCGGCGCAAAGCGAGGTCGGGCGTGTCGTAGTAGAGATTGGTCAGCCGATGGACTTCCTTGCGCGCCGCCTGCTTGAGCAAAGGATGGCGTAGTAAAGCACGTTGCGCGGCTTCAGGTAATGTCAGCTTGAGCTCGATCTCTTCGGCCATGACACCCCGATTGTAAGGCGACGATGGAGCGAAATTGTTACAGTGGCTGGCCGGATCACAATGCGTTGCCGCTCGCTGGCTTGGCAACAAATATCCGTACAATCAAAAGAACGCTTTGACGAGAACCGCGAAGACCTGACATGCGCTACTGGCTGAGTAGTGCCGCACAACCCCACCGTAGCGCCTCGGAAGTCTCTCTGTAGCTAGGTTTATACGAACTAACTGCTCAGGGAGGGATCACTCTATTTCGTCGTTGGGTGGGATTCTGGGTGGGAATTTGGATGTCTCTGCCCTTGGTTACTCGCGTATCGCTCGTCAATGCTCGTAACGGCTGGGATGATGCAGCCAACGACGGCTTGCATCTTCCGGATCGGGTAATCATGCCTCGCCCCACAACGTGGCCTAGGGCCTGTTCTCAATCAAGCGAATAGTCGTATGCCAAATGGAAGCGAAGCTGAATAAATCGTTCACGATCAATGACATGGCGAGGGACTGTTCACAGTGGGTAAATTATGGTCATATCCTGACTTTTGCGCAGGAGTCAGGATGGACCGGACGATGTTACGAGATGACCAGTGGGCACGCATTGAACAGCTCTTGCCAGGCAAGAAAGGCGATCCCGGCCGCACCGCGAAAGACAACCGACGCTTCGTCGAAGCCGTTCTCTGGATCATGCTCACCGGCAGTCCGTGGCGTGACCTGCCGAAAGAGCTGGGCCATTGGCATCGGACCTATGTGCGCTTCGCGCGCTGGCGTGAGAAAGGTGTCTGGGAACGTGTGGCAACCGCACTGCAAGGCGATGCTGACATGGAGCATCTGTTCATCGACTCGACCATCGTGCGCGCCCACCAGCATTCCGCCGGCGCCCAAAAAAAGCCGGCCAACAGGAAATCGGCCGCTCGCGGGGCGGACTGACGACGAAACTGCATGTCGCCGTGGATGCCTTGGGCAATCCACTGCGGGTCATTCTCTCGGCCGGGCAGGTCGCCGACATCGAGCAGGCGGCAGCGCTGATTCAGGATCAGCCGGCCGAGTTCATCGTCGCCGACAAGGGCTACGATTCGGATGCCTTCGTCGAAGCGATTACGACGCAAGGCAGCCAGGCGGTCATTCCACCGCGCTCGAACCGACTCAATCCCCGCTCGTTCGACCGACATATCTACAAGAGCCGCAATCTGATCGAGCGTTTCTTCAGTCGCATCAAGCAATTCAGACGCATCGCCACGCGCTACGACAAACTCGCAGCATCCTTCTTGTCGTTCATTCATCTGGCCTGCACTATCGTCTGGTTGGCTTGATTGAGAACACGCCCTAGGATTTCGTTCTCACGCTTGAGCCGGATGTTCTCCGCCCGCACCCGCGATAGCTCCATTTGCTCCGGCGTGACCGGCTTCGCACCTGGGCCGTTGAGCTTGCCCGCGTCGAACGCCTTGACCCAGTTGCGCAGCGTCTGCTCGATCAGCCCCAGCTCCTTCGCTATCACCCCAACCGTCTGGCCCGCCTTTACCCGCTTCACCGCCAACTCCCGAAATTCGGCCGTGTATTCCTGCTTCGGTATCTTCTTCAACTTCGTTGCTCCTTCCAATTTACGGGGCCTTATACCCCATCTCTTGGAAGACAAAATTTCGGGGGAAGCTCAAGGTCGGAGTAGCAGTCTTCTTCTATCTCCCCCATGGTCACCCTGACTCCGTGACAGGGCAACAAGATGTGAAACCTGAAATCGGTCCTCACCCTGATGGGGTGGAGGACCGTCTGGATCAGGTGATGTAGAAGTCGCCGGCGTCTAGTGTCGGCTTGTTGCTCAACAGGGCGAACTGAATGGCAACGCCTGCTCCGTTGCCATCGGCGTCGTAGTAGAGCTTGCCGGTGGCTGCGTCGTACAGAATGTGGTCGTTAGCGTCGACGGCTTTTACATCACTTCCGGCAACAAAGTTCTCAGCCGACAAAACACCGGTTTGGATCAGTTTGGCAAAGATTGCATTCTCCAGTTCAACCCAGTCTGCACCATGCACGAAATCCTGAATGGTGTCGACATTAGTCGTCGCATTCAGCGCCGTATCGAAGCGGAAGATGTCGTTGCCGTCACCACCGATCAGTGTGTCGTTGCCGGTGCCACCGATCAGGGTGTCGGCGCCCGCACCGCCATCCAGACGGTCATTGCCGGCGCCACCGTCGAGCGTGTCATCGTGTGCCGTGCCGGTCAGGATGTTGGCCCCGGCGTTGCCGGTAATCTCCAGTCCGTAGGTGACGGCCGAGGCATTGACGTTGAGGGCCACGGTGCCGGTGGTGACGGCCGTTGCGCCGGTACCGGTGCCGATGACCACCTTCTCGATGCCGTTCGTGTTGGCGTTGAGGGTCAAGGTACTGGCGGCGGTGGCGGCAAAGCGGATTTCGTCGACATCGGTTTCGACCGTGCCGCTGTCGGCAATGACCTCGGTACTGGTATGGTCGGCCGCGACGCCGATCAGGTAGATGTCCGAGCCGTCGGCGCCGTCCAGCGTATCCGCACCGGCCTTGCCGTCGAGGACGTTTTTGCCGCTGTTGCCGGTGATGACGTTGGCCAGCGCGTTGCCGGTGCCGTTGAGATTGTCGGTGCCAGTGAAGGTGAGGTTCTCGACGAAGTTGCCGAGGGTGTAGCTGATGCTGGCCTCGACCGTGTCGTTACCGCCGGCGTCGGTGGTACTGGCGGCGGTCGTGGTCTCATAGACCTTGTCCCCGACGTTGTCGACCACGTAGGTGTCGTTGCCGGCGCCGCCAAGCATGGTGTCGGCGCCCGTGCTGCCATCGAGGCGGTTGTTGCCGCTGTTGCCCTTGAGCGTGTTGTTGAGCGTGTTGCCGGTCGCGTTGGTGTTGCCGGAACCGGTAAGGGTGAGGTTCTCCAGATTGTCGCCCAGGGTCCAGGACAGGCTGGCCTCGACCGTGTCGATCTCGGTGGCGGCGGTGGAGGTTTCCACGATGGTGTCGCCGGCGTCATCGACCACGTAGGTGTCGTTGCCGGTGCCACCGATCAGGGTGTCGGCGCCCGCACCGCCATCCAGACGGTCATTGCCGGCGCCACCGTCGAGCGTGTCATCGTGTGCCGTGCCGGTCAGGATGTTGGCCCCGGCGTTGCCGGTAATCTCCAGTCCGTAGGTGACGGCCGAGGCATTGACGTTGAGGGCCACGGTGCCGGTGGTGACGGCCGTTGCGCCGGTACCGGTGCCGATGACCACCTTCTCGATGCCGTTCGTGTTGGCGTTGAGGGTCAAGGTACTGGCGGCGGTGGCGGCAAAGCGGATTTCGTCGACATCGGTTTCGACCGTGCCGCTGTCGGCAATGACCTCGGTACTGGTATGGTCGGCCGCGACGCCGATCAGGTAGATGTCCGAGCCGTCGGCGCCGTCCAGCGTATCCGCACCGGCCTTGCCGTCGAGGACGTTTTTGCCGCTGTTGCCGGTGATGACGTTGGCCAGCGCGTTGCCGGTGCCGTTGAGATTGTCGGTGCCAGTGAAGGTGAGGTTCTCGACGAAGTTGCCGAGGGTGTAGCTGATGCTGGCCTCGACCGTGTCGTTACCGCCGGCGTCGGTGGTACTGGCGGCGGTCGTGGTCTCATAGACCTTGTCCCCGACGTTGTCGACCACGTAGGTGTCGTTGCCGGCGCCGCCAAGCATGGTGTCGGCGCCCGTGCTGCCATCGAGGCGGTTGTTGCCGCTGTTGCCCTTGAGCGTGTTGTTGAGCGTGTTGCCGGTCGCGTTGGTGTTGCCGGAACCGGTAAGGGTGAGGTTCTCCAGATTGTCGCCCAGGGTCCAGGACAGGCTGGCCTCGACCGTGTCGATCTCGGTGGCGGCGGTGGAGGTTTCCACGATGGTGTCGCCGGCGTCATCGACCACGTAGGTGTCGTTGCCGGTGCCACCGATCAGGGTGTCGGCGCCCGCACCGCCATCCAGACGGTCATTGCCGGCGCCACCGTCGAGCGTGTCATCGTGTGCCGTGCCGGTCAGGATGTTGGCCCCGGCGTTGCCGGTAATCTCCAGTCCGTAGGTGACGGCCGAGGCATTGACGTTGAGGGCCACGGTGCCGGTGGTGACGGCCGTTGCGCCGGTACCGGTGCCGATGACCACCTTCTCGATGCCGTTCGTGTTGGCGTTGAGGGTCAAGGTACTGGCGGCGGTGGCGGCAAAGCGGATTTCGTCGACATCGGTTTCGACCGTGCCGCTGTCGGCAATGACCTCGGTACTGGTATGGTCGGCCGCGACGCCGATCAGGTAGATGTCCGAGCCGTCGGCGCCGTCCAGCGTATCCGCACCGGCCTTGCCGTCGAGGACGTTTTTGCCGCTGTTGCCGGTGATGACGTTGGCCAGCGCGTTGCCGGTGCCGTTGAGATTGTCGGTGCCAGTGAAGGTGAGGTTCTCGACGAAGTTGCCGAGGGTGTAGCTGATGCTGGCCTCGACCGTGTCGTTACCGCCGGCGTCGGTGGTACTGGCGGCGGTCGTGGTCTCATAGACCTTGTCCCCGACGTTGTCGACCACGTAGGTGTCGTTGCCGGCGCCGCCAAGCATGGTGTCGGCGCCCGTGCTGCCATCGAGGCGGTTGTTGCCGCTGTTGCCCTTGAGCGTGTTGTTGAGCGTGTTGCCGGTCGCGTTGGTGTTGCCGGAACCGGTAAGGGTGAGGTTCTCCAGATTGTCGCCCAGGGTCCAGGACAGGCTGGCCTCGACCGTGTCGATCTCGGTGGCGGCGGTGGAGGTTTCCACGATGGTGTCGCCGGCGTCATCGACCACGTAGGTGTCGTTGCCGGTGCCACCGATCAGGGTGTCGGCGCCCGCACCGCCATCCAGACGGTCATTGCCGGCGCCACCGTCGAGCGTGTCATCGTGTGCCGTGCCGGTCAGGATGTTGGCCCCGGCGTTGCCGGTAATCTCCAGTCCGTAGGTGACGGCCGAGGCATTGACGTTGAGGGCCACGGTGCCGGTGGTGACGGCCGTTGCGCCGGTACCGGTGCCGATGACCACCTTCTCGATGCCGTTCGTGTTGGCGTTGAGGGTCAAGGTACTGGCGGCGGTGGCGGCAAAGCGGATTTCGTCGACATCGGTTTCGACCGTGCCGCTGTCGGCAATGACCTCGGTACTGGTATGGTCGGCCGCGACGCCGATCAGGTAGATGTCCGAGCCGTCGGCGCCGTCCAGCGTATCCGCACCGGCCTTGCCGTCGAGGACGTTTTTGCCGCTGTTGCCGGTGATGACGTTGGCCAGCGCGTTGCCGGTGCCGTTGAGATTGTCGGTGCCAGTGAAGGTGAGGTTCTCGACGAAGTTGCCGAGGGTGTAGCTGATGCTGGCCTCGACCGTGTCGTTACCGCCGGCGTCGGTGGTACTGGCGGCGGTCGTGGTCTCATAGACCTTGTCCCCGACGTTGTCGACCACGTAGGTGTCGTTGCCGGCGCCGCCAAGCATGGTGTCGGCGCCCGTGCTGCCATCGAGGCGGTTGTTGCCGCTGTTGCCCTTGAGCGTGTTGTTGAGCGTGTTGCCGGTCGCGTTGGTGTTGCCGGAACCGGTAAGGGTGAGGTTCTCCAGATTGTCGCCCAGGGTCCAGGACAGGCTGGCCTCGACCGTGTCGATCTCGGTGGCGGCGGTGGAGGTTTCCACGATGGTGTCGCCGGCGTCATCGACCACGTAGGTGTCGTTGCCGGTGCCACCGATCAGGGTGTCGGCGCCCGCACCGCCATCCAGACGGTCATTGCCGGCGCCACCGTCGAGCGTGTCATCGTGTGCCGTGCCGGTCAGGATGTTGGCCCCGGCGTTGCCGGTAATCTCCAGTCCGTAGGTGACGGCCGAGGCATTGACGTTGAGGGCCACGGTGCCGGTGGTGACGGCCGTTGCGCCGGTACCGGTGCCGATGACCACCTTCTCGATGCCGTTCGTGTTGGCGTTGAGGGTCAAGGTACTGGCGGCGGTGGCGGCAAAGCGGATTTCGTCGACATCGGTTTCGACCGTGCCGCTGTCGGCAATGACCTCGGTACTGGTATGGTCGGCCGCGACGCCGATCAGGTAGATGTCCGAGCCGTCGGCGCCGTCCAGCGTATCCGCACCGGCCTTGCCGTCGAGGACGTTTTTGCCGCTGTTGCCGGTGATGACGTTGGCCAGCGCGTTGCCGGTGCCGTTGAGATTGTCGGTGCCAGTGAAGGTGAGGTTCTCGACGAAGTTGCCGAGGGTGTAGCTGATGCTGGCCTCGACCGTGTCGTTACCGCCGGCGTCGGTGGTACTGGCGGCGGTCGTGGTCTCATAGACCTTGTCCCCGACGTTGTCGACCACGTAGGTGTCGTTGCCGGCGCCGCCAAGCATGGTGTCGGCGCCCGTGCTGCCATCGAGGCGGTTGTTGCCGCTGTTGCCCTTGAGCGTGTTGTTGAGCGTGTTGCCGGTCGCGTTGGTGTTGCCGGAACCGGTAAGGGTGAGGTTCTCCAGATTGTCGCCCAGGGTCCAGGACAGGCTGGCCTCGACCGTGTCGATCTCGGTGGCGGCGGTGGAGGTTTCCACGATGGTGTCGCCGGCGTCATCGACCACGTAGGTGTCGTTGCCGGTGCCACCGATCAGGGTGTCGGCGCCCGCACCGCCATCCAGACGGTCATTGCCGGCGCCACCATTCAGGGTGTCATTTCCAGAAAAGCCATATAGAGTATTGCTTCCATCCGAGCCTGTGACTGAATCATTGCCAGAAAGTAACTGCTCCATGAGCCCCCGAGCCGAAGTTGCATTCTCGATAGTCGAAAAATCCGATGAAAGGCCAGAAATCGACATTGTTGAGCTACCGTTTGTCAAAGATATTCCACTGACAGAACCGGTTATATCGGAATGGTAGTAGCCGTTCACGATTGAGGTTTGTCCGCTAAACGATCCAGACAAAGCAACGACCGAGGTTCCTACTTTATAAGTAATGCTGGAGAAATTGGCTGGAGCGGTACTGCCCACATCGACATACCCATCAAAAACTACCGACTTGTTGCCATATGAAACGGTTGCTTTGCTTACATACCCAGACATCGAGGTGTAGTAACCATCACGCACAGATCCGATGAGCGTCGCCGTCACACCTGTTCCAGCAAAAGAATAGTTGAGTTGTGTGACAGTGTAAGAATATGGATTGAGTAATGTCGTTCCGTAAACAGCGATAGTGTCACCGTTCGTTAGCCGACCTGCCACATAGGTATTGGAAGTGCTGGTATATGACGAAAAGCTGTACGAATTCACCCGATCAAAAGCTGCAACGGCCCAGGGTAGGGCGTTTTCCGCAGATCCCCCTTCCCTGATAACTGTGTTGCCGACAGCTTCAGCTGCAAGCCAGTCTGAAAAGTTTGTTGTTACTGTTGCCATCGTGGTGGTTTCCTGTGAGCCCTCAAAGGGTGTGTGGTTCACCGTCAGGGAGTAGTTGCCGTTGCTGTAGTTGAATCCATCCTGGACCTGGACGTAGTAAGTACCGGCACTTGGGACTGCACCCATCTGGAACGTCCCGTCCTGCCCGGTTTCCAACTGCGTCAAAAAGCGCGCCGCTGGCGTTGTAGACCCCCAGCGTGTAGTAGCTGTAAGAGCTCGCTGCATTCGGCCCATCGAATGTCAGTGACAGCGTTCCGGCTGCGCCTACCGTAAAGCTGTACCAGTCGGTGTCGCTGTAACTCGACAGCTGTCCGGTCATCGCCGCGCCCAAGGTCAGTGCGTCTGCCGAGGACTGTGTGTCATTCGCTTCGGATTCGTAGTTCATAACCGATTTCTCAGTGATGCTCCACTTTAAAAATCAAACCAAGTGTGACCGATAAAAATACCCGACACCCCTATAACTAAAGTTATATAAGGTACTGATAATATGAGTACATTTTTGTCCATCCTACTGAGCGGAAAGTCATCTAATGTTGATCTATATCAAAATCCCCTGCATTGTGAGAGCATGCGCACCGCATCTTTGCCGGAATGCCATCGTTGTTAGAATTGCATCAGACATAGCCCAATCATCCTGATGCACCCGTCCTCGCTCCTGCATGCTGCATCCCTAGCACCGCTGAATCGGCGGGCGTTGGGGGTGGTGATGCTGGCCAGCATTGCTGGTAATGTCCTGCTGTTTGCAATGCCGCTGTATTCCCTGCAAATCTATGACCGGGTACTGGCCTCGCGCAGCGGCGAGACCCTGTTGTTCCTGACCTTGATCGCGATAGTCGCGCTGATCGTCGCTGCCACCATCGATGCCATTCGCGCAAGACTGTTGCAGCGTATTGGCAATGCCTATGTGTTGGCGCTGGGGCCACGGCTGCTCGAACACTCCCTTGCGCAATCCGCACGGGGCCCGGAAACCTCCTCGCAACCCCTGCGCGATATGCACACCGTGCGCGGATTCATCGCCACCCCGCAAGGACTCGCCGCGTTGTTTGATGCTCCCCTGGTGCCGCTGTTTTTGCTCGGCGTCTATCTGATGCATGTCGGACTCGGCCATGCCATGCTGGCCGGCATCGTGGTCCTGGTCTGTCTCGCCTTCGCCACCGAAGCGCTCACCGCCCCTCATGTGCGCAGGGCGGGCGAAGCCGCCATCGGCGCCCAACGCCGTCTCGACGGCATCATCCACAATGCGGAAGTCGTCGCTGCGATGGGTATGGGCGACGCCATGCGCGAACACTGGAGCGCGGCACAAGGCATGGCTCTTGCCGAGGGCAGCATTGCCGGTGATCGTCTCGCACTGCTGGCAGCGGTTGCCAAGGGCGTACGCATGCTGCTGACCCTCATGATGAGCGGTATCGGTGCCTGGTACGCCATTCACGACGAAATCACGATGGGGGGCATGGTTGCAGCAACGATCATCGCCGCGCGCGGATTGGCCCCCCTCGAAATGCTGGTGAGCACATGGAAGCAGTGGGTCGGTGTACGTGCTGCCGTGCTGCGTCTGGATACCGCCCTGAGCGTATTCCCGTGCGACGAATCCACCATGTCCCTGCCCGAGCCGCAGGGCGACATCGTCGTTGAGCGGCTCATCTTTGCCCCGGCTGGCGTCGAGCAACCTACCCTGAAAGGCATCAGCTTCACACTGCCGGCCGGCAGCTGGATGGGCGTCATTGGTCCCTCGGGAGCAGGAAAGTCTACACTCGCCAAGTTGCTCTGCGGCGTCTGGAAACCGCGCTCCGGCAGCGTACGGCTCGATGGTGCCGATGTCTATACCTGGAACCGTGCCGACTTTGGACGATACTGCGGCTACCTGCCGCAAGACATCGAGCTTTTTTCGGGCACCGTGCGCGAGAACATCGCCCGTTTTAGTGAGGCTGACGACGCCAAGGTCATCGAAGCTGCCCAAGCTGCGGATTGCCATGAAATGATCTTGCGGCTACCCAAGGCCTACGATACCCAGATCGGGCCGGGTGGCGCTGCACTATCCGCCGGACAACGCCAACGCATCGGTCTGGCGCGCGCACTCTTTGGCCGGCCGCGTCTGGTCGTGCTCGACGAACCCAACTCCAACCTAGACGCCGAAGGCGAGCAAGCCTTGGTACGTGCCTTACAGCGGACCCGTGCCAATGGCGCCACTGTGATCATGATCAGCCACCGCCCCTCCCTACTTTCCGGCTGCGACAAACTCGGCGTGCTGATGGACGGCCAACTCCAGCACTTCGGCCCGCGCGAAGAAGTCCTTGCCAAGTTGCAGGGCTCGGTGCGTACTATCGGAGAAGCCCGCAGTGGCGCAGCCTGAACTGGTCATCCCCACCGATACCCGCCAGGACACCCGGCGTTTCTTCCTGGTGGCCGGGCTGTTCTTTGGCGCCTTGCTCCTGTGGGGCTCCTTCGCGGAACTCCACGCGGGCGCGATCGCCAGTGGCGAAGTCATCCCGGCTGGGCGCGTGCGCACCGTCCAGCATCTGGACGGCGGTATCGTTCGCGCAATCCTTGTCAAAGAAGGGCAGCGCGTTGCAGAAGGTGAGGAATTGATCCGGCTGGACGATACCGAAGCCAAGGCCGCCCTGGAAATTGCCCGCAAGGAGCTGGCGGGTTACGAGGCGCGCCTGGCCGATGCTCACCGCGAGGAAGCCCAATGGACGGCACGCGATACGGCCATCCAGAAGATGGTGGACAACGCTGAAGAAGAAAGTCGTCTCAATCGCGAACTTTACGAAAAAAACTTCATTTCCAAATCCCGTCTGCTGCAACTGGAGAACGTAAAGGCGCAAAGTACCGCGTTGCTGAGCGAGAATGCCGCCGAACGAGCGCGAGCTCGCCAGCGGGTGTCCGAGATGGAAGCAGCCGTGGCCACCGCACGCGATCGGCTCAGCGTAAGCCGTGAGCGATTGCAGCGCACCAAGGTTACGGCTCCCCAGGCCGGTGTGGTGCAGGGGCTGCGCGTGACCACCCTTGGGGCCGTCATTCCCCCCGGCGGCACGTTGCTGGATGTGGTCCCCGACGCCGATGAACTCCTCATCGAAGCTCGGATTGCCCCGGACGACATCGATGTGGTCATGCCGGGACAAGAGGCGCACGTGCGGCTGACTGCCTACAAGGCACGATCGCATATCCGGTTGCTAGGGAAGGTGGTGCAGGTATCAGCGAGCACCTTCAAGGACGAGACCAGCCAGGGCCGCCCGTATTACAAGGCGCGTATCGAGATTCACCCCGATGAATTGAAGAAGGTGGATCGCGGAGTACTCACGCCCGGCATGCTGGCTGAGGTACAGATCGTTGCCGGCAAGCGAAGCGCGATACGCTATCTGTTCGATCCGATTCTCGACAGCATGCGTCGGGCTTTCCATGAGTCCTGACTGGGCAACAGGCCAGCGGCGAATATAGTCACCGGCGCTGCGCCGATGTCGGTAGACCGAGGAGGGTGGCTGGTGTGCCAATCTCTCCAGCGATTTCCTGTTCAGCCCGAACGCCGGAATACCGAAGCGCAGTCGCGCAGATCCCGGTTTTTAGCCGGCGGATGGAACGAAACTGGGAGCCGAATGGCTCTGCACAGGCGTTGTTAGACGCCCGCGACGACATGGAAGAGCATGGCGTAGCCTATCCAGAATTTTGTGTGTGAGGCATACCATGAGACCTGAAAGGAGGCGGTATGCCGAGCATCAAGAAGACGAAAGTAGCGCCGGTGGTTGAGGCGCCGTATCAAATCAAGCGGGAAGTGCTGGAGGAACTGATCCCTGGGCCGATGACGGCCGAAGGCGTCGAATCGATCTTCCGGCAAATCAAGAAAGCGCTGCTGGAACGGGCGCTGAACGCCGAACTGACCCACCATCTGGGCTACGCCAAGGGCGAAGCGCCCGGGAAGCCGGCAACCACCGCAACGGCAGCAGTCCCAAGACCGTGCTGACCGATGACGGGCCGCTGACACTGGACATTCCCCGCGACCGGATGGGCAGTTTCGAGCCACAGATCATCGGCAAGCACGAGCGGCGCTTCACCGGCTTCGACGACAAGATCGTTTCCATGTACGCCCGGGGCATGAGCGTACGCGAGATTCAGGGGCATCTGCTGGAAATGTACGCCGTCGAAGTCTCGCCCCAGTTCATCTCCGACGTCACCGACGCAGTGATGGCTGAGGTGACGGAATGGCAGAACCGGCCGCTTGAGCCGATGTATCCGGTCGTGTTCTTTGATTGCCTGCGTGTCAAGATTCGCGATGAGGGCACGTGTTGATTTCCACGCCGAACTGACCCGGGGTTTTCATCTGGAACTGACCCACGGTGTTATGCGCGCAGTATAGCTACGCGGGTATGGGTAGGGTTGCGGTTTCGGGTGGTTGTTCTCCTTTTGGTTTGGTTGTTCGAGTACGGCCCGGCTGCAGCCGGGCCGTACTCGTCTTGAAGCGCCAGGACTCGTTGCCGGTCTCGACGATATGGCAATGATGGGTCAGGCGGTCGAGCATGGCGGTGGTCATCTTGGCATCGCCGAAGACGTTTCCCCACTCGGCGAATGACAGGTTGGTCGTGATCATCACGCTGGTGTGCTCGTAGAGCTTCGACAGCAGGTGGAACAACAAGGCGCCCCCGGCCTGGCTGAAGGGCAGATAGCCGAGCTCGTCGAGGATCACCAGATCGACGTAAAGCAGCCGATAGGCCAATTGCCCGGGTTTGCCGTTGGCTTTCTCCTGCTCCAGTGCATTGACCAGTTCCACCGTCGAGAAGAAGCGTACGCGCTTGCCCAGATGCCGGACGGCCTCGACACCGATGGCCGTCGCCAGGTGTGTCTTGCCGGTGCCCGGTCCGCCGATGAACACCACGTTGTGGGCAGCATCGATGAAGTCGCCGCCGTGCAACCGCCGCACCAGAGCCTCATCCACCTTCGCCTGGGCGAAGTCAAAGCCCGGCAGATCGCGGTGGGCCGGGAACCGGGCGGCCGTCATCTGATAGGCAATCGAACGCACCTCCCGCTCGGCGGTCTCGGCTGCCAGAAGTTCCGCCATCCACTGCTCGGGGTCAAGGTCGCTGTGGCGAGCCTTGGCCACCAGCTCCGGCCAGCACTGCGCCATGCCATGGAGTTTCAGGGCCTTGAGGCGGCCGATGAGCTCAATCGACATGGCTCACCTCCTGGCGCAGTTGGTCGTAGCGGTCCACGTTCGGTTTCGGCTCTTCGGCCAGTTTGAGCGCTGTCTCGATCTTGTTCGGGGCGGGAATTCCTGCTTTCAGCCGCGCCAGCACATTCATGACATGCTCACCACTCGGGCGGCCGGACTCCAGTGCCAGTTCGACTGCCACCAGTACCGTATCGAGGCCATGTTTCGGGATGGCCCCAAGCACATCGGCCATGACACGATCACCGCCAGTCTGCTTGAGCAGGATGCGCTGGAGTCGCAGCAATGGCTCGGGCATTTCGGCAAACGGGGCGCCATTCCTGAGCGCCCCAGGTTTCCGCTCGACGATGCCGATGTAGTGGGTGAAGTCGTAAAAGGTCTGGTCACGCTCGAAGCTGCGCACATGGCGGGCGACTTCCTTGCCGTCGGCCACCAGTCGTAGTTCCGCCGGGTAAATGCGCAGGCTCAGAACGGCATGGGCATGTTCGGCTGGCACACTGTAACGGTTGCGCTGGAAATGGATCAGCGCCGTGCTGGTCACCCGTACCGGCTTCTCGACATAACCGTCAAACGGCTGCGGGGCCGGCAGCATCTGCATCAGTTCGTCTTGCAGCAGCTCACCGATGGTCAGCGCCGGCCATTCCGGATTGGCGGTATCTGTCCACGCTTGACGGCACTGCTCGCCAAGCCACTCATTGAGTTCGTCGAGATCCCGCCAGCGACGCTCGCTGGCCTGGTGCCAGATCTGTCGGCGACGATCCTGGACGTTCTTCTCGACGCGGCCCTTCTCCCAGCCCGAGGCGACGTTGCAGAATTCCGGATCGAACAGGTAGTGCCCGCACATGGCGTAAAAGCGCGGGTTGATGTCGCGCTCCTTGCCACGACCAACCTTGTCGACAGCGGTCTTCATATTGTCGTAGATGCCGCGTCGCGGCACGCCACCAAAGGCGGCAAATGCACGCGCATGGGCGTCGAACAGCATTTCGTGGCTCTGCCCGTAGTAGGCGGTCAGCCAGAACGCTCGGCTGGCGCATAGCTTGGTGTGCGCGACTTCGAGCTTCCGGCGCAGGCCGCCGACGAAGGCATATTCGGTGCTCCAGTCGAACTGGAAGGCTTCGCCCAGCGCAAAGGTCAGCGGAACAAAGGCCGGCCCCGGCTTCTCGGCTTCCTCCTTCCGCCAGCGCTTGATATAGGCGCAGACCCGCCCATAGCCCCCGGAGTAGCCCTGTGCCTGGATGGCCTTGAACATGGCCATGGCCGTGCGTCGGTCCCGCTTTGGCCGGTGACTGTCGGTCTTCAGCCATTGCGTCAGTTGTTCCGCCCAGGGATCGACGACGCTCTTCGCTTCCCGTTTCTTGTACTGCGGCTCGACAACGTCTTTCTGTCGCAGCCAGTGCCGCAGGGTGTTCCTTGCCAGTCCCGTTCGCCGCGCAATCTCGCGCAGCGGTATGTGGTCGCGGAAATGCATCCGCCTGATCTTGGCCAACATGCCCACTTCGATCACTCCTTCTGTCCTCCCTGCCGCTAAACCCGGCAGGGTAACCAATCAAAGGTGGGTCAGTTTTAGATGCAAATTACCCAGTCAGGTGGGTCAATTCCGGACGGCCGTCAACAGCCGGGACGCCTTCGAGTCCATCGACCGCCCGGCCCTGCGCCCGTTGCCGGCCATTCCCTTCCAGTACGCCCAGTGGAAGAAGGCCCGCGCCAACATCGACTATCACGTCGAAGTCGACGGCCATTACTACAGCGTGCCCCACACCCTGGTCCGGCAGGAGATCGAGATCCGCCTGACCGCCAGCAGCGTTGAATGCTTCTTCAAGGGCAAGCGGGTGGCGGCCCATGCGCGCAATCCGCGCCATGGCGCCCACAGCACCGTCCCGGAGCACATGCCCGCGTCGCACCGGGCCCACGCCGAATGGACACCGGGCCGGATGCTCAACTGGGCCGCGACCGTGGGGCCGGCGACGACGGAAATCGTGCGCTACCAGCTCGAGTCGCGGCCGCATCCGGAACAGGGCTACCGCGCCTGCCTGGGCGTCATGCGCCTGGCCAGGACCTATGGCAAGGAACGACTGGAAGCCGCCTGCACTCGGGCCGTCACCCTGGGCGCGCGCCGCTACAAGTCGGTCGCCTCGACCGCCAACCGCTGCCTGACACCCAAGCGGAACTGACCCTGCCGTCGCACGGTAACGTGCGCGGTTCCTCGTACTACCACTGACCTCAACCCAGGAGACCTATGCTCACCCACCACAGCCTCACCCAACTCAAGACCCTGCGCCTGGATGGCATGGCCCGTGCCCTCGAGGAGCAATTGGCCCAGCCCGGCGCGGCGGCGCTGTCCTTCGAGGAGCGCATCGCCCTGATCATCGACCGGGAGATGTCGTTCCGCGACTCCAAACGCGTCACCCGCCTGCTCAAGCAGGCCAAGCTCAAGGTCGGTAGCGCCTGCCTCGAGGATGTCGATTACCGCCCCGGGCGCGGCCTGGAGAAGAAACTCCTCGCTTCGCTCGGCGGCGGCGACTGGATCCGCCATCACCAGAACTGCCTGATCACCGGCTCCACCGGCAGCGGCAAGACCTGGCTCGCCTGCGCGCTCGGCAACGCTGCCTGCCGGCAGGGCTTCTCGGTGTTGTATGTCCGCCTGCCGCGGCTCTTCGAGGAACTGCGCATCGCCCACGGCGACGGCAGCTTCACGCGTCGCCTCTCAGCGCTGGCGAAGACCGACCTATTGCTGATCGACGATTGGGGATTGGCGCCGCCGTCGGCGGCGGAACGCTCCGACTTGCTCGAGGTGCTCGACGACCGCGTCGGCACGCGCTCGACCATCATCACCAGCCAGCTACCCGTCGAGCATTGGCACGAGTATCTCGGCGAGCCGACGCTCGCCGACGCCATCCTCGATCGCATTCTGCATGCCTCGCACCGGCTCAAGTTGACTGGCGACTCGATGCGCAAGGCGAGAAGGACGTGATGCCAGTGCGCCAAACACAGGTTCCCCACAGGCGACCGCCCGCCAGCGTTAGAGGCGCGCTGGCGGTCGCCTATGGACAACCCTGCCACGGAGCATCGTGACCGGTCGAGGTAGAATTTGAACACCACGCATCCGCGCTTCCCCAGCGGTCACGTTCATCGGTGCGGTCGGTCACGTTCGTCGGAATGCGCACCTCGGCGCGCGGACGACGATTGCCTGCAGGAGCTGCGCTGGATCTACGACCGGCGCGACATCCAGGAAGCCCATCGAGACCTCTCGGCCTGGATCGGCAAATGGGCGGGCAAGTACCCGAAGCTGGTCGACTGGGTGGAATCGAACATCGCCGAGACGCTGACCTTTTACCGATTACCGCGCGCCCATCACAAGCACATAAAGAGCACGAACATGCTGGAGCGGCTCAACGAGGAGATCAAGCGCAAAACCCGGGTGGTGCGCATCTTTCCGAACGTGGCGTCCTGCCTGCGGCTGATCCGGGCACTATGCGTCGAAACCCACGAGAATTGGCTGGAGAACAGCCGTTACCTGAACATGATGCTGCTCGCGGAGCATAAGAAGGAGGCGCTGAGACTGGCCGCCTGAAGTGGCTGCGCGCTGTCGGCGCCGCGCAGGGCGATCCCTGCGCGCCACCGACAGCGCAAACAGATTCAACCAATTACCTGATCAGCATATTTGCATAACATGACACATACAACTTTACGCCTTTAACCTTCGGTAGCCGACTTCACGTAGGAACCTTGGAGTGACTGGGACGCCAAGTTGTCTGCAAACATCACAGATAAAACGGTAGGCTGCCCCTCGTGGTTTTCCTGTAATAGATCCCGTTATAGAGGGACGTTTCCCTGTTCCATCCTCATATAGCGCACCAAGAGAACGGAACAAAAACAGTTTTGGCAAGTCTTGGGCTCTCCCTGGCGGCCTTGGCATAGCTTGGTAGCTACGCATGGCCGCTACTACTTTAGCTTTGGTATTACGTTTTGCTGCCTCGCGTTGATGTCGTGTTGCCCACATATCTACGAGTATCGCGACATACATCGACTCAACTTCCCCTCTCAGTCGAGCCGCATCCATACTACTTCTCGCTTCATTGAGGGCTGCATCTGGGGAGATTTTTGAGCGCCTTAGATACCTCCATGTGATTTCGCTAAGCCGATCTCCCAAGTCGAAATCTTGCCGGAATCCGTAGCGAATCCTGAGATTTTCTGCTGCTTGCTCTGGGAAGCACCCCTTCCACAAGCGACTTTTTTGTCGCTCGAAATCCATGCGTGGGGAAAATATCAGCTTGGCCATTTCATGTTTGCCCACTAATGCGGCAAAGCCTTACGCTGCCCGTTGCAGTTGGGTCATGTTCTCGCCGGCCGCCAGTAATTCGATTAGCGCTGCCCATGCTTCCAACGCCGCCTTACGTTGTGCCTCATAACTGTTGTGGTTGTAATGGGCGAACACGCCTGATAGAACGTGGTTTGCAATCTTATGGCCCAAGAATGGCTCAAAGCCCAGATCAGGCAAGCGGCTTATCAGTGTCCGCCGAAAATCATGGACATGGCATTGCGTCACGTTCGGCAGCTTGCCCGTTTTGAACATCGTTGCCAGCGCGTTATTCACCGCCCGCCCATAGATCGCCTGCTTTGGTCGTAAGGGCGATGAAAAGACATGGCGCTCTTTACCAGTGATAGGTTTCAAGGCTTGCAGGATCGCCACAGCTTGCGGAGCAAGATGAACAAGGTGTGCCCGCTTGGATTTTGTCCGTTCCGCTGGCAGTCGCCACAATCCCTCTACTAAATCAAATTCCGCCCATTCGGCTTCGCATACTTCACTTTCACGTTGCCCAGTCAGAATCAGCAGCTTCATTGCCGCGATGGTCACAGGATCAGACTTACACAATTCGCGGTTATCAAGCGCCCGCCAGATAGCCGCCAATTCATCCAGCCGCAGTGTTACATCGCGTTTGTTGGGCTTGGCACCGAAAGCCGCCCGTGTCAGTTTCTCTATTGGGGAGTCGGCTATCCACTCGCGTTCCGCAGCGAACCGCCAAACGCGCTTGGCTTGGGTCAATACCTCGCCCGCCAGTTGCTTCGCGGTTTTGCCTTCACGCTCGCCTTGAGCGATGGTGTCCAGTGCCGCGACGACATGCTGCCGTGTCACGTCACGGATTTTTCGATTTCCGATCAGCGCTGCCAACCGATCCAGCCGGTAGCGGATCGCCGGGGCGCTTTTCTTGCCCGCCATGATCTTCTGCATGAATGCTTCGATGACGTCCTTTACGGTCGGTTGATTCCGCTCGGCTTCCTCTTCGGCCCGTCTCGCGGCTTCGACTCGACGCTCTTGCTCTAGCAGGGCTTCCCAATCGGCTACTGGATCACGCCCGGATCGCCGCGCCGCTTTCCAAGCCCCTGCAATCGAGCGAGCTTGGGTCAGTGATTGCTGCCCATGCCGCAACCAATCGGGGATGCTATCTCCTGGCGCGCCTTCGCGGGCATACCTGCCAATGGTGTATTTTGTACGCTTGCCACGATGCTCATACTCGATCACCCATGTTTTCGTGCCATTTGGCCGCACTCGCAGATACAACCCATCACCGTCGCTCAAAAGCCGGTCGCGAATGGATGGCTTTACAGTCTCGCAGGCCTGAGCAGAAAGTCGTTTCGCCATGACGCCTCTTATGTCTTATTTCTGGGGTGGAAAACCGAAGCCAGTTTTGGGTGGAACTTTGGGTGGGATTTTGATAAGGATTGGGTTGGATTCTACGGGAACACCACGGAACAGGCAATCATATAAATCACTTTTAAAACAGACTATTGGAGTAATTGTGAGGAATCAAGAGGACGCAATATGCGCTACTGGCTGATGAAAACCGAGCCTTCCGTCGTCGGCATCGACGATGTGCTGGCCATGCCGAACCAGACCGTCGACTGGTGGGGGGTGCGTAACTACCAGGCGCGCAACTTCATGCGCGACCAGATGAAGGTCGGCGATGGGGTGTTGTTTTATCACTCCTCCTGCCCGCAGCCGGGCATCGCCGGCATTGCCGAGGTGGCGAAACTCGCCTATCCCGACCGCACCCAATTCGATCCGCAAAGCCCTTATTACGACCCGAAATCGACGCCGGAGAATCCGCGCTGGGTGAATGTCGATGTGCGCGTCGTCCGCAAGATTCCGCTGATCCCGCTCGACGAGCTGCGACGGCATCCGGAACTGGCGAACATGCGCGTCTTGCAGCGCGGCAACCGGCTGTCGATCACGCCGGTCGATCCGGCAGAGTGGGCGTTCATCCTGCGGAACCTCGTCAAATGATCTGGCTCGCCGCTTACCTTCTGCTCGGTGCAGTGGCGGGCTTCTTCGCCGGCTTGTTGGGTGTCGGCGGCGGCGCGATCATGGTGCCAGTGCTGGCATTGCTGTTCGCCGCGCAGGGCTTCCCTGCCGAGCATCTGATGCATCTTGCGCTTGGCACCTCGATGGCGGCGATCGTATTCACCTCGGTTTCGAGCTTGCGCGCGCATCATGCCCACGGTGCAGTGCGCTGGCCGATCGTCAAGAGCATCGCGCCGGGGATCCTCCTCGGCACCTTCGCCGGCGCGCAGTTCGCGAGCCTGATCCCCACCCGGCCGCTGGCGATCTTCTTCACTGCCTTCATGAGCTATGTCGCCTTCCAGATGCTCGCGAACATCAAACCGAAGCCTTCGCGGCAACTGCCCGGACCCTTCGGCATGTTCCTCGTCGGCAGCGGCATCGGCGCGATCTCGGCGCTCGTCGCGATCGGCGGCGGCTCCTTGTCCGTGCCGTTCATGACCTGGTGCAACGTCAAGATGCACGAGGCGATCGGCACCTCGGCGGCGATCGGCTTTCCGATCGCCGTGGCGGGCAGCGTCGGCTATCTGGTCGGCGGCTGGCACGCCACCGGTTTGCCAGCCTGGAGTATCGGTTATGTCTACTTGCCTGCGCTCGCTGCCTGTGCGGCGATGAGCATGCTGACGGCACCTTGGGGCGCGAAAGCCGCGCACCGGCTGCCGGTGGCGACGCTGAAGAAAATCTTCGCCGGCGTGATCCTATTGCTGTTGGCCAAGATGCTCCACGGGCTGCTTTGACCACTTTCGCGTCATCGCGCGCCACAGCCAGCCGGTTTCCTCGCGGCCGGTCAGCAGATAATGCAGCACATTGCGGTTGCGAGCGATGAGTTCCTGTTCCGCGCGTGCCGCGGCGGTGCCGACGAAGAGAATCTGATCGCCGATCATCAGCGAGGTATCGGCTTCCGGCATCAGCATGTCTGCCTCATCGCGCCGCAAGGCCAGCGCAACGCAGGAAAGCCGCTGGCTGCGGTCGGAAGGGTTACGCAGCAATGCCGACAGCACCACTTCACGGCCTTCGGCGATCAACGTGACGATCGCAGTTGCTACATTGTCGTCGATCGACAACTGCCAGCACAGCGGCACGGCCGAGCCCAGCTCCATGCGCAGCCGTGACTGCAAGGCCCAGGCCCAGTCGTCACCGCGCGCTTCCGCGGCGCGCAGGAAATCCGGCAGCAGTGGCGTCGTCAGCCGCGCCAGCGCCGCATGGGCGACGATCTCGGCCGGCGCCATGATCATTTCCGGTTGCAGGGCGGCGAACAGCTCGGCGCGGCTTTGCTGGTTTTGCCGCAGCACGATGAACAGACCGGGGTTCAGTGCGCGCGCGGCGACGGCGATCGAGAGATTGGTCAGGTCGTCGTCGGTGGCGGCGACGAGACCGTCGGCGCTGGCCACGCCGGCCGCAGTGAGCACCTCCGGCTCGACGCCGCTGCCGACGACGGCGGTGAAGCCCGGGGCTTCGAGCGGATGCTGATCGATCAGCGCGATTTCCATGCCCTCGCGCTGCAGTTCCGCCACCAGCGAGTGACCGAAACGCCCATAGCCGCAGACGATCCAGCGGCCGGCCGGCGGATCGCGCGTGGCGACGAGAATGGTGCCCGGCGTGCCGGTCAGCCAGTCGTGCAGGCGATACAGCGCCGGCGCATGAATGGCCAGCGCCAGAAGCCGCGCGAAGTTGGCGAACGGATTGATCGTCTGCGTCGCGCCGAAGGCGGTCATGCGCTGGGCGATCGCGTCGTGCTCGACGCGCAGGATCGCCGGCAATTGCGGGCGCAGCAGGCGGGCATGGGCGGCGATGGCGAGATTCGCCTGGTCGTCGTTGGTCAGCGCCAGGATGCCGCGGCAAAATCGGTGCATGAGCCCGGCGGCGAAGAGGTTTTGGGTCTGCGCCGCATCGCCGGCGAGCGCCGGCGTTTCGCTGCGGAAATCCTCGAGCTCGAGTTCCGCCAGCCGGTTCTCGTCCAGGTCGATCGCAACCGCACGCGCATCCATCTTGTCCAGCGCCGCGAGCACCCGACCGCCCGTCTCGCCACAACCGCACACGATGTAGAACGGCTCCGCGAGACGCTGCACGCGCCGCTTGAAACGGCCGGCGGAAAGGGCCTGCTGGAAGGCACGGTCGGAAAACAGCGCCAGGATGGTGAGGATCGCATAGGTCCAGACGATCACCGTGGCATAGATGATCGCCGTCACCCACATCCGCTGCGCTTCCGAGAAGGCCTGCGGAATTTCGCCGAAACCGATCGTCGTCGCCGTATAGCTGACGAAATAGAACGCGTGCAGGAAGGACATTGGCGGTGCCGGCTTGCCTTCAGCATCGGCGCCCGGAATCAATGTCAGGCCGAGAATCGAGACGGCATAGACGACGATCAGCAGAATCAGCGGCGCACGCATGCGCCGCAGGACGATGAAGAAGGCGCTGCCGGGATGCATCTCGGCTCTAGCGCCGCATCATCACCGTTTCGGCGACCAGGATCGCCAGCGAGACGATGTTGGCGAGCAAGGCGCCGCCGGACAGCGAGACCACGCTGGCGGTGGTTGCCGGCGTCATGCCCTCGCCGCTGACATGCACCGCGAAAGCCCAGACGCTCGCCGCGGCGATCAGCTGCAGGTCGGCGACCAGGCTGGTGGCCAGATGGATCGCGCCGATCTGCGTGCGGTCGCCGAATTTGAGCACCGTGGCGATCAGGTTGACGATGATCGCCGCAAACAGCTCGTAGATGTGATGCAGCTCGGGCCGGTCGATGTCGCCGATGAAGAAGCCGAAGTTGAGCGTCGCAGCGAGAACGATGAAGAAACCGAAGACGACCTTCTCGAAATTCATGACTGCTCCTCGATCGCCCCTTCCGCCCAGCGCAGGATCGGCTGCCATTGCTCCCAATCCTGCGCGGCGCGGCGCGGGGACAGTTCGAAAATCGTCAGTCCATGGGCTGCGGCCTGCACGTAGTTCTGCGTGTCGCGCAAATGGGCGATCACCGGCAGCCCGGTGTCCTGAAGGAAGCGCTCGAGCTCGGCGGCCGCGCGCGTGCGGGCATCGACGCGCATGCCGACGACGACGATCTCGACCGGGTGTTTGCGCAGCGCCTTCTCTTCGAGCAGCTCGTCGAGGAAACGGCGCGTGGCGAGGATGTCGAACAGGGAAGGCGCGAGCGGCACGATCAAGCGATCGACCAGTTTGAGCAAATGCGCGAGCTTCTTGCCATGCAAGCCCGCAGGGGTGTCGAGCACCGCATGGGTGGTGCCTGCCGGCGGGCGCGCCGGTTCGTCAGGGCGAATTTCCCAGGTCGATATTTTCGGCAGCAGCGGCGAGCGCAACCGCAGCCAGGCCGCCGTCGATTGCTGGCGGTCGACGTCCCCGAGCATCACACGGTAGCCGCGCCGCGCCAGCCCGCCGGCAAGATTGGTCGCCAGCGTGCTCTTGCCGACGCCGCCCTTGGGATTCGCGATCAGACAAGTTTGCATGATGGCCAATGGTAGCAGGCGCCGGTCTTAAGCGCTCAAATGGTTGGCATCCACCACCGCCAGCGCCGTCATATTCACCAGCCGGCGCACCGTCGCCGTCGGCGTCAGGATATGCACGGGTTTGGCCGCGCCGAGCAGGATCGGGCCGACGGTGATGCCTTCGCCATTGGTTTCCTTGAGCAGGTTGAAGGCGATGTTGGCGGCATCGACGTTGGGCATGATGAGCAGATTCGCCTCGCCTTTCAGGCGGCTGCCCGGATAGGCACGCTTGCGGATCGCTTCGTTCAACGCGGCATCACCGTGCATCTCGCCATCGACCTCCAGCTCCGGCGCACGCGCGGTGATGATTTCCAGCGCACGCGCCATCTTGCGCGTCGCATCGGTCGGCACACTGCCGAAGTTCGAGTGCGACAGCAGCGCGACCTTCGGCACCAGGCCGAAACGGCGCACCTCGTCCGCCGCCATCAGCGTGATGTCGGCAATCAGCCCCGCATCCGGGTCCTCATTGACGTAAGTGTCGCAGACGAACAGCGTATGGCGCGGCAAGAGCAAGAGGTTCATCGCCGCGAAACAATGGGCACGGGCTTTCAGGCCGATGACATCCTCGATGTGTTTCAGGTGCTGGGCGTGACGACCCACGGTGCCACACAGCATCGCATCGACGTCGCCGCGCTTGAGGAGCATCGCGCCGATCAGCGTGGTGTCGGAGCGCAACAGTTGCTTGGCCATCTCGGGGGTGACGCCCTGACGCCCCATCAGCGCGTGGTATTCGTTGCACAGCTCGCGGTAGCGCGGATCGGAAAGCGGATTGACGAGCTCGAAGTCATGACCGGGACGGATGCGCAGCCCGGCGCGCGCGATGCGCATCTCGATCACCTCGGGCCGGCCGATCAGCACCGGCTGCGCGAGCCCCTCGTCACACACCGCCTGCACCGCATGCAGCACGCGCTCGTCCTCGCCTTCGCAGTAGATGACCCGCCGCGGCGCCTGCTTCGCGGCAGCGAATACCGGCTTCATGACGAAGCCGGAGTGATAGACGAAGTTGTCGAGCTTTTCCCGGTAGGCCGTCAGATCCTTGATCGGCCGCGTCGCGACACCGGATTCCGCCGCCGCCTGAGCGACGGCCGGGGCGATCTTGACGATCAGCCGTGGATCGAAAGGCTTGGGGATCAGGTATTCCGGGCCGAAGGCAGTCGCCTCGCCGCCATAGGCCATCGACACGACGTCGGAAGCCTCGGCCTGGGCGAGTTCGGCGAGCGCGCGCACGGCGGCGAGCTTCATCGACTCGGTGATCGTCGTCGCTCCGGCATCGAGCGCGCCGCGGAAGATGAAAGGGAAGCACAGCACGTTGTTGACCTGGTTCGGATAATCCGAACGACCCGTGGCGATGATCGCATCGTCGCGCACCGCGCGCACCTCTTCGGGCAGGATCTCCGGCGTCGGGTTGGCGAGTGCGAGAATCAGGGGCTTGGCCGCCATCTTCGCCACCATCTCTTTTTTGAGCACGCCGCCGGCCGAAAGCCCTAGAAACACGTCGGCGCCGGCGATCGCCTCGCCAAGCGTACGCATCTCGGTGGCCTTGGCAAAGCGCGCCTTGAGCGGATCCATCTCCACTTGGCGGCCTTCATACACCAGGCCGTGGATGTCGGTGACCCAGATGTTCTCGACCCGCACACCGAGCTGGACGAGCAGATCGAGGCAAGCGAGCGCCGCCGCGCCGGCGCCGGAGGTGACGAGCTTCACCTCTTCGATTTTCTTGCCGACGAGTTTCAGGCCATTGAGGATGAAGGCGCCGACGACGATCGCGGTGCCGTGCTGGTCGTCGTGGAAGACGGGAATCTTCATGCGCTCGCGCAGCTTCGCCTCGATGTAAAAGCATTCGGGCGCCTTGATGTCCTCCAGATTGATGCCGCCGAAGGTCGGCTCCAGCGCCGCGATCATGTCGATCAGCTTGTCGGGATCGCGCTCGGCGAGCTCGATGTCGAACACGTCGATGCCGGCGAACTTCTTGAACAGCACCGCCTTGCCTTCCATCACCGGCTTGGCGGCCAGCGGACCGATGTTGCCCAGTCCCAGTACCGCCGTGCCGTTGGTGACCACGCCCACCAGGTTGGCGCGCGCAGTCATCCGGCTCGCGGCCGCTGGATCGGCGACGATCGCATGGCAGGCGGCCGCCACGCCCGGCGAATAGGCGAGCGCCAAATCGCGCTGGTTGGTCAGCCCCTTGGTCGGAATGACCGAAATCTTCCCCGGCGTCGGGGAGGTATGGTATTCGAGGGCGGCGGCGGAAAGCTCCGCGCCGTCCTCCTCTTTGCGTTCTCCACTCATGGTCATGGCTTTGTTATCGGAACCGCGCAATCTTACTCCGCATGCGAAAATGCATTCTCTCAAAGCCAGCTGAATTCGCCATGAAACGCGTCGTTTTCAACCAGAAGGGCGGGGTGGGCAAGAGCACCATCGCCTGCAACCTCGCCGCGATCGCTGCCGCCAAGGGCGGGCGGAAAGGACAGGGTGCGCGCACGCTGGTGGTCGACCTCGACCCCCAGGCCAACTCGACCCGCTATCTCCTGGGCGCCGATGCCGAAGGACTGGAAAACACCGTGACAGGGTTTTTCGACCAGGTGCTCAATTTCAAGCTGCGGCCGAAGGCAACGGAAGAGTTCATCCACGCGACGCCGTTCGAGCGGCTCTATGTCATGCCGGCGGACGCCGCGCTCGAAGAGCTGCAGGCCAAGCTCGAATCGCGCTACAAGATCTACAAGCTCAAGGAAGCGCTCGATGCGCTCGATTTCGACGAGATCTGGATCGACACGCCGCCGGCGCTGCACTTCTACACTCGCTCGGCGCTGATCGCCGCCGACCGCTGCCTGATCCCCTTCGACTGCGACGAGTTCGCCCGCCGCGCGCTCTATACGCTGCTCGACAACGTCGCCGAGATTCGCGCCGACCACAATGCCGCATTGGAAGTCGAGGGTATCGTCGTCAACCAGTTCCAGGCACGCGCCAGCCTGCCGCAGCAGGTGGTCGAGGCGTTGCGTGCCGAGGGCCTGCCGGTGCTCGAACCCTTCCTGTCGGCCTCGGTGAAGATCAAGGAATCGCACCAAGCCGCCAAGCCGATGATCCATCTGGACCCCCGGCACAAGGTGACTGCCGAGTTCGAGCGGCTCTTCGACGCGCTGCAACGAGGGCACAAGATCACGAAGCAGCGGAATTAGTCCTGGCGGTGTGCCGTTCCACCAGCGCCGACTTTCAGCCGAGGAAATCCATCAGCAGGCGGGTGAAGGCTTCCGCCTGCTCGATCACCAGCTGGTGCGAAGCATTCGGCAGCATCTCGAATCGTGCCCCGGGGATCGCCTCGGCAATGGCCCGGTTTGCCGCCGGCGGCGTGCCGGGGTCGTCCGCGCCGCAGATCACGAGTGTCGGCGCGCGCACCGCAGCCAGCTTCTCGGTGAGATCGAGCGTCTTGATCGCTTCCCCCCAGCCGGCGTAGCCGGCCACCGGCGTTGCGGCGATCATCGCGCCGATCCGCGCCATCACCTCGGGATGGGCGGCGCGATACGGCGCGGTAAACCACCGTTCGAGCGTGCCGGCGACATGCGCCTGCATCCCCTGGTTGCGGGCGATGGCGATCCGTTCATCCCACAAGGGTTTCGCCTCGGGCGGCACGCGACTCGTCGTGCTCACCAGCACGAGCTTATCGAGACGCTCGGGATGAGCAAGGGCGAAATGCTGCCCCAGCATGCCGCCCATCGACAGACCGACGAAATGCGTGCGCTCGATCTTGAGCGCATCGAGCAGGCCGACGAGATCCGCGACGAGCATCGGCCAGCTGTAAGGCCCTTCCGGTGCGGAAGTTTGCCCATGGCCGCGCGCATCGAAGCCCAGCACGGTGAAGCGCTCCGCGAGCTGCGGGGCGATTCCGTCCCACAGCGAAAGATCACTGGCGAGCGAATGGGCGAGGGTGACGACTGGGCCGCTGCCCGAGATCTGGTAATGGAGATCGATGCCGTTGGCACTAACTTTCATGGACTGGCTCCTTTTGCCAAGAGATGACGCGACAAGAATTCAAGCACCGCATCGATGCCGGCGTCCATCTCGGCGTATTCATCGTGGCTGCCGGCGATGAGCAACAACTCTACTGCGTCGTGGGCGCGGTTCGCAAAGATCTGCCGCACCTCTTCAACCGGCACGGTTTCATCCGCCGTGCCATGGGCAAGCAGCACGGGGCAGCGAACCGTGCGGATCGTATTCACCGGCGCGATGGCGTCGAAGCGGTGGCCGATCGCGTGCTGCACATAGCCGAGGATGGCCCAGCCAAGCGGCCAGTAGGGGATGTGCTTCCATGCCAGCCAGCGACGCATCATCGCCTCGGGATGAGCGAAGGCGGCGATGCTGACGACGGCGGCCAGCGGCGCACCGCGTGCGGCGGCGAGCAGGCAGGCGCCAGCACCGACCGAATGGCCGATCGCCGCGACGCGCGCCGCATCGATGCCGACCTGCTGCCGCAGCCAGGCAAGAGCGTGCTCGAGGTCCTCGGCGAAACGCGGCAGCGAAGCGAAACTGTCGTCATCGCTCATGCCATGGCACCGCGCATCGAATAGCAGCTGGGCATATCCTGCCCGATGCAGCGGGTCGGCCAGCGGCAGCATCGTTTCGGCATTGCCTCCCCAGCCGTGCAGCAGCACGACCGCCGGAGCCGTTTGCCTTTGTGCCGGGATGAACCAGCCGCGCAGCGTGCGTCCGTTGTTGGTCGGGAATGCGACGGAGCGGAACATCAGGCCGAGATCGGCGGGCGTGCTCCGCTCGATCAGGCGCGGCGCGGCCAGTCCGCGGCGGATCGCCCAGCTGGCAAGCAGCAGGAAAACGAGGACGAGCAGCAGGCCCAGCGACAGGCCGAGAGCAAGGCTCAACTCAGACCGGCTCCAGCTTCGCCACCGACAGCGCCAGCCACTTCATGCCGGCGTTGCCGAAATTGACCTGCACGCGGGCATCTTGCCCGGCGCCTTCGGCATTGACGATGACGCCGAGGCCGAATTTCGCATGCATCACCGTCTGGCCGATGCGCAGGCCGCAGCTTTCTTGCCGGCGCGGTGCCGAGGAAAAACTCGGCGCTGGCGGAAAACGAGACGTCCCGCCGGGCGCCGACTTGTTTCGGAGAGTCGGCGCTGGCGGGACGGCACCAAACATGGCTTTCCCCTGCCGGGCATTGAGGAATTTGAGCAAGCCTGCGGGAATCTCGTCGATGAAGCGCGAGGGCAGGTTGTAGCGCGTCTGGCCATGCAGCAGGCGCATCTGCGCATGGGTGAGATACAGCCGCCGACGCGCGCGCGTGACGGCGACATACATCAGGCGCCGTTCTTCCTCCAAGCCCTTTTCTTCGACGAGGGAATTCTCGTGCGGGAACAGCCCTTCCTCGAGGCCGCAGATGAAGACGACGTCGAATTCGAGTCCCTTGGCCGAGTGCACGGTCATCAGCTGCAGCGCATCCTCGCCTTCGCCGGCCTGGTGCTCGCCGGCTTCGAGCGCGGCATGGGCGAGGAAGGCGGCGAGATCGGCGGAGAGCTCGCCTTCGGCGCCGGCCGTGCCCTCCTCGGCGATGAAGGCGGCGGCGGCATTGACGAGTTCGTCGAGGTTGGCGAGCCGCTCCTGGCCTTCCTTCTCATTCCGGTAATGCTCGCGCAGGCCCGAGAGGTCCAGCACATGCTCGACGAGTTCGGGTAGCGGCAGCGCCGCCGCCTCGCGCAGCTTGCGGATCAACTCGGCAAAGGCTGCAAGCTTCGCGCCACCGGCGCCGGCCACATGCGGGATCGCCGCATGGAGGCTCGTCCCCCGCACCTTTGCCGCATCGGCGAGCTGCTCGAGTGTCCTCGCGCCGATGCCGCGCGTCGGGAAATTGACGACGCGGGAAAACGCCGTGTCGTCATCGGCATTGGCGATCAGCCGCAGATAGGCGAGCGCGTGCTTGATCTCGGCGCGCTCGAAGAAGCGCAAACCGCCATAGACGCGGTAGGGAATGCCGGCATTGAACAAGGCGTGTTCGAGCGCGCGCGACTGCGCGTTGCTGCGGTAGAGCAGCGCGATCTCGCGGCGCGCATGGCCCTCATTCGTCAGCGCCTTGACCTCCTCGACGATGAAGCGCGCCTCCTCATTCTCCGAATATGCCTCGAAGACGCGGATCGGCTCGCCGGCGCCCGCTTCGGTCCATAAGTTCTTGCCCAGCCGCGTGGGGTTGTTTTTGATGATCGCATTGGCGGCATCGAGGATGTTGCCGTGCGAGCGGTAGTTCTGCTCCAGCCGGATCAGGTTCTTGACCTGAAACTCGCGCTCGAAATCGCGCATGTTGCCGACCTCGGCGCCGCGGAAGGCATAGATCGACTGGTCGTCATCGCCGACGCAGAACAGCGCGCCCCCTCCCCCTGCCAAGAGCTTCAGCCAGCGGTATTGCAGGCGGTTGGTGTCCTGGAACTCATCGACGAGGATGTGGCGGAAGCGCTCCTGATAATGCCGGCGGATCGGCTCGTTGCGCTCCAGGAGTTCGTATGAACGCAGCAGCAGTTCGGCGAAATCGACCACGCCTTCCTTCTGGCACTGTTCCTCATAGGCGGCGTAA
This sequence comes from Sulfuricystis thermophila, assembly GCF_004323595.1. GTDB lineage: Bacteria > Pseudomonadota > Gammaproteobacteria > Burkholderiales > Rhodocyclaceae > Sulfuricystis > Sulfuricystis thermophila. The sequence continues at coordinate 2,615,587 of NZ_AP019373.1, forward strand.
AGCTCGACGCGCTTTTTCGTCCAGTCATCCCAGGCCTCGACCGCCACCGGGCGCAGGCCCGCTTCCTTCTGCGCGTTGATGAACCAGCAAAGCTCGCGCGGCGGATATTTCTCGTCATCGATGTTGAGCGATTTCAGCAATCGTTTGACGGTGGCGAGCTGATCGGCGGCATCGAGGATCTGGAACAGCTGCGGCAGATGGGCATCGCGGTAGTGCGCCCGCAGCATGCGGTTGCACAGGCCATGAAAGGTGCCGATCCACATGCCGCGCAGATTCATCGGCAGCATCGCCGACAAGCGTGCGAGCATTTCTTTCGCCGCCTTGTTGGTGAAGGTGACGGCGAGGATCTGTTGCGGGCTAGCCTGCCCGGTCGAGATCAACCAGGCGATGCGGGTGGTGAGCACCCGCGTCTTGCCGCTGCCGGCGCCAGCGAGGATCAGGGCGTGTTGTGGCGGCAGGGTGACGGCCGCAAGCTGCGGCGGATTGAGACCTTCCAGCAGATTCAATGGGTTAGCCTTATCTCAAAGTCGGCAGTCTACTCCAAGCCCATTGAACTTTTTGGCGGATTCCCTATCTCATGGTTAAATGTTGCGGCGCAACAAAATTGCGCCCGAAAGGAATCGCCATGAAACCCATGACCCCGAAAATCCTCCCCTGGCTGGCCCACAAGGCCGGCATTGCCGAACATCGTGCCGAAATCCTCTGGCACGCCGCAGCCCGCCACGCGGCTCACGCCACTGGTGAGACGGACACCCCTGCCTACTGGGCGGCGGCGATGGATCATCTGCTCGAACTCATCGCCGCCGAGCGTCTGCGCGAGGATGCCGCCTCCTTCGGCTGGCGTCGCTGGGCACGCCTCTACCGAGATCTCTGGCAGGTGCCGATCACCTGCCTCGATGCGCTGATGCTCGGCACTCAGCGCGGCTGGCGGCAGTTCAAACCGCTTTCTTTCGGCTGATCCGCTCCCCGCGAGTTGGGCAGTGCCATAATCCGCCCATGGATTGGGGCACTGTCCGTTACCGCCTGGGCAATGACTTCCAGCTGGCGATCCTGACCTTTCTGGGATCGCTGGCGGTGTTGGGCATCACACCGTTCGCGATCTACCGCGCGATCGATCGTGAATGGGTGCCTTTCGCGATGGATGTCGGCATCATCGTCACCATCGTCGCGGGTGTCTCGTATGCCTGGCGCAGTGGCGATTCCCAACGACCCAGCACGTTCCTGAGCTATTTCGTCGGCGTGATGGCCGTCGTCGCTACGCATGTGCTGGGGGTCCACGGCACCTACTGGATCTATCCGGCGCTGATCGCCAATTTCTTCCTGGCACCGCGCAAGCATGCCCTCATCATCGCGGTGGCAGTGCTCGCGCTGATCCTCCTGACCGGCGGGTGGTATCGGGAAACGCGCGAGGCCGCATCGTTTGCCGTGACGCTCGTGCTATCCGTTCTGCTCGCCTATGTGTTTGCGCATCGCGCCGCGGAGCAGCGTGAGCAGCTGCGTCGTCTGGCCTCACTGGATGCGCTGACCGGCGTCTTCAACCGGCGGGCCCTCTATGGCGAACTCGAACGTGCGCAGAAAATCCTGGCGCGAGAAGGGAAGAGGCATGGCTTGCTGATGCTCGATCTCGATCATTTCAAACAGATCAACGATCGCTTCGGCCATACCCAAGGCGACGAGGTGCTGATCCGTTTCGCCAGACTGCTCGAAAAGACCCTGCGCCCGCACGACCGTCTGTTTCGCTATGGCGGCGAGGAATTCGTCATCCTGACCCAGGTCGACGACGCCGAAACGCTTCGCGTCATCGCCGAAAAATTGCGCACGGCCACTGAAAGATCGCTCGATGCTGGGAATGATTCAACGGTGACGACTTCGATCGGCGGTACGATCTTGCATCCCGGTGAGCGCAGCGATGCCTGGCTCGCGCGCGCCGATCGCGCCCTTTACCAGGCCAAACATGGCGGCCGCAACCGTGTGGTGATCGAAGCCGGCGAATGATTCGCAGAGGCATGTGGGTGGCAGGCATATAATTTTGTTTTTCAGATGTTCCGGCCGCCATGCAAGAGAAATATCTCCCCGCCGAAATCGAAAAAGCCGCCCAGGCCCACTGGGCAGCCACCCGCGCCTTCAACGTCGCGCCCGATCCCGCCAAGCCCAAGTATTACTGCCTGTCGATGTTTCCCTATCCCTCGGGGAAACTGCACATGGGCCATGTGAGGAACTACACGATCGGCGACGTGCTGGCGCGCTGGCACAAGATGCGCGGCTTCAACGTCTTGCAGCCGATGGGCTGGGATGCGTTCGGATTGCCCGCCGAGAACGCGGCGATCCAGAACAAGGTACCGCCGGCCAAGTGGACCTACGACAACATCGCCTACATGAAAAAGCAGCTCCAGTCGCTTGGCTTCGGCCTCGACTGGGAGCGGGAGCTCGCCACCTGCAAGCCCGAGTATTACAAGTGGAACCAGTGGCTGTTCCTGCGCATGTTGGAGCGCGGCATCGCCTACAAGAAGACCCAGATCGTCAACTGGGATCCGGTCGATCAAACGGTGCTCGCCAACGAGCAGGTGATCGACGGCCGCGGCTGGCGTACCGGTGCGCTGGTCGAGAAGCGTGAGATTCCCGGCTACTACCTCGCGATCACGAAATACGCCGACGAACTCCTGGCCGATCTGGAAAAGCTGCCGGGCTGGCCGGAGCGGGTGAAGCTGATGCAGGCGAATTGGATCGGCAAGTCGACAGGCGTGCGCTTCGCCTTTCCCTACACGCTCGACGGTAAAGAGGAGAAGCTCTGGGTCTATACGACACGCGCCGACACGATCATGGGCGTGACCTTCGTCGCCGTGGCTGCCGAACATCCGCTGGCCGCCTATGCGGCCCAGAACAATCCGCAGCTTGCCGCCTTCGTCGAGGAATGCAAGCGCGGCTCGGTCATGGAAGCCGATCTCGCCACGATGGAGAAGAAGGGCATGCCCACCGGCCTTTTCGTCACTCATCCGCTGACGGGCGAGAAGGTCGAGGTCTGGGTCGGCAACTACGTGCTGATGGGCTATGGCGAAGGCGCGGTGATGGCCGTACCGGCGCATGACGAGCGCGACTTTGCCTTCGCCAAGAAATACGGCCTGCCGATCAAGCAAGTGATTGCCGTTCCCGCCAAGACGTTCTCGCTCGATGCATGGCAGGAGTGGTATGCCGACAAAGAGCACGGTGTCTGCATCAACTCGGGCAAATACGACGGCCTGGGCTACCAGACCGCGGTCGATGCGATTGCCGCCGATCTTGCCGCCAAGGGCCTTGGCGAAAAGACGACCCAATACCGGCTACGCGACTGGGGCATTTCAAGACAGAGATACTGGGGCTGTCCGATCCCGATCATCCATTGTGAGACCTGCGGCGACGTGCCGGTGCCGGATGAACAGTTGCCCGTCGTGCTGCCCGAGGACTGCGTGCCCGATGGTTCCGGCAACCCGCTCAACAAACGCGAGGATTTCCTCGCCTGTACCTGTCCGCAGTGCGGCAAATCGGCCAGGCGCGAGACCGACACGATGGACACTTTCGTCGATTCGTCGTGGTATTACGCACGCTATTGCGTCGACGCCGCGACGCGCGACAAGAACGACCAGATGGTCGATGCAGGCACCGCCTATTGGATGCCGGTCGATCAATACATCGGCGGCATCGAGCACGCGATCCTACACCTGCTCTACTCGCGCTTCTGGAGCAAGGTGATGCGCGATCTCGGCCTCGTGAACTTTGACGAGCCGTTTGCGAACCTGCTCACCCAGGGCATGGTGCTCAACCACATCTTCAGCCGCCGCACCGAGAAGGGGGGTATCGAATATTTCGCGCCCGACGAGGTGGAGCTCAACCGCGACGCGGAAGGGCACGTCATCGGCGCGACGCTCAAGGCCGACGGCTCACCGGTCGATTACGGTGGTGTCGGCACGATGTCGAAGTCGAAGCGCAACGGCGTCGACCCGCAGGCGCTGATCGAGAAATACGGTGCGGATACCGCGCGCTTCTTCATGATGTTCGCCTCGCCGCCCGAGCAGACGCTCGAATGGTCGGACTCCGGCGTCGAGGGGGCCTACCGCTTCCTGCGCCGCGTCTGGGCGTTTGGGGTTCAGGTTTCAGGGTACAGGGTACAGGACACAGAATGCAAAGGAGAGGGGTCGGGGTTGCGCCGGGAGATCCACCTGTTGCTCAAGCAGGCCAACTACGACATGGCGAAGATGCAGTTCAACACCGTGGCGTCCGCCTGCATGAAGATGTTGAATGTGCTGGAGAAAGCGCCGGACGACCCGCACGCCCGCGAGGGCTTCTCGATCCTGCTGCGCCTGCTTTCCCCGATCGCGCCGCACATCACCCATGTGCTGTGGCGCGAACTGGGCTATGGCGCGGACATCCTCGCCGCGCCCTGGCCAGAGCCGCTCGAAGAAGCGCTCGCGCAAGAAGCAGAAGAGCTCGTCTTGCAGATCAACGGCAAGCTGCGGGGCACGATTCGCGTCAAAGTCGGCGCTGACAGGACGGCCATCGAGGCGGCGGCGCTGGCAGCGCCTGAAGCGCAAAAGTTCATGGCAGGCCAGCCGGCGAAGAAAGTCGTCGTCGTCCCTGGCCGGCTGGTTAATATCGTCGTCTGACCATGCGCGCTTTTGCCCTCCTTTTCGTGTTCGTCCTCTCCGCCTGCGGCTTCCAGCTCAGAGGCAGCTACAGCCTGCCTTGGGAAACGCTGGCGATTTCCGGCCTGCCGGAAAACAGCGAACTGTATTTCCAGATCAAGCGCAGCATCGAGTCCGGTTCCCTGACCAAGGTGGTCACCGACGCCAAACAGGCCAAGGCCTCCCTCGTGGTGCTGCGCAACGACCAGCACAAGAGCATCCTCTCGCTCTCGGCGAAGGGCCTGGTGCGCGAATTCCAGCTCACGCGCAGCTTCCTGTACCGCGTCCAGGACGCGCAAGGCAAGGAGATCCAGCCCGCCAGCCAGATCGTCCTGCAACGCGAAATGACCTTCGACGACGAGCGCGTGTTCGCCAAAGAAGCGGAAGAAGCGATCATCTGGCGCGAGATGCAGACCGATCTCGTCCAGCAACTTCTGCGCCGGCTGGCTGCCGGCAGCCGCGCCAGTCAAGGCTGAGAGCCCCATGCAGTTGCGCCCCGAACAACTCGGCGCCCACCTCGCCAAGCAACTGGCGCCGCTGTATGTGCTCCACGGCGACGAGCCGCTGCTGACCACGGAAGCCGGCGATCAGCTGCGCGCCGCAGCCCGCCGGCAGGGTTATACGGAGCGCATGGTGCTCGTCGTCACGCCGTCATTCCGCTGGGACGAACTGTTCCATGCCGCCGGCAACCTGTCGCTGTTCGGCGGCAGAACGCTGATCGACCTGCGCATCCCCTCCGGCAAGCCGGGCCGTGACGGCGGCGAGGCGTTGCAACGCTACGTCCGTGACTTGCCTGCCGAGACGCTGACGCTCGTCACGCTGCCGGAAATGGATTGGCGTGCGAAGAAGGCCGCCTGGTTTTCGGCGCTCGTCGATGCCGGTGTAGCCATCGAATGCAACGCGCCGCCGCTCGCCCGGCTGCCGCAATGGATCAGCGACCGTCTGGCGGCTCAGGGGCAGTCGGCGTCGCGCGAGGCGCTCGAATTCATCGCGCTGCATGTCGAGGGCAATCTCCTCGCCGCGCATCAGGAAATCCAGAAACTCGGACTCCTTTATCCGCCGGGCGAATTGTCGCTGCCGCAGGTGTCCGCCGCGGTGCTGAACGTCGCCCGCTATGACATCGACGACCTGAAGAACGCTCTGCAAACGAAGGATGCCGCACGCTGCGCACGCACGCTCGAGGGTTTGCAGGCCGAAGACGCCGCTGCTCCGCTGGTGCTCTGGGTGCTGGCCAATGAGGCGCGCCAGCGCGCGCATCGCACCGCCCTCTTGCACGCGGCGCGGATCGATCGCATCATCAAGGGCCTGAGCAGAGGCGACCTTTGGGATGAATTCCTACAATTGGCGTTGCGACTCACGAGAGCATGACGATGGATATCAAAAGCTACATGGAAACGCTCGGCCGCCAGGCGCGGGAAGCCTCGCGAGCGATGGCCAAGGCCAGCACCGCGGCGAAGAATGCGGCGCTCTTTGCCATGGCCGCCGACATCCGCGCGCGCCGTGACGCGCTCCTCGCCGCGAACGCCGAGGACGTTCGTGAGGCGAAAGCCAATGGGCTCGACGCCGCGCTGCTCGACCGCCTGACGATCACGGCGAAGAGTGTCGAAGCGATGGCGCAGGGGCTCGAACAGGTCGCGCAGCTGCCCGATCCGATCGGCGAGATCACCGATATGAAATACCGCCCGTCGGGCATCCAGGTCGGCAGGATGCGTGTGCCGCTCGGTGTGGTCGGCATCATTTTTGAGGCGCGCCCGAACGTGACGGCCGATGCCGCGGCGCTGTGCCTGAAATCCGGCAATGCGGCGATCCTCAGAGGCGGCAAGGAAGCGCTCCGCTGCAATCAGGCGATCGCCGCTTGTGTGCGCAAAGGGCTGGCCACCGCCGGCCTGCCGGAGACCGCGGTGCAGGTGGTCGAAACGACGGATCGCGCCGCGGTGGGCTACCTCGTCGCGATGCCCGAATACGTCGATGTCATCGTGCCGCGCGGCGGCAAGGGACTGATCGAGCGCATCAGCAAGGAAGCGCGCGTGCCGGTGATCAAGCATCTGGATGGCAACTGCCACGTCTATATCGACACCGCCGCCGATCCGGAAAAGGCGCTGAAGATTCTGGAGAACGCCAAATGCCAGCGGCTGGGCACCTGCAACACCGCCGAATCCTTGCTGATCGCGCGGCCCGTTGCCGCAGCGCTCCTGCCGCGGCTGGCCGAAATGCTCGTCTCGCATGGCGTCGAGATTCGCGGCTGCTTTGAAACCTGTGCACTCGTGCCGCAGGCGAAACCGGCGACGGAGGAGGATTACTACACCGAATACCTCGCCGCGATCATCTCCTGCAAGGTGGTCGCCGATGTCGATGAGGCGATCGCCCACATCAACCAGTATTCGTCGGCACATACCGAGGCGATCGTCACCGAGGACTACACGAACGCGATGCGCTTTTTGCGCGAAGTCGATTCGAGCTCGGTGATGGTGAATGCCTCGACGCGCTTCGCCGACGGCTTCGAGTATGGGTTGGGCGCCGAGATCGGCATCTCGACCGACAAATTCCACGCCCGCGGGCCGGTCGGTCTCGAAGGGCTGACTTCGCAGAAGTGGATCGTCTTCGGCAACGGCGAAGTGCGCTCGTGAGCCCGCCCACCCCCAGCCCCGCCCTCTCGGGCGGGGAGCTTTGGTGTGCCGTCCTGCCAGCGCCGAGTTTCAGCCTCGGCATCCGCTGCAACGACGACGTAATCACCGAGATCGTCTATTTCGAACCGCGCCCCGAAATCAAGCCCTCCTCGGCGCTGGCGAAAGAGGCCGTGCGTCAGTTGCGCGCTTATCTGCAAGACCCGCGCTTCGTCTTTTCGCTGCCGCTAAAGCCTTCCGGCACGACCTTCCAGCGCCGGGTCTGGGCCGGCATCGCGGCCATCCCCCTAGGTGCGACACAGACCTATGGCGAGCTGGCGAACATCCTCGGCAGCAGCCCGCGTGCGGTGGGCAATGCCTGCGGTGCCAATCCCTATCCAATCGTCATTCCCTGCCATCGCGTCGTCGCCGCAGGCGGCAAGTTGGGCGGCTTCGCCCGCCAACGCGGCGGTTTCCTGCTCGAAGTGAAGCGCTGGCTGCTCGCGCATGAGGGAGCCTGATCGGGCACTCATCGACGAGTTCGTCGACAGCCTGTGGCTCGCCGACGGGCTGGCGAAGAACACCCTCGCCGCCTACCGTTCCGATCTCGCCCTCTTCGCCGCCTGGCTGGATGAGCGCCAGCACACTTTGCTCGATGCGCAGGAAGCGGATATCGACGCCTGGCTCGCCCACCTGCATCGGCGCAGCGAGCGCTTGCGGCCGACGACGCTCAGGCGCTTCCAGGCTTCCTTGCGGCGCTTCTACCGCTGGCTGATCGATCAGGGACGGCGCAGCGACGATCCGCTCCTCAACATCCAGCCGCCGGTGGTCGCCGAGCGCTTTCCCAAGACGCTCTCGGAAAAGAACGTCGAGGCGCTGCTTGCCGCGCCGGATGTCGCCACCCCTTTGGGCTTACGCGACCGCGCCTTGCTCGAATTGCTCTACGCCACCGGGCTGCGTGTCTCGGAGCTCGTCTCCCTCAAGCTCTTCAACCTGAGCCTCGACGACCGCGTCGTGCGCACCTTCGGCAAAGGCGGCAAGGAGCGCCTCGTGCCGCTGGGCGAAGTGGCGGCCGAATGGTTGCAGCGCTGGCTGGCCGAGGGCCGTCCGCAGCTCCTCAAGGGTCGCAGCAGTGACCATCTGTTCGTCACCACGCGCGGCGCCGGCATGACGCGCCAGATGGCCTGGACGCTGATCAAGAAACATGCCGTGGCCGCCGGCATCCCGCGCGAGAAGATCTCGCCGCACGTGCTGCGCCATGCCTTCGCGACACATCTGCTCAATCACGGCGCCGACCTGCGCATCGTGCAGCTGCTCCTCGGGCATGCCGACATCTCGACGACGCAGATCTACACTCACGTCGCGCGCGCACGGCTCAAGGAACTGCATGCGCGGCATCATCCGAGGGGGTGATCAGGTTACGGGTTTCAGGTTTCAGGGTTCAGCAGGAGAAACCTGCACGCTAAAACTCAGTAACCTGTAACCTGTAACCTGAACCCTGAACCCTGGAATCACTCACGCGCCCGCTCGATCTGCACGCCGACGCGTTTGACGCCGCGCGCGATGCCCACCTTGGCGATCGACACCTTGACCCACGGCGCGCGAAACTCGTCGAGCAAGAGAGCGATGACGAATTCGCCCAGCGTCTCCAGCAGGTTGAAGTGGCGAGCGGCGAGCTCGGCGCGGATACGGTCGATCACCGCGGCATAGTCGATGGTCTTGGCGATGTCGTCGTCCTGCGCCGCCTCGTCAGGCACGCCGAAGGTGAGCGAGAGCTCCAGCGTCTGCGGCGCGACGCGTTCGCGCGCATAGATGCCGACATGCGCCTCGACGCGCATCTCCTCGATGAAGATGAAGTCCATATCGGGTTACTGGTTTCAGGGTACAGGGTACAGGGTACAACAGGAGAAACCTGCACGCTAAAACTCTGTAACCTGTAACCCGTAACCTGAAACCCGTAACCTGAAACCTGAAAATGGAAACCCTCGTCCTTTACCTAATCCTCGGCTACCTGATCGGCTCACTGCCTTTCGCGGTGATCGTCTCGAAAGCCTTCGGCCTGGCCGATCCGCGCCAGCATGGCTCGCGCAATCCCGGCGCCACCAACGTGCTGCGCACCGGTAACAAGACGGCCGCCGCACTGACCTTGCTGGGCGACTCAGCCAAGGGCTGGCTCGCGATGGCCATCGCCGCAAAACTCGGCGCTGGCGGGACGGCACAGGCGCTCGTCGGCCTCGCCGCCTTTCTCGGCCACCTGTTCCCGGTGTTTCTCAAGTTCAAGGGCGGCAAGGGGGTGGCCACCGCACTGGGCGTGCTGATCGGCTTGGATGGCTGGCTCGCGACGGGCGCTGCGCTCGCCTGGCTCGCGACGGCTTTTCTGACCCGCTATTCGTCGCTCGCTGCGCTCTTGGCGGCGTGCGTCGCAATGGCGCTGGCCTTCCTGCGCCACGGCAGCGACGCGGTCTCGCTCGTTATCGTCGCCATGTGCCTGCTCCTGATCTGGCGGCACCGGGCCAACATCCGGCGCCTGATCGAAGGTACGGAAAGCCGTATCGGCAATCGGACTAAGTCGTAGCCAGCGGCCAGCGCGGCTTGACGACAAAAGCGCCGTTGCCCACCGTGGTCTCGGCCAATCCCGCCTGCAGCCGCAGCGCGCCGGCGAAGGCGATCATCGCGCCGTTGTCGGTGCACAGTGCCAGCTCCGGATAGCAGACGCGCACCCCTCTTTCTTTCGCCGCCGTATCGAGCCGTTCCCGCAGCCGCTCGTTGGCGCCCACCCCGCCAGCGACGACCAGGGTGGTAAGACATGCCTGGCGACAGGCCGCCAGCGCTTTCGCCGCCACGACCTCGGTGACGGCTTCCTGGAACTCTGCCGCGAGATCGGCCTTGTCCGCATCGGTGAGCGCTCGCTCGCGCACGGCGGTGAGCACCGCGGTCTTGAGCCCCGAAAAGCTGAACATGAAGTCGCCGCTGGTGAGCATCGGCCGTGGCAGCCTGAATCTGCCTGGGGTGCCGGTTTCGGCGAGCTTCGCGAGCGCCGGGCCGCCGGGGTAACCCAGACCCAGGAGCTGCGCCGTCTTGTCGAAGGCTTCGCCTGCCGCATCGTCGAGCGACTCGCCCATCAGCGCGTAAGCACCCACTCCGGTCACGCGCATGATTTGGGTGTGGCCGCCGGAGACCAGCAGCGCGATGAAGGGGAAGACGGGCGGATCATGCGCCAGCAGCGGCGAGAGCAGGTGGCCCTCGAGGTGATGGATCGGCAGGGCGGGAACGCCCAAAGCGAGCGCGAGACTCGTCGCAAAACTTGCGCCGACGAGCAAAGCGCCGGCCAGTCCCGGTCCCGCCGTGTAAGCGATCGCGTCGATCTCCGTCTTCGCCAGGCCGCTTGCTGCCAGCACCTGCTCGAACAGCGGCACGAGACGCCGAATGTGGTCGCGCGAGGCGAGTTCCGGCACGACGCCGCCGTAATCCTCATGCATCGCCACCTGCGAATGCACCGCATGGGCGAGCAACCCCTGCTGCGTGTCGTAGAGGGCGACGCCGGTTTCGTCGCAGGAAGATTCGATGCCGAGAACCAACATCGTAAAATTTTACTTTGACATCGGCTCGAAAGTCGCTAAAATGCGCGCCTTTCTTCAACCCACACCCATAAAAGGTAAGCCTGCATGCCCGGTATTCGCGTCAAGGAAAACGAGCCCTTCGAGGTCGCCATCCGCCGTTTCAAGCGCACCATCGAAAAGGCCGGCACTCTCACCGAACTGCGTTCGCGCGAGTTCTACGAGAAGCCTACCGCCGAGCGCAAGCGCAAGCTGTCTGCCGCCATCAAGCGCCATCACAAGCGCATCCGCAGCCAGCTTCTGCCGCCCAAGCTTTACTGATCCGCCCCGATTCCAGCGAATACCGTCCCAGCCGCGAGGTGGGGCGGTTTTTGTGTTTGTGGAGAAACCGATGAGCCTGAGAGAGCGTATCACCGAAGACATGAAGTCCGCGCTGAAGGCGAAGGACACCGCACGCCTCGCCGCGATCCGCCTGCTCATCGCAGCGATCAAGCAGAAGGAAGTGGATGAGCGGATCGTCCTCGACGACGCCGGGGTGGTCGGGGTCATCGAGAAGATGATCAAGCAGCGCAAGGACTCGATCGCCCAGTACGAGGCCGCCAAGCGCCAGGATCTCGCCGACGCCGAGAAGTTCGAGGTCGAAGTCCTGTCGGCCTACATGCCGCAGCCATTGTCGGCCGACGAAGTCGAGGCCATCGTCGCCCAGGCGATCGCCGAGTCAGGCGCCAAGGCGATGACCGAGATGGGCAAGGTGATGGCGCTCGTCAAACCCAAGATCGCCGGCCGCGCCGACATGGGCGAAGTGTCGAAGCTGGTGAAAGCCAAACTCGCCGGCGCATAATGGCCGGGTGATACCGGAAAGCTTCATCCAGGAACTGCTCTCCCGCGTCGATATCGTCGACGTCATCGAGCGTTACATCCCGCTCAAGAAGGCCGGTGCCAATTACCAGGCCTGCTGTCCGTTCCATACGGAGAAGACTCCTTCTTTCACGGTCAGCCCGACGAAGCAGTTCTACCACTGCTTCGGCTGCGGCGCACACGGCAGCGCGATCGGTTTTCTGATGCAATACAGCGGCCTCACCTTCGTCGAGGCCGTCGAGGAGCTCGCCGGCTCGATCGGTTTGCCCGTCCCGCGCGAGGTGAGCGCCCGCTCGCAGGAAAAGACGCGCCAGCAGCCGCTCACCGAGCGCATGGCGCGTGCAGCACGCTTCTACAAGGAGCAGCTCAAGGCCAGCCCCAAAGCCATAGATTACCTGAAAGGGCGGGGGCTCACCGGCGAGATCGCCGCGAAATACGGCCTCGGTTACGCGCCCGACGACTGGCAGGGGCTGGCGCGCGTCTTCGCCGATTATGCCGATCCGGCGATGGTCGAATGCGGGCTCGTCATCGAGAACGAACATGGCCGGCGCTACGACCGCTTCCGTGACCGTATCATGTTCCCGATCCAGGATGCGCGCGGCAATGTGATCGGTTTTGGCGGCCGTGTGCTCGGCCAGGGCGAACCGAAATATCTCAATTCGCCCGAGACGCCGCTGTTCCACAAGGGCGAGGAACTCTACGGCCTGCCCCAGGCGCGCGCGGCCATTCGCAACGACGATCGCGTCATCGTCGTCGAAGGCTACATGGATGTCGTCGCGCTGGCGCAGTTTGGCATCGGCAATGCGGTGGCTACCCTCGGCACGGCAACCACGCCAGTGCATGTCAGAAAGCTGCTCAGGCTTGCAGACAAGGTGGTGTTCTGCTTCGATGGCGATGCGGCCGGGCGCAAGGCGGCCTGGCGCGCGCTGGAAGCCAGCCTCGAGGTGCTGGCAGACGGCAAGTTGATCGGTTTTCTGTTCCTGCCGGCCGAGCACGACCCGGACAGCTTCGTCCGCGCCGAAGGAGCAGAGATCTTCCGCCGGCTGGCCGCCCAGCCGACGACCCTGACCGAATTCCTCATGCGCGAGCTGAAATCCGACGTCGATCTCACCACGCCCGAAGGGCGCGCCCGTCTCGTCCATGAAGCGAAACCCTTCCTGAGCAAACTCGCCGCCCCACTCTTGCGTCTGCAGCTGACCCGTGCGCTGGCCGAAGCTGCGCAGCTGTCGGCGACCGAAATCGAATCGCTGTGCGGCTTGAAACCGATACCGCGCGGTCGACCGGCACCGCCGCAAACGCGCCAACGGCCTCAACCCGCGACGCTCGAGCGCACGCTACTCCTGACCGTATTGCGCCGCCCGGAGCGCGCCGCGCGCCTGCCGCCCGAATTGATCTGCCGCGACAGCGCCGAAGGGAAGGCTTTATGGGCGATCGTCACCGCGATCGAACAGGCCGCCCTGCCGGCAGGAAATCTCGGCCTGCTGCTTGAACATTTCCGCGACAGCCCCCATGAATCGATCATCGCGTCGCTGGCGGCGGAAAGCGAAACCGCCGCCAGCGACGAAGGGGAGCTCGAAGCGGTTTTCGCCGATGCCGTCGAGCAGCTGCACCGTCGCGCGCTCTCCCGACAGATCGACCAGCTGACGGCCAAGGCCCGCGCCGGAACGCTCGGCCCGGAAGAGCGTCGCCGTCTCGCGGAGCTCCTTGCGCTCAAAAGGTCTTGATCTATAAAGTGTATAATTTGATGTTTTTCCGCGCCTGAAGTCGAACCATGTCCAAATCCGCCGCGAAGCAGACCAAGACGCCTACCCGCAAAACTGTCGTGAAATCCGTCAGCAAACCGACCAAGGCCAGCGGGCAATCTGCTGCGAAAAAAGTGGCCAAACCCATCGCTGCCGCAAAGCCCGTGCTGAAAAAAGCCGCGCCCGCCGCGGCAAAGCCCACCGCCAAGCCGGTGAAAAAGGCTACGCCCATGGCCCACGAGGTCGCTGAAAAAGCCAAGAAAAAAGCCGCTCAATTCAAGGAGCAGGACAGTCCGGTCGTCGACAGCGCCGCCGCGCAGGCAAAAGAGCAAAACGAGGCTGCCGTCGCACCTTCTCCCGCAGCCAGTGTCACCCTGGAATCCCCTGCCTCCGCCAAGCTTTCGGCCAAGGCCAAGAAGCTGCGCGACAAGCAGATGCTGGCCGCATTCGAACAGGCCCAGCCGACCATCGCCGATCTCGAATCGCGCCGCACGCGCCTGAAGACGCTGATCACGCTCGGCAAGGAGCGCGGTTATCTGACCTATGCCGAGATCAACGACCATCTGCCGGACGACATCGTCGATGCCGAGCAGATCGAGTCGATCATCAGCACCTTCAACGACATGGGCATCCAGGTCTATGACCAGCCGCCCGCCCCGGAAGAAATTTTGCTCGCCGAGCAGACCGCCGCACCGGTCGATGCCGACGAAGCCGAGGAAGAAGCCGAACAGGCGCTTTCTTCCGTCGATTCCGAGTTCGGCCGCACCACCGACCCGGTGCGCATGTACATGCGCGAAATGGGTACGGTGGAATTGCTGACGCGCGAAGGCGAAATCGAGATCGCCAAACGCATCGAGGAAGGCTTGCGCCACATGGTGCAGGCGATTTCCGCCTGTCCGACGACGATCGCCGAGATTCTCGAAATGGCCGACAAGGTGGCCAAGGACGAGATGCGCATCGACGAGCTGGTCGATGGCCTGATCGACCCGAACGCCCCGGCCGCGGATCTCGAAGCCGAAGGGGCGGCCGACCTGGCCGAAGACCTCGGCGAAGAGCTCGACATCGACGACGAGGAAGCCGCCCAGGCGCGTGTCTCCGCCTCGCTGCTGCAACTCAAGCAAGACGCCCTGGAACGCTTCGCGGTGATCCATCAGCTCTATGGCAAATTGATGCAGACGCTGGCCAAGAAGGGCTCGCAGGACAAGGCTTACCTGAAGATCCAGAAGCAGATCTCGGACGAGCTGATGAACATCCGTTTCACCGCACGCACCATCGAGCGCCTGTGCGATTCGGTGCGCGGCATGGTCGAGGCGGTGAGGAACCACGAACGCAAGATCCTGCACCTTTGCGTGGACAAGGCGCACATGCCACGCAACCATTTCATCAAGGTTTTCCCCGGCAACGAGACCAACATGGAGTGGCTCAAGACCGAGGTGCAATCGAAGCAGCCCTATGCGGCGGCACTGATGCGCGCCGCGCCAGCGATCCTCGAAGAACAGCAAAAGCTCATCGATCTGCAGAACCGCATCGGCATCCCGCTCAAGGAGCTCAAAGAGATCAACAAGCAGATGTCGACGGGCGAAGCGAAGGCACGCCGTGCCAAACGCGAAATGACCGAAGCCAACCTGCGCCTGGTGATCTCGATCGCCAAGAAGTACACCAACCGCGGCCTGCAGTTCCTCGACCTGATCCAGGAAGGCAACATCGGCCTGATGAAGGCGGTAGACAAATTCGAATACCGCCGCGGCTACAAGTTCTCGACCTATGCGACCTGGTGGATCCGTCAGGCGATCACGCGCTCGATCGCCGATCAGGCGCGCACCATCCGTATCCCGGTGCATATGATCGAGACGATCAACAAGATGAACCGCATCAGCCGTCAGATCCTGCAGGAAACCGGGCAGGAACCGGATCCGGCCACCCTCGCGGAAAAGATGGACATGCCCGAGGACAAAATCCGCAAGATCCTCAAGATCAGCAAAGAGCCGATCTCGATGGAGACGCCGATCGGCGACGACGACGATTCCCATCTGGGCGATTTCATCGAGGACACGACGACGCTGGCACCGGCCGACGCCGCGTTGTATGCCTCCTTGCGCGAGATCACCAAGGAGGTGCTCGACAGCCTGACGCCGCGCGAGGCCAAGGTGTTGCGTATGCGTTTCGGCATCGAGATGAACACCGACCACACGCTCGAAGAGGTTGGCAAGCAGTTCGACGTCACGCGCGAGCGCATCCGTCAGATCGAGGCGAAGGCGTTGCGCAAGCTCCGTCACCCGTCGCGCTCCGAGAAGCTCAGAAGCTTCCTCGACGGCGCGGAGTAATGCCTCCCCTTTGCTTTATAAGCCGAGGCAGACGTATTTGATTTCGAGGAATTCCTCGAGGCCGTATTTCGAGCCTTCCCGCCCGATGCCCGACTGCTTGACGCCGCCGAAAGGCGCGGCTTCGTTGGCGATCAAGCCGACATTGACGCCGACCATGCCGTATTCGAGCGCTTCGGCGACGCGCCAGACTCGTCCCAGGTCGCGGGCATAAAAATAGGCCGCCAGGCCGTATTCGGTGGCATTGGCCAGCCGGATCGCCTCGGCCTCGTCTTTGAAGCGGAACAGCGGCGCGACCGGGCCGAAGGTTTCCTCGCGCGCGCAGCGCATCTCGGGCGTAACGTCGGCGAGCACGGTAGGCTCGAAGAAGGTGCCGCCTTTCGCATGACGGTGGCCGCCGGTGAGTACGCGCGCGCCCTTGGCCACGGCATCATCGATGTGGGCCTCGACCTTGGCGAGTGCCTGGGCATCGATCAGCGGCCCAAGGTTGACGCCTGCCTCGGTGCCAGCGCCGACCTTCAGTTCTGCGACTTTCGCGGCGAGCTTTTGGGCGAATTCCTCATAGACGCCTTCCTGGATCAGCAGACGGTTGGCGCAGACGCAGGTCTGGCCGGTATTGCGGTATTTGCTCGCCATCGCGCCGGCGACCGCGGCATCGACATCGGCGTCGTCGAAGACGATGAACGGTGCGTTGCCCCCCAGCTCCAGCGAGATTTTTTTCAGGGTCGGGGCGCATTGCGCCATCAAGAGCCGACCGACTTCGGTCGAGCCGGTGAAGGAGAGCTTGCGCACGGTCGGATTGGCGGTGAGCTCGCCACCGATCACCGCTGCGTTTTGCGCCGAGCCGGTGACGATGTTGAACACGCCGGCGGGAAAGCCAGCGCGCTCGGCCAGCACCGCCAGCGCCAGCGCAGTGAGCGGCGTCTGTTCGGCAGGTTTCACCACCACGGTGCAGCCGGCAGCGAGGGCAGGGGCCACCTTGCGAGTAATCATCGCGCAGGGGAAATTCCACGGCGTGATCGCCGCACAGACGCCGACCGGTTGTTTGAGCACCAGCAGGCGCTGGCCGGCGATGGTCTGGGGAATTACATCGCCGTAGGCACGCTTCGCTTCTTCCGCGAACCATTCGACGAAACTGGCGGCATACAGCACTTCGCCCCGGGCTTCCGCCAAGGGTTTACCCTGCTCGGAGGTCATCAAAAGCGCCAGATCATCGGCATGGGCGACGATCAGCTCGTACCACTTCCGCAGGATCGCGCTGCGCTGCTTGGCGGTCAGTTCCCGCCAGGCCGGCCAGGCCGCCTCGGCCGCCGCGATCGCGCGGCGCGTCTCGATCGCACCCATGTCCGGCACCTCGGCCAGCTTTTCGCCACTGGCTGGATCGTAGACCGCCACGGTGGCGGCGGTGTCGGCGTCGATCCAGGCGCCGCAGATGAACGCCTGCTGGCGGAAGAGATCGGGATCGCGCAATTGCATGGTCTTGCTCCTTTTTTTCGTGGGCTCGGCGATGAGTCTACCGGAACACAATCTCCGCATGCGCTGGCTTTTTCCGCTCGCCTTGCTGCTCTTCATCGCCGGCTGCGGCACGCTGACCCAGGCGCCGCCCGCATCCCGCAACGTCATGCGGGAAGACCGCCAGCCGGTCGATCCGCGTGCGCATGAGGTGGTGATGTTCGCGCTCGGCTTGATGGATACCGGCTACCGCTTCGGCGGCAAGAACCCGGACGCCGGCTTCGATTGCAGCGGCATGGTCAGCTACGTCTTCGAGAATGCCGCCGGCCTGCGGCTCGCCGGTTCCGCGGCCGACATTGCCAAACAAGGTCGGCCAGTGAATGGCGAAGGGCTGCGCCCCGGCGATCTGGTGTTCTTCAACACTCGCAACCAGCCCTATTCACATGTCGGCATCTATGTCGGCAATGGCCGCTTCGTGCATGCGCCCTCGAGCAACGGCAAGGTGCGCGTCGACAGCCTCACCTCCGGCTGGTTCGCGACGCGCTTCGAGGAAGCGCGCAGCTATTTCGACTGACGCAGGGCATTCCGCGCCACCCGATAGACCGTCCCGCAGGGCAGGCAGATCGATTTCGGGCAGGTGAGATCACGGTTGCGCCAAATCGCGGCAAGCCAAAACAGCACACCAAACGCAGCGCCACCGGCGACGAACAGCAGTGCGACGAGGCCGAACAGATAAGGTCCGGCATAGAACGGCAACGCGCACAAAAATCCGGCGAGTGCGCCGAGGAGGGCGAAGCGCCACAGTTCCCAGCGCCCGCGTCGGCAGCAGTAATACAGCGATGGCAGTCCGACAACCAGCACGCCGAAGAAGACGCCCAAGGCACCGCGTCCGGCGGCAAACCCCGCCTCACCCGATCCCAACCAGAAGATCAGTCCAGCGAGCAGCCCTGCGGCGCCCAGCAGGGCCAGCATGACCCGACGCATTCCCTTCCTCCTCCCCCGGCAGATTTTCGTGGCTATGGCCGGGATGGGAGGATTGTGCCACGGCTTGGGTGTTGTTCAATACACCGCGACGGGCTGCCAGCCTTCCGGACAATAGGGCACGTTCGGATAGTAAGCCTGATAGCTCGGGCAGAACCAGGCGGTACGCGGCGGAGGAGAGGGTGGCGGCGCCACGACCACCGCCGGGGCGGCGACGACCGGACGTGGCGGCGCGATCGCCACGAGGGCGCTGCCCAGCGCGATCCCGCCCAGCACCCAGGCCAGCGGCGCACTGCGATGCGGGTGATGGTGGTGATGCCCGACCGGTGGTCCATAGTAATAACGCCCATGGCCGTGCGGATCGGCCTGCGCGGGAAGCGAAGCCGCCAGCAGGGCGGCGGCAGTGATGGCGAGGGTGGTTTTCTTCATTTCTGCAGACCTCCTTGCCCCGAACAACGCCGGCCGCCGCAAGACGCTGACAGCGCATTTGTAAGGTTTTGTATCCGGGCTGAAAGGTCGGCGCTGGCGGGAATATGGGTCGTCCCGCCGGGCGCCGACTCACCTCGGAAAGTCGGCGCTGGCGGGACGGCACCCCATGGCCTGCCGGACGGGCGGGAGATTCGAGCGCTCAGAGGCCGTGTTGCCTGAACCAGGCGATGAGCCGCTGCCAGCCATCCTCGGCCGCATCCTTGCGATAGGTCGGCCGGTAGTCGGCATGGAAGGCATGCCCGGCCTCGGGATAGACATGGATCTGCGAGCGACCGCCGGCTTTCTTGAGCGCCTCCTGCATCGCTTCGACATCGTCGAGCGGGATGCCCTGATCCTTGCCGCCGTACAGGCCGAGCACCGCGCCCTTGATTTCGCCGGCGATATCGAGCGGCCATTTCGGCGTCTTTTCATTGACTTCGCCATCGATGCGGCCATACCAGGCGACGCCCGCCTTGACGTTTGGATTGTGCGCGGCATACAGCCAGGTGATGCGTCCGCCCCAGCAAAAGCCGGTGATGCCCAACCGCGCCGCATCGCCACCATTCTTCGCCGCCCAGGCGGCGCAGGCGTCGAGATCGGCCAGCACTTCCCGGTCCGCGACTTTCGCGACGATCGCAGAGAGGATTTCCTGGACGTTGGTCATCTTCTTTGGATCGCCGTGGCGGAAGAACAGCTCGGGCGCGATGGCGAGATAGCCGAGCTTGGCCAACCGCCGGCAGACGTCGGCGATGTATTCATGCACGCCGAAGATTTCCGAGACGACGAGGATGGTCGGCAGATTCTTGCCGCCCTCGGGTTGCGCCCGATAGGCCGGCAGCTCGCCGATCTTGATCTCACCGGCGGTCAGCCCGGTGCTGTCGGTCTTGATCGCGGTCTGCGCCATCACCGGCTGTGCGGCCAGCGCAAAACCCGCGCCGAGCGCGGTGACGACGAAGCCGCGCCGATCCATCCGCGCGGCGGGCAACAGGCTGTCGAAATCGGGGTTGTCGCTTTTTTTCATGGGGTTTCTCCTCTCTCCGTTGGCTTTATATCAGCACGATATCGTACTGCTCCTGAGTGTAGCTCGGCTCGGCATGGAGCGAAACGGTGCGGCCGATGAAGTCGGACAGCATCGCCAGCGCCTGAGATTCCTCGTCGAGGAACAGGTCGATCACCGCCGGCGCGGCCAGCACGCGCATCTCGCGCGCATCGAACTGGCGCGCCTCGCGCAGCAGCTCGCGCAGGATCTCGTAAGCGACGGTCTGCGCGGTCTTGACCACACCGCGCCCGCCGCAGGTCGGGCAGGGTTCGCAGAGGATCTGGGCGAGCGATTCGCGCGTGCGCTTGCGGGTCATCTCGACCAGACCGAGCTGGGTGAAGCCGTTGACCGTGATGCGCGTGTGGTCGCGCGAAAGCGCCTTGTTCAGCTCGGCGAGCACGGCGGTGCGATGATCGGGTGATTCCATGTCGATGAAATCGACGATGATGATACCGCCCAGGTTGCGGAGCCGCAGCTGGCGGGCGATGGTCTGCGCCGCTTCGAGGTTGGTCTTGAAGATGGTGTCGTCGAAATTGCGCGCGCCGACGAAGGCGCCGGTATTGACGTCGATGGTCGTTAGCGCCTCGGTCTGGTCGATGATCAGATAGCCGCCGGACTTGAGATCGACGCGTCGCGCCAGCGCCTTCTGGATCTCGTCCTCGACGCCATAGAGATCGAACAGGGGCCGCTCGCCGGTGTAATGGACGAGCAGGGGCGCCAGCTGTGGCATGAACTCCTCGGCGAAGGCGTGAAGCTTGTGGAAGTTCTCGCGCGAATCGACGAGGATGCGCGTCGTCTCCGGCCCGGCGAGATCGCGCAGCACGCGCTGGGCGAGCGTCAGATCGTGGTGCAGCAGCGCCGGGGCCGTCGCGTTCTGGGCGCGATGGCGGATCTCTTGCCAAAGACGGCGCAGATAGGCGATGTCGGCGGCGAGCTCCTCGTCGGTGGCATTCTCGGCCATGGTGCGCACGATGAAGCCACCGCTCTCGTCCGCCGGCAACAATTGCTGGATGCGCTCGCGCAGCCGTTCGCGGCCGGCTTCGTCTTCGATCTTCTGCGAAATGCCGATGTGCTTTTCCTGCGGCAGATAAACCAGCAGGCGACCGGCGAGTGAGATCTGCGTCGACAAGCGCGCGCCCTTGCCGCCGATGGGGTCCTTGAGCACCTGCACCATCAGCGTCTCGCCTTCGTTGATCAGCCGTTCGATCGGTCGGCCGTTGCCGTTTTTCTCACTGAAGATGTCGGCGACGTGCAGGAAGGCGGTGCGCTCCAGACCGACCTCGATGAAGGCCGACTGCATGCCGGGCAGCACGCGCACGACGCGGCCGAAATAGATGTTGCCGACGATGCCGCGGCCGCCGGCGCGCTCGATGTGCAGCTCCTGCACGGCGCCCTGCAGCATCAGGGCGACGCGCGTTTCTTGCGGGGTGATGTTGATCAGGAATTCTTCATTCATATCGGATAACCGAAATCTCTCAGCAGGAGCGCCGTCTCGCACAACGGCAGGCCGGCGATGCCGGAAAAACTGCCGCGGATCTCGGCGACGAAGATCGCCGCCCGTCCCTGGATGCCATAGGCACCGGCCTTGTCGCGCGGTTCGCCGCTGGCGACATAACGGCGCATCTCTGCATCGCTGAGCTCGCGGAAGCGCACTTCGCTCGCCGACAGGCGCGTCTCGATCTGCCCCTGATACGCCACCGCCACGGCCGTCAGCACGCGGTGGGTGCGCCCCGAGAGGCGGCTCAAGATCGCCAGCGCATCGGCATCGTCACGCGGCTTGCCGATGATTTCGCCGTCCACATCGAGCGTGGTATCGGCGGCCAGCACGATGCGTTGCGGCAGATGGCGCAGCGCCTGGATCTGCTGGCCATGACGTGCCTTGGCCATCGCCACGCGCAACGCATACGCTTCTGGCGCTTCACCGGGCAGCGCGTCTTCACAGGTTTCCGGATCGGCGCGCGGCCCGCCGCGGAACAGCAGCAGATCGAAGCGCACGCCGATCTGCGTCAAGAGCTCGCGCCGGCGCGGGCTTTGCGAGGCGAGATGGATGCGCGCTTCGAGCGTGGCCATGTCATTCGCGGTGGTAGGGGTGGCCGGCGTTCAGGCTCGCGGCGCGATACAAGGCCTCGGCCAGCACCACGCGCGCCAGACCATGCGGCAGGGTGAGCGAGGACAGCCGCAGGGTCTCATGGGCGCTCGTCTTCAGCGCCGGATCGAGGCCGTCGGGCCCGCCGATCAGCAGCGCGACGTCGTCGCCCATGCTCATCCACTCGGCAAGACGTTTGGCGAGCGCATGCGTATCGAGCGCCGCGCCGCGTTCGTCGAGCACGACGCGGCGGCAGCGGGCAGGCAGCGCCGCTTCGATGCGCTTCGCTTCCGCCGCCATCATGGCGGCCACCGTCTTGCCGGTGCTGCGCGGCTCGGGCTTGATTTCGATGAGTTCCAGCGGCAGCTCGCGCGGCATGCGTTTCGCGTATGCGGCGAAACCGGCGTTCATCCAGTCCGGTAGACGTGTGCCCACGGCGATCACGACGAGTTTCACGTCTGCGGGCTGGCCGGCGCGGCGCGCTTCGGCCGGGTCTGCCAGAGCGATTCGAGGTCGTAATAGGCGCGGGTCTTGGGCAACATCACATGACAGACGAGATCGCCGCAATCGACCAGCACCCATTCGCCGGCCTCCTCGCCTTCCACGCCGAGGATCTCGCCGCCGGCGGCGCGCACCTTCTCCTCGACGCTCTTCGCCAGCGCGCGCACCTGGCGAGTGGAATCGCCCGTGGCGATGACGATACGCCCGAACAGGTCAGAAAGTTTGCGCGTGTTGATGACCTGGATGTCCTTGCCCTTGACGTCTTCGAGCGCCGTGACGACGATGCGCTGCAGTTTGCGGATGTCCATGAATCAGTCGCGATAGAGATGATGGCGACGAATATAGTCGAGAACCGCCGGCGGCAGCAATTCGAGCAGCTTGGCGTCGGGCGCGCCGGCAGCGATCAGCATCCGCACCTCGGTGGCCGAGACGGTACCGGCGATGAGCTCGAAGGCATGGATGCCGCCGGCAGGCGACTGCGAAAAGTCGGCGCTGACAAGACGGCAGCGGCCGAAAAGATCGGCGAGCGTGCCGGCCAGCCCCGTCAGCGGAAAGCCCGGCCTGGTCGCCACTGCAATGTGGGCAAGCCGGAGAATGTCCTCCCAGCGGTGCCACTTGGGCAGTCCATAAAAGGCGTCGGCGCCCATCAGCAGCACCAGCGGCCGGTCGGGCCCATAGTGCCGGCGCAGGCGTTCGAGCGTTTCCACCGTGTAGCTCGGCAGCGTGCTCTTCGCTTCGCTGTCATCGAGCTGATAGCGCGGTTCATCAGCGATCGCCAGCCGCACCATCGCCAGCCGGTCCTCGACGGTCGCATGGGGCGGCGCGCGATGCGGCGGATGCCCGGCCGGAATCCAGCGCACCTTGGCCAGCCCCAGCCGGTCGAGCGCGGCATGGGCGAGCGCGAGATGCCCCCGATGCACCGGATCGAAAGTGCCGCCCAGGATGCCGATCGGCTCAAGCATGCATCTCGTCGGAGGGCGTGAAGATGTCCCGATAGCTGACGTAGATGCTCGCCGTCAGCACCGGCGCGACGAGGAAGACGAGGACCATGCGCAAAGCGACGAACGCGGCGGAGAGCGCCATGCCGGAGATCTGCGCAACGAGAATCAGGATGAAGCCGGGCAGGATGCCGGCGACGGCGATGGCCGCCAGCGAGAACATCAGCATCGCGCGCCAGTTGCGCAAGGAAGCGACAGTGCTGAAGAACAGCGATTTTCCCGGCGCGACGCGATCCCAGCCGACCAGGAAGGGCGCAAACCAGAAGGCGATGATCAACGGTGTGGCCAGCAGCAGCACCTGCGCGAGTTTGCCGAGCACAGCCGCCTGCGCGGCGGGATCCGCGGGGGTATCGGCCGTGTCGGACAGTAGCGCGTTGGCGAAAGGGTCTTCACCGCCGCCGATCAGCGTCGTGAGCAGCACGACCAGTAGCGCGCCTGCGAGTTGCAGGGCGCCCAGGCGCAGCAGGGCCGCAGAGTTGTTGCCGTGGCCGGACAGGCCGAAAAGCAGCGCCGCCTTGCCGGGCGTCTGTTGCCGATCGACGAGACGGCACGCGTTGGCGACGATCAGCGTCATCGCCGGCAGCAGCAGCGGCAACAACACCGCTCCGATCAGCGGCAGCAAGGCGAGGAGCTGCACGGCAAGCAGATAGACGAGGGTTGCCGCGGTGATCAGCGGCGGATTGCGACGGAACAGGCGGAAGCCCTCGAACAGCCAGAACACGCCGCGGGCCGCGGGCAGGAGGCGCGCTTGCATGGAGCTGCGTCAGTGCCTCAGAAGGTGTGGATCACCCACATCGGCACGGAGATGCCCTTGTCGCCGACCGAGGTGTCTTCCTGGATGAAGTTGCCGTTGCCCTTGCGGTCGACGAGGTAATAGGGCTTGCCATGCGCCGGCGTCACCTTGATCATGTAGAGCCGTCCGTTGATGCGGAATTCCTCGATCTTGTCCTCGCCCTGCTTGCGGATCGTCACCTGCGGCTCGAGCGTGGCCTCGTCGATGAGACCAGGCGGAGGGGGCGGCGGCTCGGGCAGGGGCTCAAGCTTAGGCTTCGTCTGGGCGAATGCCGCGGCAGCAAGACACAAGGACAGGAGTAGCAGGGCGGGACGCTTCATGGGAACCTTTCAGGCGGCAAGTCGGTGTTCGATGGCAGCTCGGCACAGATCGGGAACATAGGCGCCTTCGTCGAGCGCAGGGAAATAAAGATCGTAGCCGCCTCCCTCGACCCGCACGTCGGAAAGATCGACCTCCGCCGGCAGCCCAAGCAGCGCCGCAGGTATGGCGATTTCGACATCCCCCTGCAATGAAAGCACGAGACGGCGCGTCGCACGATCATAACGTGCTGCCACGGCCCGAGGCTCGCGGCGCCGTAGCGCCTCGCCCCGCTCGAAGGCGCGCGCGATGGCTTCGTCAAGCGGTTCCATGAGTCCGTCTCCAGGCTTCGCACAACATCGTTTGGTTGGCCGCGATGGTGCGGGTCAATTCCTTCAATACGTCGGGACGAATGCCGAAAGCAGAGATTGGCAGCGGCATCCCGCCTGCGCAGTTTAAGGCAATTTTCGCCCGGCCGCCCGGCCCGACGACATGCACATGAGGCGGGGGATGGTCGAGTGTGTAAATCATGACGCGCCAGCCCGCCAGACGCAAAAGCGTGCCCATCAGAGATTAAGCAGTAGATCGTGTTCGGCCGGGATGTGTTCGAAACCGCGCCCTTCGTAGTGCCTGAAGATCGCCGCGACGATCGCTTCCGGCTCGTCGATGATCTGGATCAGTTCCATGTCTTCGGGATTGATCATGCCCTCGGCGACGAGGCGGTTGCGGAACCAGTCGACGAGTCCGTCCCAGAAGCCGTTGCCGACGAGAATCAGCGGAATGCGCGGCGACTTGTTGGTCTGGATCAGCGTCAGCGCTTCGACCAGCTCGTCGAGCGTGCCGAAGCCACCGGGCATCACCACGTAGGCGCTGGCGAAGCGCACGAACATGTATTTGCGCGCGAAGAAGTGGCGGAAGGTCTGCGAGATGTCCTGATAGGGGTTCGCCTTCTGCTCCATCGGCAGCTGGATGTTGAGGCCGATCGACGGGCTCTTGCCGAAGAAGGCGCCTTTGTTGGCGGCTTCCATCACGCCGGGGCCGCCGCCCGAGATCACCGAGAAGCCGGCATCGGACAGCAGCCGCGCGATGCGCTCGGTCATCTGATACCACGGCGAATCGGGCCCGATGCGCGCGGAACCGAAGATCGACACCGCCGGACGCACCGCGGCCAGACGCTCGGTCGCCTCGACGAACTCTGACATAATGCCGAACACCCGCCAGGCCTCGCGCGCCGAATTGGCAGGCGCCGCCAGCCGGGGATCGGCAATCTTCGGCAACTTGTCCTTCGCGCTCATTTTTCCTGCATGCTCCTGCTCGTAGACGGTTCATCGTATTTATACCGCGCTTTTCACGCCCTGCCCGATCTGAAAAGCCGCTCGGGCAAGCCCACCGGCGCGATCTATGGCGTGATCAACATGCTGCGCCGCCTCGTCAATGACTATCCGCAGGCGACACGGCGCGCCGTCGTCTTCGACGCCAAGGGCAAGACCTTTCGCGAGGACTGGTATCCGGAGTACAAGGCGCACCGGCCGCCGATGCCCGAGGAGCTCGTCGCCCAGATCGAACCCCTGCACGCGTTGATCCGCGCGCTCGGCTGGCCGCTCGTGTGCATCGAAGGGGTGGAAGCCGACGACGTGATCGGCACGCTCGCCCGTCAAGCCGCGGCACATGGCGAGGACTGCGTCATCTCGACGGGCGACAAGGATCTCGCCCAGCTCGTCGATCGCCACATCACGCTGGTCAATACCATGACGAACGAAAAGCTCGACGTCGCGGCCGTGGAGGAAAAATTCGGCGTGCCGCCGGAGCGCATCGTCGACTTTCTGGCGCTCGTCGGCGACACGGTCGACAACGTGCCGGGCGTCGCCAAGGTCGGGCCGAAGACCGCGGCGAAATGGCTGCAGCAATACGGCTCGCTCGACGGCGTCATCGCCCATGCCGACGAAATCAAGGGCGTGGTCGGCGAGAATCTCCGCCAGCATCTCGACTTCCTGCCGCTGGGCAAGAAACTCGTCACGGTGCGCTGCGATCTCGAACTGCCGCCGCTCGATCTCACCCCCGCCGCGCCGGACGTCGACAAGCTCAGGGCGCTCTACGCCGAACTCGACTTCAAGAGCTGGCTGCGCGAGCTGGACAACATGAACGTCGGCGCTGGTGGGACGGCACCCACGCCGGTGCCGTCCGATCCCACCCACCCCGACCGCTCGGCTTACGAATGCATCCTCACCGAGGCGCAGCTCGATGCGTGGCTGGCGCGCATCATGAGCGCCGAGCTCGTCGCCTTCGACACCGAGACCACCGCGCTCGATCCGCTCGCGGCCCGCCTCGTCGGCCTCTCCTTCTGCATCGCGCCGGGCGAGGCCGCCTACCTGCCGCTCGCTCACGCTTATGCCGGCGCACCGGCGCAATTGCCGCTCGAAGCGACGCTGGAGAAATTGCGGCCCTGGCTCGAATCGGCGCAGCACAAGAAGCTCGGCCAGCACCTCAAATACGACTGCCATGTGCTGGCCAATCATGGCATCGACCTGCGTGGCGTGCATGACGACACCTTGCTCGAATCCTATGTGCTCGAGGCGCACGAATCGCACGAGCTCGGCGCATTGGCCAAACGTCATTGCGGGCTCGCGACGATCGCTTACGACGAGGTGACCGGCAAGGGCGCCGGCCGCATCTCCTTCGCGCAGGTGCCGCTCGAACGCGCCACCGCCTATGCCGCCGAGGATGCCGACGTCACGCTGCGCGTGCATCGCGTGCTATCCCCCCGATTACGGGCGGAAGGCAAGCTCGCCCATGTCTATCGCGACATCGAGTTGCCGGTCGCGGCCATCCTCTTCCGCATGGAGCGTCACGGCGTGTTGATCGACACGGCCGCGCTCGCCGCGCAAAGCGACGCGCTCGGCCGCCGGTTGCTGGAAATCGAAGCCGAAGCGCATCAGCTCGCCGGCGGCCCCTTCAACCTCAACTCGCCGAAGCAGCTCGGCGAAATCCTCTTCGAGCGTCTCGGCCTGCCGGTGTTGAAGAAAACCCCTTCGGGCACGCCTTCGACCGACGAGGAAGTGCTCGCCAAACTCGCCGAGGATTACCCGTTGCCCAAGCGCCTGCTCGAACACCGCACGCTCGCCAAGCTGAAAGGCACCTACACCGACAAGCTGCCGAAGATGGTCAATCCCGCCACCGGCCGCGTGCATACGAGCTATTCGCAGGCGGTGGCCGTCACCGGGCGGCTCGCCTCCTCCGACCCCAACCTGCAGAACATTCCGATCCGCACCGAGGAGGGCCGCAAGATCCGCGCCGCCTTCGTCGCCCCGCCGGGATGCCGTCTGGTCAGCGCCGACTATTCGCAGGTCGAGCTGCGGATCATGGCGCATCTCTCCAACGATGCCGGTCTGCTCGACGCGTTCGCGCGCGGCGAAGACATCCACCGCGCCACCGCGGCCGAGGTGTTCGGCGTGACACCGCTCGAAGTGACTGCCGAGCAGCGCCGCGCCGCGAAGGCGATCAACTTCGGCCTGATCTATGGCATGAGCGCCTTTGGGCTCGCCAAGCAGATCGGCGTCGAACGCGGATTGGCCCAGGCGTATATCGACCGCTATTTCGCCCGCTACCCTGGTGTGGCGCGCTACATGGAGACGACCCGCGCCCAGGCGCGCGAGCAGGGCTTCGTCGAGACGGTGTTCGGCCGGCGGCTGTGGCTGCCGGAGATTCGCTCCGGCAGCCCGGGACGCCGCCAGGCTGCGGAACGCGCGGCGATCAACGCGCCGATGCAGGGCACCGCGGCGGACTTGATCAAGCTGGCGATGATCAACGTGCAAAACTGGCTGGATGCGGAGAAGCTGCGCTCGGCCCTGATCCTGCAAGTGCATGACGAGCTGGTGCTCGAAGTGCCGGAAGACGAGCTCGAAGTCGTGAAAGAGGCCCTGCCGAAGCTGATGAGCGGGGTGGCAAAGCTCGCCGTGCCGCTCGTCGCCGAAGTCGGCGTCGGCGCCAACTGGGACGAGGCGCACTGAGTCGATTCACTCCGCCCTGAGCGCCTCGACCGGATCGAGCCGGGCGGCATTGCGCGCCGGCAGCACGCCGGCCATGAGGCCGATGGCGACGGCCACCGTCTCGGCCAGGATCACGAAGCTCAAGGGCGTGTGCACCGGCAAGGCCGGGAAAGCGAGGTGGGCGAGCTGGGCGATGCCGATGCCGAGCACGAGACCGAGCAGACCGCCGATGGCGGCGAGCGCGGTTGCCTCGGCGAGGAAAATGCCGAGGATGGTGCGCTCGCGGGCGCCGAGCGCTTTCAGCAGGCCGATCTCGTTGGTGCGTTCGGTCACCGCGATCGTCATGATCGTGACGATGCCCACCGCACCGACCAGGAGCGAGATGCCGCCCAGGGCGCCGACCGCCAGCGTCAGCACGTTGAGGATCTTGGAGAGCGTGCGCAGCATGTCCTCCTGTGTGGTCAGCGTGAAATCCTCGCGGCCGTGCCGTGCCGCCAGCGCCGACCTGACGCTTGCGGCGACGTCATTGGCGGCGAGGCCCTCGCGATAGGTGAGATGGATGCGCATCAGCCCCTCGCGGTTGTAGAGTTCCAGCGCCCGCGCGGTGGGAATGAACACGGTGTCGTCGAGATCCATGCCGAGGAACTGGCCTTTCGGCGCGACGACACCGATGATGCGAAACTGCATGCCGCCGATGCGCAGGCGCTGTCCCAAGGCATTGTCGCTGCCGAACAGTTCCTGCTTGAGCTTCGGCCCGAGCACGGCGAGCGGGCGGGCATGTTCGAGATCCTCGGCCGGCAGGAAGCTGCCGCTTTGCATCGTCATCTTCATGATTTCCAGCGTGCCGGGGCCGACGCCCTGCACCGTGGTGCGACGCAGGCGGCCGTTCGCCGCCACTTCCGAATTGCCCCAGACGTTCGGCGTCACCGCGACGATCCCCGGCAGGCGCCCGAGCGCTTCGGCATCCTCGAGCGTCAGCAGCCGCACCGTCGTCTGCAAGCCGCCCGGCCCGCCGCTGGCCTTGGTCTTGCCCGGCGCGATCTCGATGACATTGGTGCCGAACTGGGTGAATTCCTCGAGCACGAAGCGATGCACGCCCTCGCCGATGCTGGTGAGCAGGATCACCGCAGCAATGCCGACGGCGATGCCGAGCAGCGTGAGAAAACTGCGCATGCGATGGGCAAGCAGCGCGCGCGCCGAGAGCTTGAAGAGGTCGCGGGCGAGCATGATCAGCGTTTCATCAGGGCTTCGACCGGGTCGAGCCGCGCGGCGCGGTTCGCCGGCAGCACGCCGAACAGCAGTCCGGTGACGAGCGCGGTGATGAGCGCAGCAACCACCGCCCAATTCGGCGGATAGGCCGGCAGCACCGGCAAGGCGGTGCGCAGCGCGAAGGCGCCGGCCACACCGAGCAGATAACCGGCTACGGCGCCGGCGGCGGAAAGCAGCGCGGCTTCGGCGAGGAAGAGGTTGCGGATCGCCCGTCCTTCGGCGCCGAGCGCTTTCAACAGACCGATTTCGGCGGTGCGCTGCGTCACCGCGACGAGCATCACGTTCATGACCAGGATACCGGCCACGGCGAGGCTGATCGCCGCGATGCCGGCCACGCCATAGGTGAGCGTAGACAGGATGCGGTCGAAGGTTTTCAGCACTGCATCCTGGGTGATGACGGTGACATCTTCCTCGCCGTCGTGGCGCGCCTTGAGGATTTCGCGCGTCTGCACCTTCGCCTGCTCGATCAGCGAGCGGTCTTTCGCCTCGACGAGGATGCGGAACAGCGTGTTCGAGTTGAACATCGCCTGCGCCACCGCCACCGGCAGGATGACGATCTCGTCGGCGTTCATGCCCAGCCCCTGACCGCTTTGCGCCAGCACGCCGATGACGCGCACGCGCCGGTCGCCGATCCTCAGCACCTGGCCGATCGCCGGCGTGGCGCCGAACAGTTCCGTCTGGATCTTGGCGCCGATCACCGCGACCGCGGCATTCGGTTCCTCGGCAGGCAGGAAACGGCCCTGGGCGAGCGCCATGCGCCGAAGCTTCAGGTAATCGGCGCTGGTGCCGACGAGCGTCACGTCACGCAGCTTGCCGTTCCAGACGGCTTCCGAGGTGCCCACGGCGATCGGTGCAGAGCGCAGCACCGCCGGCGCACGCGTGAGCGCCTGGCTGTCCTCGACGGTCAGATCGCGCGGCGTGCTGGTGATCGCATTCACCGGATTGAAGCCGCCGGTCTCGGAACGTCCCGGCAGGACGATCACCAGACTGCTGCCGAGCGAGGCGAACTCATTGACGACGTAACGGCGCGCGCCATCGCCCAGCGCGGTGAGCACCACCACGGCGGCCACCCCGATCGACATCGCCAGCACCATCAGTAAGGTGCGCAGCGGATAGCCGGTCGCGGCCCGCGTGGCGAAGCGCAGCGTGTCAGCCGGTTTCATCGACGATCTTGCGCCCGTCCTGCATCACGATGCGTCGCCGCGCCCGGGCGCCGAGGCTGGCATCGTGGGTGACCATGATCAGCGTCACGCCATTGGCATTGAGCGTCTCGAGCAGTTGGACCACCTCGCTGCCGGTGGCGTGATCCAGGTTGCCGGTCGGCTCGTCGGCGAGGATCAGTGCCGGCCGCATGATCGTCGCGCGCGCGATGGCAACGCGCTGGCGCTGGCCGCCGGAGAGCTGGTCGGGCCGATGATCGGCACGGTTGGCGAGACCGAAATCCACCAACGCTTTATCGACGCGTTGCGTGCGTTCGGCCGGCGGGATGCCGGCGAGCATCAGCGGCAGCGCGATGTTCTCGGCCGCCGTGAGCCGTGGCACGAGATGGAAGCTTTGGAACACGAAACCGATCTTCTCGCGCCGCACGCGTGCCCGCTCGTCGGCGGAGAGCGTCGTGACGTCGCGCCCTTCGAGCCGGTAAGTGCCGGCATTCGGCCGATCGAGCAGCCCCAGCAGGTTGAGCAGCGTCGATTTGCCCGAGCCCGAGGTGCCCATCACCGCGAGGTATTCGCCAGCCTCGACGACGAGATCGAGGTTCGCCAGCGCATGCACTTCGCTGTCACCGAGGCGGAAGACGCGCTCGATGCCGGAGAGCTCGATCAAGGGCATCACTTGCCCCCGGCGGCGGATTCTTCGACGACGTGCGCGCCGGGCTTGATGCCTTCCTTCTCCAGCGAGAGCACGATGCGGCTGCCGGCGCTCAAGCCTTCGCGCACTTCGGTCCATTCCCAGTTGGCCAGCCCCGGCTTGATCTGCCGGGCTTCCAGCCGATCTTCGGCATCGACTGCCAATACGCGGTTGCCTTCCTGCAGCGCGGCAGTGGGAATGCGCAACACGTCGTCGCGGGCTTCGAGCAGGATTTCGACGTCGGCGCTGTAGCCGACCAAGAGACCCTTCGCCTCGTCGGGCGTATCGAAATCGACTTCGACATCGACGGTGCGCGCCTGCTTCTCGACCGCCGTCACATACGGCGCGATGCGCCGCACGTGGCCGGAGAAAGTACGGTTCGGATAGGCGTCGAGACGGATGCGCACGGCCTGCCCCGGCTTGATCTTCGGCGCATCGAGCTCGTCCATCGGCGCCTTCACATAGAGGCACGAGTCATCGATCAGGTCGATCGCCGGCGGCGTCGGCACGCCCGGCGGCGAAGGCGTCGAATATTCGCCGACCTCGCCGACGATCTTCGCCACCGTGCCGGCAAAGGGCGCGACGATCACGGTGCGCCCCAGATCGGCGCGCGCCGCAGCGAGCTGGCGTTCGCTGGTCTGGATGTCCTTCCTCGCGCTGATGCAGCCGGTGCGTCGCGCCTTGGCCTCGGTGCGCGCAGCCTCGGCGCGCGAGGTGGAGATGAAGCCTTTGGCCGCCAGCGTTTCCTGACGGCTCGCTTCGCGCTCCGCGTTGTCGGCGACGGTGCAGGCTTCATTGGCGCGGCTTTGCGCAGTGGCGAGCTGCGCCTCGGCGACCTGCACGCGCGCCGACAAGTCGTCGCGCCATAAGCGCATCAGCACCTGGCCGGCTTCGACCCGGTCGCCTTCCTTGACGCCGAGATATTCGATGCGCCCGCCGAGGATGGTCGACAACTTGGTGCGCTGGCAGGATTCGATGCTGCCGGCGCGTGTGTTGGCTAGCGTGGCCTCGACCTTGCCCGTGGCGACGGTATGGAGCCGCACCGGGATCGGCTTTGGTCGCGTGAACCACCAGCCAGCGGCGCTGGCGAGGGCAATGATGACGAACGCAATGAGGCTACGGCGCAGCAATGGGTTCATGGACTCGAACTTTGGAATGAGATCGTGAAACTCGGCGGTAGTAAGACGGCACCCCGGTGGCCTGGGTTCCATTTCAGCCGGAAAGGCGCCGCCAGTGGGCGACGAAGGCATCGGCCGGCTGGGGTTGGCTGAAATAATAGCCTTGAATCTCGTCACAGCCGAGCCGGCGCAGGAAGTCGACCTGATGGGCCTGATCGACACCCTCGGCCACGGTGGTCAGGCCGAGGCTGCGGGCCAGCGACAGGATGGTGCGGATGATTGCCTCGTCGTCGCCGCGGCCGCCGATGCCGGTGACGAAGGCACGGTCGATCTTCAGCGTATTGACCGGCAGCTTGCCGAGATAAGACAGCGATGAATAGCCAGTGCCGAAATCGTCGATCGCCAAATGCACGCCCAGGCCATGCAGTCTGTCGAGGATCGACAACACGTTGCCGATGTTCATGATCACCGATTCGGTGATCTCGAGTTCGAGCGCGGCCGGATCGAGGTTGGTCTCGGCCAACACCGTGCGCACCAGGGCGACGATGTCGATGCGCTCGATCTGCTTCACCGAGAGGTTCACCGACACCTTCGGAATCGCCAGCCCGGCTGCGCGCCAGGCGACCATCTGGCGACACACCTGGCGCAGGATCCATTCGCCGAGCGGCACGATGATGCCGGTTTCTTCGGCGAGGGGGATGAAGCGCACCGGGGCAACCTCGCCGAGCTCGGCGCTGTACCAGCGCAGCAGCGCCTCGGCGCCGGTGGGCCGGCCGTCGGGCGAGACTTTCATCTGGTAATGCACGGCCAGCTCGTTGGCCTCGATGGCCTTACGCAACAGGGCTTCGAGACGGTTGCGCTCACGCGCGTAGGTGGTCATTTCCGGCGAATAGAAATGGCTGCAGCCGCGACCAATGGCCTTGGCCTGATACATCGCCGTGTCGGCATTGCGCACCAGCGTGTCCACGTCGGTACCATCGTCCGGATAGAGGCAGATGCCGATGCTGGCCGAGACGAACAGCTCGTGCTCGAGGATGTCGAACGGCTGGGCGAGCAGCCCGAGCAGTTTCTCCGCAACACGCCCGGCTTCAGCGGAATCATTGACATCTTCGAGGATGCAGACGAATTCGTCGCCGCCCAGCCGCGCCAGCGTGTCCGAGCTGCGCAGATGACCGGCGAGACGATGCGCCACGGCGATCAGGAGCTCGTCGCCCACGCCGTGGCCGAGCGTGTCGTTGACCTCCTTGAAACGGTCGAGATCGATGAACAGCACCGCGAGGCGACGCTTGCCCCGTGCGGCCAGCGCGAGGCTGTGCCTCAGGGTCTCGATGAACATCAGCCGGTTCGGCAGGCCAGTGAGCGGATCGTGGTGGGCGAGATGATCGAGACG
The DNA here is from genome assembly GCF_004323595.1 of Sulfuricystis thermophila. Taxonomy (GTDB): domain Bacteria; phylum Pseudomonadota; class Gammaproteobacteria; order Burkholderiales; family Rhodocyclaceae; genus Sulfuricystis; species Sulfuricystis thermophila. The sequence continues at coordinate 2,649,549 of NZ_AP019373.1, forward strand.
CGCTTCGGCATTGCGTCGTTCGATCACTTCGGCCTCCAGCTCACGGGTGCGCTGCTTGACGCGGTCATCGAGCTCGCGGTTCGCCGCTTCGAGTGCCCGGCTCTGCTGATCGAGAATCCCCTGCGCGCGGCGCACGACCAGCAGCTGGAACAGGAACAGCAGCGTCAGCACCGCGAACACGGCGTTGCGCACCGCTTCGCTCTCGAAATATGCGCCCACCAGGCCGCCTGCCAGGGCGATGAAGATGAAGGACAGGGTCGAGAAGTAGCGCGTCAGGCTGAACATATGGCTGTGTGCCGTCCCGCCAGCGCCGAATTTCACTGACCGGCGAACACCGCCTCGGCCGCCGCCACCGTCGCCGCGATGTCGGCTTCCGTGTGCGCGGCAGAGACGAAGCCCGCCTCGAAGGCCGAAGGGGCGAGATAGACGCCTTTTTCGAGCATGGCGTGGAAGAAGCGATTGAAAGCCTCCCGGTCGCAGGCCATCACTTCCGCATGGGAAGTGGGCGGCGTGGCGGCGAAATAAAGGCCGAACATGCCGCCGACCGACTGGGCAGAGAACGTCACGCCATGCTTATTCGCCGCCGCGACGAGCCCGGTAACGAGCGCACTCGTCTTCGCGCTCAAGCCTTCAAAGAACCCCGGCGCGGCGATCTTCTTCAGCGTCACCAGCCCGGCGGCAACCGACAGAGGATTGCCGGACAAGGTGCCGGCCTGATAGACCGGCCCCAGCGGGGCGATCTTTTCCATGATCTCGCGCCGGCCGCCGAAGGCGCCCAGCGGCAGGCCGCCGCCCACCACCTTGCCGAAGGTGGACAGATCGGGCGTGATGCCGTAGAGCCCCTGCGCCGATTGCGGCCCGACGCGAAAGCCGGTCATCACTTCGTCGAAGATCAGCACCGCGCCGTATTGCGTGCACAGCGCGCGCATCGTCGCCAGGAACTCGGGCTTGGGCGCGACGAGGTTCATGTTGCCGGCCACCGGCTCGACGATCACACAGGCGATCTCGTTGCCATGCTGGCGGAAGGCGTCGCTGAGCTGCTGCGCATCGTTGTAGTCGAGCACCAGCGTGTGTTTGGCGAGATCCGCCGGCACACCGGCCGAAGAAGGGTTGCCGAAGGTGAGCATGCCGGAGCCGGCCTTGACCAGCAGGCTGTCGGCGTGGCCGTGGTAGCAGCCTTCGAATTTCACCAGCATGTCGCGGCCGGTAAAACCCCGCGCGAGGCGAATCGCGCTCATCGTCGCCTCGGTGCCCGAGGAGACGAGGCGCACCATCTCCAGGCTCGGCACGCGGGAGACCAACAGCTCCGCGAGCTCGATCTCGGCTTCGGTCGGCGCGCCGAAAGAGAGCCCCTTCGCGGCGGCTTCCTGCACGGCGCGTACCGTGTCGGGATCGGCATGACCCAGGATCAGCGGTCCCCAGGAGCCGACGTAATCGATGTAGCGCTTGCCGTCGGCATCCCAGACATGGGCGCCTTCGCCGCGCGTGAAGAAGCGCGGCACGCCGCCTACCGAGCGGAAGGCGCGCACGGGGGAATTGACGCCGCCGGGGATGGTGGTTTGGGCGCGGGCGAACAGTGCTTCGTTGCGGGTAGTCATGAACGGTGTTCCTTGAACAGCTGATGGAATTTTTCGGCCTGCTTCCTGATGTCCATCGCGTCGAACAGATCGGAGAGCACGGCGATCATGTCGGCGCCGGCCTCGAACACCTGGCGGGCATTCTGCGTCGTGATGCCGCCGATGCCCACCACCGGCACCGAAAAACGTCGTTTCGCCTCGCGGATCACCTCGAGCGAGGCGCGCGTCGCCTGCGGTTTGCTGACCGAGGGGAACAGGCTGCCGAAGGCGATGTAATCGGCGCCGGCCTCCACCGCGACTTCGGCGCGCGCCAGGTCGTCGTAACAGGAGACGCCGAGGATGCGGTTCGGGCCGAGCGCATTGCGCGCCGTCTCCAAACTGCCGCCCGGCAGGTCATCGCGGCCGACATGAGCCCCGTGGGCGCCGATCTCGACCGCCAGCCAGACGTCATCGTTGATGATCAGTTTCGCGCCATGGGCATTGCAGACTTTGAGCAATGCACTCGCCTCGATGCGGCGCAGACTGGGCGGCGCCATCTTGTTGCGATACTGCACCCAACGCACGCCGCCGGCGAGAGCGCTTTCGACCAGCGCCAGGAGGCGCGGCAGCAGGTTGTCGTCCGGCGTCAGCGCATAGACGCCGGAGAGCGCCAGCTCACCTTCCGTCGAGTGAGACATAGTCGACCTCCGCCGTGGGATCATCCGGCCGGAACGCGCTGCGCCACAGCCGGTTGGGCACATATTGGCCCATGCCCGGCCGGAAACCCGCGGCCAGACTCTGCCAAGTGTATTCCTGCGCCGTGCGCACCGCATCCGGCATCGTTTGCCCCCAGGCGAGATTCGCGGCGATCGCCGAGGCGAGCGTACAGCCCGAGCCGTGGAAGCTGCCGGCCAGGCGTTCCCACCGGCAGCTTTGCACCGGACCATGTGAGCCATAGAGGGTATTCACGACGCAGCTGCCCGGCTCGTGTGTGCCGGTGACCAGCACATACCGGCTGCCGGCATCGATCAGGCGGCGCGCGCATTCCGACAGATCCGCCGTCGCCGGACCGAGCTCCTGCGCCAGCCGCCGCGCTTCGAGGCTGTTCGGTGTCAGGATGTCGGCGAGCGGCAGGATCAGCTCGATCATCGCATCGACGGCATCCTCATCGGCGAAGGCATCGCCGCGGCCGGAGGCCAGCACCGGATCGAACACCACCGGCGTATCGGGATAATCCGAGAGCACCTCGGCCACCGCGGCGATTGCCTCGACGCTGCCGAGCAACCCGAGCTTGAAGGCGGCCACCGGCATGTCTTCGAGCAACGCCCGCGCCTGGGCCGCTACCCATTCGGCATCGAGCGGCAGCATGTCTTCGACGCCGACCGTGTCCTGCACCGTGAGCGCGGTCACGACGGTGACCGGCTGGCATCCGTGCGCGGCGAGCGTGAGCAGATCGGCCTGCAGTCCGGCCCCGCAGGTCGGATCGGATGCGGCGATGCTCATGACGACGGGGGGGATGGCGTGGGGCATGGCAGGTGAATACGGCGCGCGGCAGGGTTGCGCCGATTGTAACCGAAAGGCCCGTGTCAAACGGGCGCGCGCAGCCGGCCAAAACGTGCCAGCGTGCGCGCCCGCGCCGCCGCGTGATCGACGATCGGCGCCGGATAAGCGGCCGGCGGTGTCGGCATCTTCCACGGGGCATGGATGAACTCGTCCGGAACATCAGCCAGCTCCGGCACATAGCGACGGATGAACTTCCCCTGCGGGTCGAATTTCTGCGATTGCGTCACCGGATTGAAGATGCGAAACCACGGCTGCGCATCGCAGCCGGTGCCTGCCGCCCACTGCCAGCCACCGTTGTTGCTGGCCAGTTCATAGTCGAGCAGCCAACGCGCAAAGTGGGCTTCGCCCAAGCGCCAGTCGATGCCGAGGTCCTTGGTCAAGAAGGAGGCCGAGATCATGCGCAGACGGTTGTGCATCCAGCCGGTTTGCAAGAGCTGCCTTTGCGCCGCATCGACGAGCGGGTAGCCCGTGCGTCCCTCGGCCCAGGCGGCGAACAACTCGGGCGCTTCATCCCAGGCCAGCGCGTCGAATTCGCGCTTGAAACAGTGCGTGACGACATCGGGACGCTGCCAGAGGATCATCTGGTAGAACTCGCGCCAAATCAACTCGCTGAGCCAGGCTGCGGCGCCCGCGCCGTCAGGGGTCAGACTGCGTTCCCGCGCCAAGGCGACCAGACGCCGGATCGACACCGTGCCGAAGCGCAGGTGCGGCGACAGATAGGAAACGCCCTTGACGGCGGGGAAATCACGCGTGGCGTGATAGCGGTCGATGCGCGTCAGGAAATCCTCGCACAGCCGCTCGCCACCGCTCATGCCGCAGGGAATCTTCAAGTCGGTCGGTGCGAAACCGATTTCCTGCAAAGTCGGCGCTGGTGGGACGGCACCGGGGAAGGCGAGCTGTCCCGGCTTGGGCGTGCAATCGTGCTCGGCGAGATCGAGCGGCGTCAATCTCGCCCGCCAGGCCCGCGCGTAGGGGGTGAAGACGGAAAACGGTTTGCCCTCGCGCGTCGAAATCTCGTCGCGCTCGAAGATCGTCTGGTCTTTGTAATCCGCGAAGCGCCGGCCGTCGGCCGCGAGCGCCTGCGCCACGGCTGCATCGCGTCGGCGGGCAAACGGCTCGTGGTCGCGATTGGCATGCACGCTGGCCACGTCGAGCGCTGCCGCGAGCCGGGGAATCTCCTCGACGGCCCGGCCATGACGGACGATCAGTCCGCCGCCCTTGGCCCGTAGTGCGGCATCGAGCTCCAGCACCGCGCGGTGGATGAAATCGACCCGCCGATCGGTCTTCGGCAAGCCGGCGAGGAGGTCGGTGTCGAAGACGAACGCGCAAAACACCTTCCCGGCTGAACGCAAGGCGGCAGATAGCGCCGCATGGTCGAAGTCGCGCAGATCGCGGCGGAACCAGACGAGGGCGACCGAGTCTTTTTCCATGGCGAGAGATTACAATGGGCAAAGACCATGAGCACGAGCAACTTCGAACCCGTCAGCCTCGCGAATCACTTCCTGATCGCGATGCCGTCGATGACCGATCCGCATTTCGCGCGCACCCTCACCTATGTGTGCGAACACAATGCCGAGGGGGCGCTGGGCATCATCGTCAACAAGCCGCTCGAGATCGATCTCGGCACGCTGTTCGAGCGTGTCAGCGTGCCGCTCTCGCGCGGTGAACGGCTGGAGCGCTATCGCAATCTGCCGGTCTATTTCGGCGGTCCGGTGCAGACCGACCGTGGCTTCGTGCTGCACCGGCCGGCCGGCCAGTGGCAATCGACGCTCATCGTCAGCAGCGAGATCGCCCTGACCAGCTCGCGCGACATCCTCGAGTCGATGAGCGAAACGGGCGAACCCGCCGACGTGCTGGTTTCGCTCGGCTATGCCGGCTGGGCGCCCGGCCAGCTCGAATGGGAACTGTCGCAGAATGCCTGGCTGACCGTCGCCGCACAACCGGACATCATCTTCTCGCTGCCGCCGGAAGCGCGCCTGCCCGCCGCGATGCGGCTGTTGGGCATCGATTTCAGCCAGCTCTCCGAAGTCGCCGGTCATGCTTGACAGAGGTCAGAGGTCAGGGATCAGAGGTCAGAGCTTGTGAGGGATCGGGAATCGGAAACGGTAATGGCCTTCGATTTCGGCGCAAAACGCATTGGTGTCGCGATCGGCGAAACCCTGCTTTCGCACGCGCGGCCGCTGACGACGATCGACGCCGCAGCCAATGCGCAGCGCTTCGCCGCCATCGACCGGTTGATCGATGAGTGGCGACCGGCGCGGCTCGTCGTCGGCCGGCCGGCCCACGCCGACCGCGAAGTTCCCCATGAATTCGCTGCGCGCTGCGAGCGCTTCGCGCGCCAGCTCGCCGGGCGCTACCGGCTGCCGGTCGAATTCGCCGACGAGCGTTACAGCTCCCTCGAAGCCGAAGCGCAGCACAGCGGCGACAAACGTAAGGTGCGCCTCGATGCCGAAGCCGCCGCCATCATCCTGCAAGCCTGGTTCAATCAACATGCCGCAGATTCCTCCCGTCTCTGAACTGATCGACCGCCTCGCCGTGCAAATGCGGCCGGCCATCACACCTGCCTCCGTGCTGGTCGGCATCCATACCGGCGGGGCCTGGATCGCCGAGGCCCTGCATGCCATCCTCGGCCTGGCCACGCCGTTGGCGACCCTCGACGTTTCCTTCCACCGCGATGACCATCATCTCGGCAGCGGATTGCGGGCCGGCGGCCGCGCCTCGCACCTGCCCGAAAATGTCGAGGGGGCGCATCTCATCCTCGTCGATGACGTCCTCTATACCGGCCGCACGGTGCGCGCAGCCTTGAACGAGCTGTTCGATTACGGCCGGCCGGGGCGCGTCGATCTCGCCGTGCTCGTCGATCGCGGCGGCCGCGAGCTGCCGATCGCGCCCACCTGGTGTGCCCTCAAACTGCCCGAACCCCTGCCCGCAACCGAGAGCCTCGACCTCGAGCGCGATGCGGACGGGCAATTGCGCTTTTGCCTGGGGGAAAAATGACCAACGACAATCCGCAACTGAACGAACACGGCGAGCTCATTCACCTGATCACCCTCGAAGGGCTGTCGCGCGCGATCCTGCTCGACATCCTCGACCGCGCCGAGCCCTTCACCACGGTGGCCGAGCGCGAGGTGAAGAAGGTGCCGCTGTTGCGAGGCAAAAGCGTCTTCAATCTGTTCTTCGAGAACTCGACGCGCACCCGCACCACCTTCGAGATCGCCGCCAAGCGCCTCTCCGCCGACGTGATCAACCTCAACATCAATACCTCGTCGGCAGCGAAAGGCGAAAGCCTGCTCGACACGGTCGACAATCTCGCCGCGATGCAGGCCGACATGTTCGTCGTCCGCCACGCCTCCTCCGGTGCCCCCTACCTGATCGCGCGTCACCTCGCCGCGACGGGGCGTAACCACATCCATGTCGTGAATGCCGGCGACGGCCGCCATGCGCACCCGACCCAGGGCCTGCTCGACATGTACACGATCCGCCACTACAAGAAGGATTTCACGAAACTGTCTGTCGCCGTGGTCGGCGACATCCTGCATTCTCGGGTAGCGAGAAGTCAGCTCCATGCGCTCACCACGCTCGGCGTGCCGGACATCCGCCTGGTCGGACCGAAGACCCTGCTGCCCACCGCGGCGGCGCAGATGATTCCCCATGCACCGCTTTCCGTCCACCACGACCTCGCCAGCGGCCTGCGCGGCGTCGATGTGGTGATGATGCTGCGGCTGCAAAACGAGCGCATGCAGGGCGCGCTCCTGCCCTCCCCGCAGGAATACTTCAAATCCTGGGGGCTGACGCCGGAGAAACTGGCGTTGGCCAAACCCGACGCGATCGTCATGCACCCGGGGCCGATGAACCGCGGCATCGAGATCGATTCGGCCGTCGCCGACGGCAAGCAGGCGGTGATCCTGCCGCAGGTGACCTTCGGCATCGCCGTGCGCATGGCGGTGATGAGCATGCTGGCGGGGGGAGGTGCTGCACAATGAAGATCGAAATCAAAAACGGCCGCGTCATCGATCCGGCGAGCGGCTTCGATCAGCCCGCCAGCGTGTTCATCGCCGCCAGCAAGATCGTCGGCGTGGGTGAGACGGCACCGCGCGGCTTTTCCGCCGAAGCGGTGCTCGACGCGACCGGCTGCGTGGTCTGTCCGGGGCTGATCGACCTCTCGGCGCGCTTGCGCGAACCGGGCTTCGAATACAAAGCGACACTCGAATCGGAGATGGCGGCCGCGGCGGCAGGTGGCATCACGCGGCTGGTCTGTCCGCCCGACACCGACCCGCCGCTCGACGAGCCGGGCCTGGTCGAGATGCTCAAATATCGCGCGCGTCAGCCGGGCTTCGCGCAGGTGCACCCGGTCGGCGCGCTGACCGTCGGCTTGGCCGGCCAGCGCCTCACCGAAATGGCCGAGCTCGCCGAGGCGGGTTGCGTCGCTTTCGGCCAGGCTAACATTTCCATCGTGGATACCCAGGTGCTGATGCGCGCGATGCAATATGCCGCGACCTTCGATTTCCCGGTCTGGCTGCAGGCGCAGGATGCGCATCTGACCAAGGGTGGCGTCGCCCACGATGGTGCGGTCGCCGCCCGCCTCGGTCTGCCGGGCATTCCGGTGGCGGCGGAGACCGTTGCGCTCTCGACGATCCTACAGCTGGCGCGCGCGACCGGCGCGCGCCTCCACGTGCGACGTGTCTCATCGGCCGCCGCGCTGGAAATGATCCGCGCCGCGCGCGCCGGCGGTCTGCCCGTGACCTGCGACGTGACCATCAACCACCTGCATCTCTGCGATGAGGACATCGGCTATTTCGACCCGATGGCGCGCCTCGATCCCCCATTGAGAAGCGCCGCCGACCGCGACGCGCTCGCGGCGGGGCTCGCCGATGGCAGCATCGATGTGCTGGTCTCCGATCACACGCCGGTCGATGACGATGCCAAACAGCTTCCGTTCGATCAGGCGGAAGCCGGCGCCACCGGACTCGAGCTGCTGCTGCCCTTGACGCTGAAATGGGCCGAGGCGCAGGGCATCGGGCTCGTCAAGGCGCTGGCCAAAATCACCTCCGAGCCGGCACGCATCCTCGGTCTGACCAAGGGCTGTGGTTCCCTCGTTCCCGGCGCGGTGGCCGATCTGTGCATCTTCGATCCGCACGCCGAATTCACCGTCACGCGCGAACGCCTGAAGAGCCAGGGCAAGAACACGCCCTTCCTCGGCCGCACTCTGCGCGGCGAGGTGCGCTACACGCTGACGGCCGGGCATCTGGCCTATTCCACTGACGGACTGTTGCGATGATCGTCACCTTCAAGTCGCAGGCCAGCGCCGATGTGATCTATTTCGGCGATGTCGCCAAACGCCTGATGGAATTGATGGGCAAGGAGGCCACCGACCAGGGCATCATCACCGTCGAGCAGCTGCCGGAGGCGATCGCGCGGCTGAAGGCCGCGATCGCCGCAGATCGGGAAGCGCACCTCCAACTCGTCCAGGCCGACGAGCCGGGCAGCGAGACGCAACCGGGCGGCGGCGAGCGGCCGCGCGTCTCGCTCACCCAACGCGCGCTGCCGCTCCTGGCGATGCTCGAAGAATCCCTCGCGGCGGGGAAACCCGTCGTCTGGGGGATTTGATCAGTGCGTCTTTTCGTCGTTGTCCCGGCCGATGAAATTGACCGGAAACACCACCTGCTCCTCGGCGTGCCGCATCGGCATGCTCTCGTAGTCGGGCATCTGCGCCTGGATGCCGCTGGCCTGCACCAGCTTCTGTAGCAGGATCTGCACCTGCTCGTCGTACCAGTGGCTGTCGATGCGCGTCGGCAGGAAACGCAGTTCCCTCACGCTGTCCGGCACTTCCTCCGGGGCGAGGATTTCGAACGCGGCATAGGCGTTCGAGAAAAACGGGCCGGCGATGAATCTGAGCTGCCAGTCGCCTTCGCCGTCATATTCGATGATGAAGATACGCACGCCTTCGGCGGTCTGCTCTTCGTCGTCGGTCACTTCGCCGAATACCGGCATCGCGCAGAAGGCGGCCTGGCGCTTCTGCATCACATAGGCCACCGCTTCCTTGAAGGAGAGGCGGCCGTCGTTTTCTTCAGTCATGGGAATGTCTCCAAAGTCGGGGTCAGAGCAGGGGGGCGAGCCACTTTTCGGCTTCTTGGATCGTGTAATTGGCGCGCCTGGCCCAATCTTCAAGCTGGTCGCGACCAATTTTCGTTACCGCGAAGTATTTTGCCGCGGGATGCGCGAAATAGAAACCCGCCACCGAGGCGGCCGGCGTCATCGCGAAATTCTCGGTGAGCGTCATGCCGGCGTGGGCCGGCACATCGAGCAGCGCGAACAGGTCTTTCTTCACCGTGTGATCGGGGCAGGCCGGGTAGCCCGGCGCCGGGCGGATGCCCTGGTATTTCTCTGCGATCAGGTCGTCGAGTGTGAGCTTGCCATGTTCCGTATCGCGCGCGTAGCCCCAGTCGTCGATGCGCACGCGCTCGTGCAGCCACTCGGCGGCGGCTTCGGCGAGCCGGTCGGCCAGGGCTTTGAGCATGATCGCGTGATAGTCGTCGTGCTGCGCCTCGAACTCGGCGAGCTTCGCCTCGATCCCCAGGCCCGCGGTGACGGCGAAGGCCCCGATCCAGTCGAGGGGTGCCGTCCCGCCAGCGCCGACTTTGCGAGGTGAGTCGGCGCCCGGCGGGACGTCTTCATTTCCGCCAGCGCCGACTTTGGGGGCGATGAAATCGGCAAGACACAGATTCGGCTGGCCGGCCGGCCGCTCGTGCTGCTGCCTGAGGCCATGCCAGGTCATCAAAACCTTGCTGCGCGTCTCGTCGGCATAGATCTCGATGTCGTCGCCAACGCTGTTGGCGGGGAACAGGCCGAACACGGCGTTGACGGTGAGCCATTTCTCACTGACGATCTTTTCCAGCATCGCCTGCGCATCGTTGAACACGCTTCTCGCCTGCTCGCCGATCTTGGCATCATCGAGGAGCTGCGGGTAGCGCCCCGGCAGGTCCCAGGTCTGGAAGAACGGCCCCCAGTCGATGTAGCGCGCCAGCGTCGCCAGATCGATTTTGCACAGTGGGCGAATGCCCGGCCGGCGCGGCTTGAACGGCGCATAGTCGAGCCGCAGGCGGTTCGCCCGCGCCGCATCGAGCGAGAGGAGCTTCACGCCCTGCTTCGCCGCATGCTGTTCGCGCACCTTGGCGTAATCGGCGGCGATCTCGGCCTTGTAGCTTTGCGCCTGATCTGCGGAGAGCAGCTTCGTCACCACGCCCACCGCGCGCGAGGCATCCGGCACATAGACCACCGTGCCCTGATAGTTCGGCGCGATCTTGATCGCGGTATGCGCGCGGCTCGTCGTCGCCCCCCCGATCAGGAGCGGCGCAGTGAAACCGCGCCGCTGCATCTCGGAGGCGACATGCGCCATCTCCTCCAGCGACGGCGTGATGAGGCCGGAAAGCCCCACCGCATCGGCCTGAACTTCCTGCGCGGTGTTGAGGATCTTGTCGGCCGCGACCATCACGCCCAGATCGACGATCTCGTAGCCGTTGCAGGCGAGCACCACGCCGACGATGTTCTTGCCGATGTCATGGACGTCGCCCTTCACCGTCGCCAGCACGATCTTGCCTTTCGCCGCCGCGCCGGTGCGCTTCTTTTCTTCCTCGATGTAGGGCACCAGATGCGCGACCGCCTGCTTCATGACGCGCGCCGATTTGACCACCTGCGGCAGGAACATCTTGCCGGCGCCGAAGAGATCGCCGACGACGTTCATGCCCGCCATCAGCGGCCCTTCGATCACCGCCAGCGGCGGCTTGCCCTGGGCAGCGTATGCGGCGCGGCATTCCTCGGTATCTTCGACGACGAACTCGGTGATGCCCTTCACCAGCGCGTGTTCGAGGCGCTTGTCGACGGGCCAGTCTCGCCAGGCGAGGTCCTGTTTCTCTTCCTTCGCCTGGCCTTTCACCGTCTGCGCGAATTCCACCAGCGCCTCGCCGGCGCCGGGCTTGCGGTTGAGGACGACATCCTCGACCTTCTCGCGAAGCAGCGGGTCGAGCTCGTCATAGACGCCGAGTTGCCCGGCGTTGACGATGCCCATGGTGAGGCCGGCGCGGATCGCATGGTAGAGGAACACGGTGTGGATCGCCGCGCGCACCGGCTCGTTGCCGCGAAACGAAAAAGAGACGTTCGAGATGCCGCCCGAGACGTGCGCGTGCGGCAGGTTCTGCTTGATCCAGCGCGTCGCCTCGATGAAATCGACCGCGTAGTTGTCGTGCTCCGGGATGCCGGTGGCGATCGCGAAGACGTTGGGATCGAAGATGATGTCTTCCGGCGGGAAGCCGTCGGCGACGAGCAGCTCATACGCCCGCTTGCAGATGTCGATCTTGCGTTGCAAGGTGTCGGCTTGACCCGCTTCGTCGAAAGCCATCACGATCACCGCGGCGCCCAGCCGCCGCGCTTTCCGCGCCTGTTCGAGGAACTTCGCCTCGCCTTCCTTCATCGAGATCGAATTGACGATGCCTTTGCCCTGGATGCATTTCAAGCCCGCCTCGATCACCTCCCACTTCGAGGAGTCGATCATGATCGGCACGCGCGCAATGTCGGGCTCCGAGGCGATCAGGTTCAAAAAGCGCACCATCGCCGCCTTGGCGTCGAGCATCGCCTCGTCCATGTTGATGTCGATGATCTGCGCGCCGTTTTCGACCTGCTGACGCGCGACCTGCAAGGCTGCATCGAAACGGCCTTCGAGGATCATGCGGGCAAAGGCGCGCGAGCCGGTGACGTTGGTGCGCTCGCCGACATTGACGAACAACGAATCCGCGCCGATGTTGCAGGGCTCCAGCCCCGCCAGCCGCAGCTGTGGCACCAATCGTGCTGGGCGACGCGGCGGTACACCGCGCATGGCTGCCGCGATCGCGCGGATGTGCTCGGGTGTCGTGCCGCAGCAGCCGCCGGCGATGTTGAGGAGGCCGTCGTTTGCCCACTGCGCCATCTCGCCGGCGAGCATCTCCGGCGTCTCGTCATAGCCGCCGAAGGCATTCGGCAAGCCCGCATTCGGGTGCGCCGAGACGAAACAGTCGGCGAGATGACTGATCTCCTCGACGTACTGGCGCAATTCTTTCGCGCCAAGCGCGCAGTTCAAGCCAAACGAGAGCGGCCGCGCATGGCGCAGCGAATTCCAGAACGCCTCCGCCGTCTGGCCCGAGAGCGTGCGGCCAGAGGCATCGGTGATCGTGCCGGAGATCATCACCGGCCAGCGCCGGCCGGCCTCGGCGAAGAAATTTTCGAGCGCATAGACCGCCGCTTTGGCGTTCAGCGTATCGAAGACGGTTTCGATGAGCAGGAGGTCGGCGCCGCCCTCGACGAGCCCGCGTACGGATTCTGTGTAATCGGCGACGAGGGTGTCGAAGCTGATGTTGCGAAAGCCCGGATCATTGACGTCCGGCGAGAGCGAGCAGGTGCGTGAAGTCGGGCCCAGCACACCGGCGACGAAACGCGGCTTGTCGGCGGTCGAATAGCGGTCGGCGACTTCACGCGCCAGCCGCGCGCCGGCCACGTTCAGTTCATAAGCGAGCGCTTCGAGACCGTATTCGGATTGCGAGACGCGCGTGGCGTTGAAGGTATTGGTCTCGATGATGTCCGCGCCGGCTTCGAGATAGGCGGCGTGGATGCCGGTAATCACGTCCGGCCGCGTCAGACACAAGAGGTCGTTGTTGCCCTTGAGATCCTTCGCATGGTCGCGAAAGCGTTCGCCGCGATAGTCGGCCTCAACGAGTCCATGCTTTTGCACCATGGTGCCCATCGCGCCATCGAGGATGAGGATGCGCTGCGCGAGCAGGTCGCACAGCTCGCGGGAACGGTCGGGCTGCATGGGGAAGTGTTATGGAAGTATTTGAATTGCATTCGATTTTAGCACGGCAGGCGGTCGCCCCTCAGACATATGATTGATTTATGGATGAATCAGTTATATTGTTCCCAATTGGAAAGGAGCACGACATGGAACATCTCACCCCCAAGGAAGCCGCCCAGTTTCTGGAAGACAACCCGAAGGCATTGTTCATCGACTGCCGCAGCGAGATGGAATATCTCTTCGTCGGCCATCCGGCAGGTGCCTTGCATGTGGCCTGGAACGACGGGCCGGACTGGGAAATCAACCCGCACTTCGTCGGCGAGGTGAAAAAACTCGCCGGCCACGTCCATGACCGTCCGGTGGTGCTGATCTGCCGCTCCGGCAACCGCTCGGTCGATGCCGGCAACGCGCTCGAGGCGGCCGGCTTCACCCGCGTCTATAACGTGCTGCACGGCTTCGAAGGCGAACTCGACGACCACCACCACCGCGGCACGCTGAATGGTTGGCGGTTCGAGGGCCTCCCTTGGGAGCAGTGCTGAGGAAGCACTGAAGAAGTCAGCTGCGCGAGGAAGGCCTCATTGCGCGGTAACATCGCGCGCTGATGAATATCCCTCGCCTATCCTCCCTGCGGGCCGTGCTCGCCGATCCGAAACGCTGGCGCCGCTGGGCGCTCGAAGCGCTGATCGTGATCGGTATCGTCGCCGCGATCACGACCTGGCAGAACAGCGGCCTCGCCAGCGGCGTCGCGCCCCCGCTGGCCGGCACGCGCACCGACGGCAGCACGGTGAAACTCGGCGCTGGCGACACGGCACGGCTGGTGGTGTTCTGGGCCACCTGGTGCAAGGTCTGCAAGGCCAATGCCGGCAATATCGAGGCCGTGGCCCGCGATTGGCCGGTGATCACGGTGGCGATGCAGTCGGGCGAACGCGAGGAGGTTGCCGAATTCCTCGACGAACGCGGGTGGCAAGTTCCTGCCATTGCCGACGACGACAGCAACATCGCCGATGCCTGGGGGGTGCGCGCGGTGCCGGCCCATTTCGTCGTCGATCCCGCGGGCAACATCCGCTTCCGCGTCCTTGGCTACACGACCTCTTGGGGATTGCGTGCGCGGCTGTGGTGGGCCAATACCTTCCCCCTCTGATGCTCGCCAGATGAATCCACCCCCGTTGCGCCTGGCCTGGACGGTCTGGGGGCTCGGCGCCCTCTTTTATCTCTTCGCCTTCTACCAGCGTGTCGCGCCGGCGGTGATGACCGATCAACTGATGGCGGAATTCGCCATCGGCGGCGCGGCGCTCGGCAACCTCTCGGCCTTTTACTTTTACGCCTACGTGGCGATGCAGATTCCCACCGGCGTGCTGGCCGACCGCTTCGGGCCGCGCCGCGTGCTGGCGGTCGGCAGCGGCATCGCCGCTTTCGGCAGCCTGCTGTTCGCATTGGCGCCGAGCTTCGGCTGGGCGGCCTTCGGCCGCCTGTTGGTCGGTGCCTCGGTCGCGGTCGCCTTCGTCTCGACGCTGAAGCTCGCGAGCCACTGGTTTCCGCCACAGAAGTACGCGCTCGCTTCAGGCATGGCGCTGTTCTTCGGCGTGGCCGGTGGCATCATGGCGGGGGTGCCGCTGCGGCTGTTGGTGGAAAACTTCGACTGGCGCCCGGTGATGGCCAGTGCAGGCGTCTTCGCCGCGCTGTTGTGTGTGGCAATCTGGCTCACTGTGCGCGACGACCCCAGCGAGCATGGGTATACGAGTCACCATCCAGGTGACGCGGCCCATCACGCGCCGCTGCCGGCGCTCGCCAGCCTCGCCGCGGTGGCGCGCTACCGTGACGTGTGGCTGCTGATGCTGGCGCCGATCGGCTTCTCCGGGGCGGTGCTGACCTTCGGCGGCCTCTGGGGCGTGCCCTGGCTCAAGCAAGTGCATGGCCTCGACCCCAAGGCCGCGGCGGCGGTGACCTCGACGCTGCTGGCTGCTTGGGCGCTCGGCGGTCCGCTGCTCGGCAACTGGTCAGAAAAGCTCGGCCGCCGCAAGCCGCTCTACCTGGGGAGCGGCGCCGTCGCCCTCGCCGGCTGGGCGCTGGTGATCTTCCTGCCGCTGCCGCTGTGGCTGCTGGTGCCGCTGCTCGTCACCATCGGCTTCGCCTCGGGCAACATCATCATCGGCTTTGCCTGGGCGAAGGAATCGGTCCCGCTGCGTTTGATGGGCACGACTTCCGGCGTTGTGAACATGGGGCCACTGCTCGGCGGCGTCATCTTGCAGCCGGGGGTCGGCTGGCTGCTCGACAGACACTGGAACGGCGCCTTGTCCGACGGTGTCCGCCTCTATGACGCGGCGGCGTGGCAGACCGGTTTCGGGCTGATGTTCGCCGCCGTGGCGCTCGCGCTCGCCGTCGTGCCCTTCGCGCGCGAGACGCATTGCCGGCAGGCCGGCTGAGTGCCGTCCCGCCAGCGCCGACTTTCAGCTGCCCAGTCCGCGCCGGTACTGGATCGCCTCGGCGACGTGCGGGCCGCGGACGATCTCATCAGCAGCCAGGTCGGCGATGCTGCGCGCCACTTTCAAAATGCGGTGGTAGGCGCGCGCCGAGAGGTCGAGCCGCGCCATCGCCTGCTTGAGCAGCGCCGCGCCGGCGCAGTCCGGCAGGCAATGACGATCGATCTCGTCGGGCGAAAGGAGCGCATTGGGCTTGCCCTGCCGCGCGAGCTGCCGCTCGCGCGCGGCGACGACGCGCTTCTGGACGACGGCCGAAGATTCGCCGCCGCCGCGCGTGGCGAGTTCCGCCTCGGTCACCGCCGGCACCTCGATCATCAGGTCGATGCGGTCGAGCAGCGGGCCGGAGAGTTTGCCCCGGTAGCGGGCGATTTGTTCCGGCGTGCAGCGGCAGCGCTCGCTACCCAAATAGCCGCAGGGGCACGGGTTCATCGCCGCGACGAGCTGGAAGCGCGCCGGAAATTCCGCCCGCCGCGCAGCGCGCGAGACGCGGATGTGGCCGGTCTCCAGCGGCTCACGCAAAGCTTCGAGCACCCGGCGCTCGAACTCGGGCAGTTCGTCGAGGAACAGCACGCCGTGATGGGCGAGCGAGATTTCGCCGGGCCGAGGTGTCGCGCCGCCGCCCACCAGTGCCGGCGCGGAGGCCGAGTGATGCGGCGCCTGAAACGGCCGCTGGCCCCAGCGCGAGACGTCGAAGCCCCCGGCGAGCGAATGCACGGCGGCGCTCTCCAGCGCCTCGGCTTCCGTCATCGGCGGCAGGATGGAAGGCAGGCGGGCCGCGAGCATGGATTTCCCTGAACCCGGCGGGCCGGACATCAATAGGCTATGCCCGCCGGCGGCCGCGACTTCGAGCGCCCGCTTGGCCGGCAGCTGGCCTTTCACTTCGGCGAGATCGGGTGCGAAACTCGGCGCTGGCGGGACGGCACTCTGGTGAAAAGTCAGCCGGGCGGTACCCGTCAGATGCGCGCAGACTTCGAGCAGTGTGCGCGCCGGGAGGATCGTCGCCGTCTTGACGAGCGATGCTTCGTCGGCGCTGGCCGCAGGCAGCACGAAGGCTCGACCGGTCCCCTTGGCGGCCAGGCACATCGCCAGCGTGCCGCGCACCGGCCGCAGCTCGCCGGAAAGCGACAGCTCGCCGGCGAATTCGTGTTCTTCGAGCGATTGCGGCGCGAGCTGGTTGGATGCGATGAGGATGCCCAGCGCGATGGGCAGGTCGAAGCGGCCGGATTCCTTCGGCAGATCGGCCGGCGCGAGATTGACCGTGATGCGTTTGGCGGGGAACTCGAAGCCGCTGTTCTGGATCGCCGCGCGCACGCGATCGCGTGCCTCCTTGACTTCCATCTCGGGGAGCCCGACCAGCGTGAAGGAGGGCAGGCCGTTGGCCAGATGCACCTCGACGGCGACCTCGGGCGCGGCCAGACCCGCCAGTGCGCGGCTTTTCAGAACCGCAAGACTCATCCGGCCTTGCGCTGGCTTTCGAGTTCGGCGAGTCGTGCTTCGAGCTGCGCCAGCCGCGCCTGCGCCCGAGCGAGCAGTTCCTTCTGGATTTCGAAATCCTCGCGCGTGACGAGATCGAGCTTGGCGAACTGCGCCGTCAGGAGGGCGCGCAGGTTCTTTTCGATGTCGGCAGCCGGCGTCTTGGCGATGAGCGCAGAAATTTTGCCACTGATGTCTTCGAGAAATTTTGGGTCGAGCATGATGGCGGTCTATCGATCGATGACGCTTCGAGTGTAGCACCGGCACGGTGCAACGGCAGGAACAGCCTGCGCCAAGTTTGTGCAAGACGGACGGCAACACCGGCGGCAGGCCTACCATGTTACAGCGTAACTAACTGATTCCGCTGGTTTTTTCCACGCTGGCACGGGAAGTGCAGTAAGCCCCTGCAAACTTTCCCTTCACCTGTCATTGGAGACCACGATGAAAACCCAACCTCTCGCAATCGTCATCGCCGGCATCGTCACATCCGCCCTGCCGCTCGTCGCCACTGCCGCCGATCCGGCGCCGACCCCCGAGCACAGCTTTACCGGCAACATCACGCTCGCCTCCGAATACATCTACCGCGGCATCGGTCAGACCAACCGCAAGCCTGCCCTGCAAGGCGGCTTCGACTACGCCCACAGCAGCGGGTTGTATGCCGGCATTTGGGGTTCGAACATCTCCTGGCTCTCCGATCTCGGCGGCATCAGCTCCAGCCTCGAGCTCGACGTCTATGGCGGTTACAAGGGCAGCTTCGCCGGCGACTTCAGCTACGACGTTGGCGTGCTGACCTACAACTATCCCGGCACTTACCCGAGCGGCTTTACCAAAGCCGACACCACCGAAGTCTATGTCGGTCTCGGCTGGAAATGGCTCTCGGCGAAATACTCCTATGTCACCTCCAGCCACATCTTCGGCTGGGTCGGACCGAATGGCGAGAAAACGCGCGGCAGCGGCTACCTGGAACTCAATGCCAGCTATGACCTCGGCGACGGCTGGGGCGTCAACGGGCATGTCGGCCACCAGAAAATCAAGAACTTCGCTGATGCCTCCTACACCGACTGGAAGCTCGGCGTGACCAAGGACGTCGGTTTCGGCTCGATCGGGCTCGCCTATGTCGATACCAACGCCAAGGGCGATGTCGGCCAACCCTATCGCAACGCCTACGACAAGGACCTCGGCAAGGCGCGACTGCTCCTCACCTTCAGCAAGACCTTCTGAAAGGAATCGTCATGAAATTCGTCACCGCCATCATCAAGCCGTTCAAGCTCGACGAGGTGCGTGAAGCCCTTTCCGCCGTCGGCGTCACGGGCATCACCGTCACCGAAGTCAAGGGCTTCGGCCGGCAGAAAGGGCACACGGAACTTTACCGCGGCGCGGAATACGTCGTCGATTTCCTGCCCAAGGTGAAGCTCGAGGCCGCGATTCCATCCGAAATGCTCGACCAGGTGATCGAGGCGATCGAGAAGTCCGCCAGCACCGGCAAGATCGGTGACGGCAAGATCTTCGTCTTCGACCTCGAACAAGTGGTCCGCATCCGCACCGGCGAAACCGGCACGGATGCCCTCTAAGGAGATTCCAAATGAAGAAGCTTTTTGCAATCTTGCTCACCGCCATCAGTCTGCTCGGCATCTCGGGTGTCGTGCTGGCGGCCGATGAGCCAGGCACAACGGCAGCGGCTGCAGCCGTCGCCGCCCCGTCGGCCGACGCAGCCGCCCCAGCCGAAGCGCCCGCCGCCGCACCGGCGCCCAACAAGGGCGACACGGCCTGGATGCTGATGGCCACCGTTCTGGTGATCCTGATGACCATTCCGGGGCTGGCGCTGTTCTATGGCGGGTTGGTGCGCGCCAAGAACATGCTCTCGGTGCTGATGCAGGTGTTCGTCATCTTCGCCTTGATCAGCGTGCTGTGGGCGATCTATGGCTATAGCCTCGCCTTCACCGGCGGCTCGGCCTTCATCGGCGGCTTCGACAAGCTGTTCCTGATGGGCGTCACGCCCGACTCGGTGGGCGCCACCTTCAGCAAGGGCGTCGTCATCCCCGAGCTGGTATTCGTCGCCTTCCAGGCCACCTTCGCCGCGATCACCACCGCGCTGATCGTCGGCAGCTTCGCCGAGCGCATCAAGTTCTCGGCCGTGCTGCTGTTCTCGGTGCTGTGGTTCACCTTCAGCTACCTGCCGATGGCGCACATGGTCTGGTACTGGGATGGCCCGGATGCGATCACCGATGCGGCCTCGCTCGAGAAGGTGCTCGCCGGCGCCGGCTTCCTGTGGGCCAAGGGCGCGCTCGACTTCGCCGGCGGCACGGTGGTGCACATCAATGCCGCGATGGCCGGTCTCGTCGGCGCCTACTTGGTTGGCAAGCGCGTCGGCTTCGGCCGTGAAGCGATGACCCCCCATAGCCTCACCCTGACCATGGTGGGCGCCGCACTGCTGTGGGTGGGCTGGTTCGGCTTCAACGCCGGCTCCAACCTCGAAGCCACCGGCACCGCCGCACTGGCGATGGTCAACACCTTGTTCGCCACGGCCGCCGCGACGCTCTCCTGGATGTTCGCCGAGTGGCTGTTCAAGGGCAAGCCCTCGATGCTCGGCGCCGCCTCAGGTGCGGTCGCGGGGCTGGTGGCGATCACGCCGGCCTGCGGCTTCGTCGGCCCGTTGGGCGCGATCGTCATCGGCCTCTTGGCGGGCGTGATCTGCCTGTGGGGTGTCAATGGCCTGAAGAAGCTGCTCGGTGCGGACGACGCGCTGGATGTCTTCGGCGTGCATGGCGTCGGCGGCATCCTCGGCTCGATCCTCACCGGCGTGTTCGCCTCGCCGGCCTTGGGCGGCACCGGTGTGTATGACTACGTCGCCAATGCCGTCGGCGAGTACGACATGGCGGCCCAGATCGTCAGCCAGCTCTGGGGGGTCGGCACCGTCATCGTCTGGTCGGGTGTGGTCGCCTTCATCTGCTACAAGATCGTCGATCTGCTGGTGGGCTTACGCGTGCCCGAGGACGAGGAACGCGAAGGGCTCGACATCACCGCCCACGGCGAGTCGGCCTACCACTACTGATCGATTTACCTCTCCTTTACCCTCCCTCCGCTTCCCATGCGGTTTCGGGCGCCGGCATCGGCGCCCGTTTTTCATCTGAACACCACCGTCTTGTTGCCATGCACCAGCACGCGGTCTTCCAGATGGTAGCGCAGACCGCGCGCGAGTACCGTTTTCTCGATGTCCTTGCCGTAGCGCACCATGTCGTCGGGCGAGTCGGAGTGGTCGATGCGGATCACGTCCTGCTCGATGATCGGTCCCTGATCGAGCTCGGCGGTCACGTAGTGGCAGGTGGCGCCGATCAGTTTCACGCCACGGGCATAGGCCTGGTGGTAGGGCTTGGCGCCGACGAAGGACGGCAGGAAGCTGTGGTGGATGTTGAGGATCTGGCCAGGATAGGAATTGCAGAACTCAGGCGGCAGGATCTGCATGTAGCGCGCCAGCACCATCGTGTCGCCGCGCGATTCCTCGTAAAGCCTGCGGATCTCGGCGAAGGCCTGCGGCTTGTTCTCCGGCGTCACCGGCACGTGGTGGAAGGGAATGCCATGCCATTCGACGAAGCCGCGAAAGGTCTCGTGATTCGAGATCACGCAGGGAATCTCGATGTCGAGCTCTTTGGACTGCCAGCGCGCCAGCAAGTCGTAGAGGCAGTGCTCCTGCTTGGAGACGAGGATCACGACGCGCTTTTTCACCGCACTGTCGGTGATCTTCCAGTCCATGTCGAGTTCCTGCGCGATCGGCGCGAAGCGGCTGCGGAACTCGGCGAGCAGGAACGGCAGCGAGTCGGCCCTCACCTCGATGCGCATGAAGTAGCGCCCGGCGATGGCATCGGAGTGGAAGTTCGATTCGGTGATCCAGCCGCCATGGGCGGCGATGAAGCCGGTCACCTTGGCGATGATGCCGCTCTTGTCCGGGCAGGAGGCAGCCAGCGTGTAAAAGCGGCCGCTAGACATCGCCGACCCTCGCTGCGGCCCGGTCGATTTCGCTGCGCAGCGCGTCATAAGAGAGCGCGACGGGAAACTGCGGGAATTCAGCGATGACGTTCTGCGGCGGGTGGAACAGGATACCGGCATGCGCTTCGGCAAGCATCGCGGTGTCGTTGTAAGAATCGCCGGCGGCGATGACGCGGAAATTGAGCTCCTTGAAGCGCTTGACCGCCTCCTGTTTCTGATTCGGCAGGCGCAGGTGGTATGCGGCGACGAAGCCGGCGGCATCGGTCTCGAGCCGGTGGCAGAACAGCGTCGGCATGCCCAGCTGGATCATCAACGGCATCGCGAATTCGTAGAAGGTGTCGGAGAGGATGATCACCTGATAGTCGCGCCGCAAGGCGTCGAGAAATTCCTTCGCGCCGGGCAGTGGCCCCATGCCGGCGATGACCTGCTGGATGTCCGGCAGGCCGAGCTGGTGTTGCCGCAGCAGATCGAGCCGGTAGCGCATCAGCTTGTCGTAATCCGGCTCGTCGCGCGTGGTGCGACGCAGTTCGGGAATGCGCGTGCGCTCGGCGAATTCGATCCAGATCTCGGGGACGAGCACCCCTTCGAGGTCGAGACAGACGAGTTGCACGGCCAAGGCTCCCGGAAAAAATGAAAGCCGCGATTCTACTCGACCACCCTGTCGAGGACGGCGGCTGCAAATTACAAATCCTGGACGCAGAGGGTGCTGGGATCGTGTTCGCCGGCGATTGCCATGGTTTCGAGATGCTGAAGCACCTCCCTGCTGGCCGCTTCCATTGCACCGAGCTCAGCGAGGCCTTTTGCATAATCACCGTCACGATAGGCTTGCACTGCCGTTTGGCCATGCTGATGAACAAGCACATGAGGAGCCTCGACAGCACCATAGCCTGACAGTTGCGAGAAACATGCCTTGCCATCTCCTTCGTAATACCACTTGCCGAGCCGGCAGGTGGTATGGCTGGCGAAGTCCTCTGGATTCTTGTCGGAAATACCAAGGAAGACGAGATAGATCTCCATCTTGAAAACCAAGTGATCCTTCTTGGCCGTCTCGATGAAGCTGCGCAGGGCCGTGGCAGCGATAGTCTGCGTCATGTCCCGCGATATTTCGAGTAGCCCGTCGATGCTGGCAAAGGCCTCTTCGCCGTTTCGCTGGATCGCGTTCATTTCTTCCGGATTGACTTCCGACTGCAGTTTGGCTTGGGACGCCTGTTCCTGCACATGCGCTACCAACTGAGAAATTTCCCCTGTGGCCGCGGTAGTGCGCTCAGCGAGCTTGCGCACCTCGTCAGCCACGACTGCGAATCCGCGCCCCTGCTCCCCCGCGCGTGCAGCCTCGATCGCGGCATTCAAAGCCAGCAGGTTGGTCTGATCAGCAATTTCCTTGATCAGTTTGACAATGCCATTGATACGGGCCGTGCGCTCGTGCAACTGATCGATGGCCAAGGCGCTCGCTCGTGCACGCTCGATCAGGCGATCGATGTGTTCGGTTAAACGGTGCACCGATTGCTGGCTATGGGCAGTTTCGCCCGCGGCTTTGACTACCTCCCGGGTTTCCCTGCGGAGCACCTGTGCCATGGTGGCCATCGTGGTCTGTACCGATTTTGTCGATTCACCGAACTCGTAGAGGTGTTTGACCAAGCCCTCGAAAAAGGCGATACGTGCCTGCTTTTCGGCACACTTCGTCTCGAGTGCAGCCAGCCGGTCCTCGAGCGCGGCGAGGCGCTCCTGCGCCGCGCGTTCGCGGCCTTGGGTCTCAGACAGCTCGCTCCGTAGCGCCTCGATCTCTTTACGTGATGAGCCAAACATGGTCCGCCCTCCAAAAACGTTAATGGCAACATGGATATATGCCAAGCATATTGAAATTTAATTAATGCCGCAATGTTGGAGTTTTCCCCCTGCTCAGGCGTTTTTCCCATGGCCAGCAGGCTATGCGCGATGAACGAGAGCCTGCTGCCAGTCATTTGGCGGATTGATCGTGCGTGGCTGCTTACGTTTCGAGCAACGTCTGCACTTCGAGCCAGCGCGCTTCCGCCGCCTCGATTTGCGCGGCAAGTTCCGCGTCGCGGCGCGCGAGTTCGGCCGCCAACGCGCGGTCGGCATAGAGTTGCGGGTCACCGAGCCGTGCCGCCAGCGCCGACTTTTCCGCCTGCCAGGCGGCGAGTTCGTTTTCGAGCCGCTCGGCTTCCTTTTCGAGCCGGCGCCGCTCGGCCTGCTGCTGTTTTTTCGCCGCCCGGGCATCTTGACTGGTCGCCGGCTTTGTTTCGCTTGCCGGCTTTGCCGCCGCGCGGCGCGCGGCAAGCCAGGCGGCATAGTCGTCGAGATCGCCGTCGAAGGGTTGCACCTTGCCATCGGCCACCAGCCAGAGTTCATCGACCGTGGTGCGTAGCAGATGGCGATCGTGAGAGACCAGCACCACGGCGGCCTCGGTTTCCTGGAGCGCCAGCGTGAGCGCCTCGCGCATTTCGAGGTCGAGGTGGTTGGTCGGCTCGTCGAGCAGCAGCAGATTCGGCCGCGTGCGGATCATCAGCGCCAGCGCCAGCCGCGCCTTCTCACCGCCGGAGAAGTTGCCGCAGGGTGTCTCGGCCATCTGCCCGCGAAAGTCGAAGCCACCGAGATAATCGCGCAATTCCTGCTCGCGCGTCTGCGGTTCCTGCCGCATCAAATGCTGCAGGGGCGACTCGTCCGGCCGCAGGCGCTCCATCTGATGCTGGGCGAAATAACCGATCACCAGATGCCGTCCTTCCAGCCGCCGGCCAGCCAGGGGCGGGAGCTCTCCCGCCAGCAGTTTCATCAGCGTCGACTTGCCGGCGCCGTTTCGGCCCAACAGGCCGATACGGCTGCCGGGACGCAGTGTGAGCCTCACCTGGTCGAGGAGTGCCGTCCCGCCATAGCCGACTTTCACCGCCTCGACCAAGAGCAGCGGATCGGAAAATCCTTCGGGCGCCAGAAAGCTGAAATGGAACGGCGCATCGACATGCGCGGCGCTGATCAGCGCCATGCGCGCCAGCGCCTTCAGCCGGCTCTGCGCCTGGCGCGCCTTGGTGGCCTTGGCGCGGAAGCGTTCGACGTAGGCATTGAGGTGGGCGATCTCGCGCTGCTGCTTTTCATACATCGCCTGTTGCCGCGCGAGCCGTTCCGCGCGGCTGCGCTCGAAGGCCGAATAGTTCCCCGTGTAAAGCTTCATGGCGCCGGCCTCGATATGCAGGATGTGGTCGACCACGGCATCGAGGAAGTCGCGGTCGTGCGAGATCATGATCAGCGTGCCGGGAAAGCTCTTCAGCCAGCCTTCGAGCCACAGCACCGCGTCGAGGTCGAGGTGGTTGGTCGGCTCGTCGAGCAGCAGGAGATCGGCGCGCGCCATCAGCGCTCGCGCGAGGTTCAGACGCACCCGCCAGCCGCCGGAAAATTCGGCCACCGCCCGCTGGTGATCGGCTTGCGCAAAGCCGAGGCCGTCGAGAATCTCCGCCGCGCGCGCCTTCGCCGCATAACCGCCGATGTCCGCAAGCCGCGCATGCAACTCGGCGATGCGGTGGCCGTCATGGGCGTCTTCGGCATCGAGGAGTTCCGCCTCGATGTCGCGCAGCTCGGTATCGCCATCGAGTACGAATTCGAGCGCCGGCGTTGGCAGGGCTGGCGTGTCCTGTGCGACATGGCCGATGCGCCAGCCGGGCGGGAGGTCGAGATCGCCTGCCTCGGCATGCAGTTCTCCGCGCAGCAGGGCGAAAAAAGACGACTTGCCGCAGCCGTTGGCGCCGACGAGCCCTACTTTCCAGCCCGGGTGTAATTGCAGCGAAGCGCCCGCGACGAGCATGCGGCCGGCACGGCCGAAAGTGAGGTTTCGGGTGAGGATCAACGGATCGAAGCGACGAAGCCCTGCCAGTTCTGCCATTCGGCGCGGCAGGCGTCGGGAACCGGCACGGTGGTGGGGATCGCCAGACACTCGAAGGGCGCCAGCGCCTGGCCGATGCGGATCGCGCGCGCGAGGATGTCGTACCACTGGCGATCCACTTCACTGCGGCCGGCGGCCGCGGCGGATACCCATTCGGGAAACTCGAAACGCTGCAGATAGCGTTCGGACACCTTGCAGATCTCGCAGGGGAAGATCTCGCGTTGGGCCCGCGCCTTGGTGATCGGATCGGCGCCTTTACAGCGCTCGAGGTAGCGCGTCATCAGGGCAGGATAGGTCTCCGCGACGGCGAGCCAGCCGATGCCGGCGACCAGACCCGTGGTGAAGGCGTCGTCGGCACGAGCAGCGGGAACGCCATACTCGGGCAGCAGTGCGCGCATCGCCGCGCCAGTGGCGACGGCATTCATCCAGAAGCCGCGATAATCGAATTCCGGACAAGCGCCTTTCTGATAACGTGCCATCATGTCGGCGACGAACACCACCCGCTTGACGAAGCTGGTACCCAGCCGGGTCACCGCCTGCGGCACCGAGGCGGTCTTGCCGCTGGCGGCGAAACGCGCCGCATTGGCGTAATTGATCACCAGCGTCGAAATCACCGGGTCGGGCTGGATGATGCTGGCGACCCGGCGCGCGTCGCCTTCCTCGGCGGCCACGGAGACCTTGTGGAAGATCATACCGGGCGCCGGCAGATTGCCGTGGGATTCGATCGCGTCGAGGAACTCGGTCATCGGCGGCGTCATCGGGTTCTGGCTGGGCTGCTCGACGATCGCAGTGAGCAGTTCGATCGCCGCCTCGCCCGGAGCGCCGATATCGGCGTAGAACGCGTCGATGCCATAACCCTTGCTGAAAGGCGCATAAGCAACAAGCGGTGCCATGCCGGCGCCGATTCCTGAGAAGGATTCGGGCGTCGCGCGATAGAAGCGCCCGTAGTTGTCGATCACCACCCATACCGCGGCTGCGACGGCATCCATCAGCTCGCCGCGCAACCACGCGATGGCGTGGGGTGCCAGTTCCTCTATCGTGCGGCCGGGATCATGGCGCGGATCGCAGGCCAGCGCCACCAGCGGCGGCGTGTGGGCCGTCGCGGGCACGAAAGCGGCCAGGACGCCCTGCCCTGGGCCTGTGGCGCCGTCGGCAGCCACCGTGAGTTCGAATGTCCGGGGATTGTGTCCATCCATGGTGCGGCTCCTCTCGATGCGCCGATTCTACGACCGCACGCCAAGTCGGGCAGAGGATACGCTGGTGTAACATGGTCGATCATGGTTCCCCATCTCGCCACGGCGCTGACCGGCCCGCTGCTGACGCTCGAGAAGCGCTTCCTCGACAATGAGACCGCCATCGAGCGCTGGCTGCGCGGCCAGTGGCTCGAACATTCGCCGCCGTTCTACGCTTCCGTCGATTTGCGCAACAGCGGTTTCAAGCTCGCGCCGGTCGACACCAACCTGTTTCCGGGCGGCTTCAACAACCTCGACCCGGCGATGCTGCCTTTGTGCGTCCAGGCGGCGATGAGCGCAATCGAGAAGATCTGCCCCGAGGCGAAAAACCTGCTCTTGATCCCCGAGAATCACACGCGCAACCAATACTATCTGATGAATGTCGCGCGGCTGGCAGCCATCCTGCGCCATACGGGGCTCAACGTGCGCATCGGCTCGCTGTTGCCGGAAATCAGCCAGCCCACCCCACTCAGTCTGC
Source organism: Sulfuricystis thermophila (assembly GCF_004323595.1). GTDB lineage: Bacteria > Pseudomonadota > Gammaproteobacteria > Burkholderiales > Rhodocyclaceae > Sulfuricystis > Sulfuricystis thermophila. Next base: position 2,676,021 of record NZ_AP019373.1, read on the forward strand.
CCGATGGCCAGACGCTGACGCTCGAACCGCTGCGGCGTTTCGGTTCGACCGGCACTGACGGGCTGGGGCGACGCCTCGGCCTCGCGAGCGACACGGGCTTCGATCCCTGCGCGATCCTGCTCAACAACGATCTTTCCGCCGGCGTGCCGCCGATCCTGGCAAACCTGCACGAGCAATTCGTCATCCCGCCTCTCTCCGCCGGCTGGCATACGCGCCGCAAGTCGCAGCACTTCGCCGCCTACCGGCGCATCGCGCGCGAGTTCGCCGCGCTGATTGGCATCGATCCTTGGCTGATCGATCCAGAATTCGCCGTCTGCGGCAAGATCGATTTCCAGCAGCGAGCAGGCATCGAATGTCTCGCCGAAAATATCGACAAGCTACTCCACCACATCCGCGTCAAATACCGCGAATACGCCATCGATGCGACTCCCTTCGTCGTCGTCAAGGCCGACGCCGGCACCTATGGCATGGGCATCATGACGGTGAAGGATGCCAGCGAAGTGCGCGAGCTCTCCCGCCGTCAGCGCAACAAGATGGCCGTGGTCAAGGAAGGTCTGCAGGTCACCGAGGTGATCATCCAGGAAGGCGTGCCGACCTTTGAAACCGTCGATGAGGGCGTTGCCGAACCGGTGGTCTACATGATCGATCGCTACGTCGTCGGCGGTTTCTATCGCGTGCATACCCAGCGCGGTGTAGATGAAAACCTCAACGCGCCGGGCATGCATTTCAAGCCGCTCGCTTTCGAGACCGGCTGCACGCTGCCCGACACGACCCAGAACCCGGACGCCCCACCCAACCGTTTCTATGCCTATGGCGTGATCGCGCGGCTGGCGCTGCTGGCCGCGGCCTGCGAGCTCGAGGAATACGGCGAAGCATGAGGCTTTGGTTCGCCGGACTGCTGGCCCTGCTGCTCGCGGCTTGCGGGCACCCCGTGCCGGTGGCGCAGGAAGCCTATGTCTTCGGCACGCGTGTCGAGGTGCAGGTGGCCGGCGTGGCTGAAGCCGAGGCGCAGGCGGCGCTCGGCGAGGTGCTGCGTGAATTCGACCGTCTGCATCGCGCCTATCATGCCTGGCAACCTTCCGAGCTCACCGCGCTGAACGAGGCGATCGCCGCCGGACGACCCCACAAGGTTTCTGCCGAGCTCGCCGGGTTGATCCGCACCGCACAGCGGCTGGCCGGGCAAGGCGATGGCCTGTTCGATCCCGGCATCGGCCGCATCATCGCGCTGTGGGGTTTCCAAAGCGACGAATTCAAGCCGGCGCTGCCGGATGCCGCGGCATTGCAGCAACTCGTCGCCGCCAAACCGTCGATCGCCGACCTGTCGGTTGCCGACGACGGCACCGTGACGTCGAAGAACCCAGACGTGGCGCTCGATTTCGGCGGCTATCTGAAAGGGGTCGCGCTCGATCGTGCCGCGGCGCTTCTCAAACGCCGCGGCATCCACGACGCGCTGATCAACATCGGCGGCAATGTGCTCGCGCTGGGCAGCAAGGGCGGTGTGCCCTGGCGTGTCGGCATCCGCCATCCGCGCGTCGAGCTCGCCGGCGAAGGCGTCATCGCCACATTGGAACTCCACGACGGCGAAGCGATCGGCACCTCCGGCGACTATCAGCGCTTCTTCGAGCTCGACGGCAAGCGTTACTGTCACCTGATCGATCCGCGCACGGGCGCGCCAGCGCAGGGTACCCAGTCGCTCACCGTGTTGATTCCGCCGGGCGCGGATGCCGGCATGCGCTCGGATGTGCTCACCAAGCCGCTGTTCATCAGTAATGATCGTTGGCGCGAACTGGCGCGCCGCCTCGACGTGACGCAGGTGCTGCGCATCGATGCGCAGGGGCGGGTCTATGTCACGCCGGCGATGCAGGCGCGATTGCATTTCACGATGGACAATCTCACCATCGGCGTCGTGCAATAATTTTGCCCATGATTGGCATTCTTCTCATCACTCACGATACGCTGGGTGAGGCACTGTTGCAGTGCGCCTGCCATGTGCTCAACAAACGGCCGGTGCAATTGTTGCAACTGGGTGTGGCCGCCGGCGACGACCCGAACGACCTCCTGCCGCTGGCGAAAAAGATGCTCAAGCTCGTCGACAGCGGCGATGGGGTGCTGATCCTCACCGACATCTATGGCGCCTCGCCGGCAAACCTCGCCGGCAAGCTGCTCAAGCCCGGCCATGTCGAAGGCATCGCCGGCGTCAATCTGCCGATGCTGCTGCGGGCGCTTTCCTACCGCGACCGCGACATGGAGACGCTGTTGAAGCGCACCACCGGCGGTGGCCGCGATGGCGTGCTCGACATGTTGAGACATTGAACCCAGATCGTCCATTAGACCGGGCTGATTCGCCATGAGCATGCGCAACGATCATTTCATCGCCCTACACGGCGGCTTTCGGGCTGCGGGCGGCATCTTCGCGCCCCCCCTCCTCGCCAATAGACACCGTTATTGGCTCGTCGCGGGGACGCAAACCTGCTTGCCCTCGCCTTCGAAACCCGCTCGTGTTCCAATGGACAATCTGGGTTGAACCGATGCCGAAAGCCGAAGCGACGATCGTCAACAAGCTGGGGCTGCACGCGCGCGCCTCGGCGAAACTCACCCAGCTGGCCGGCAGCTTTCCCTGCGAGGTATGGATGGAAAAGAATGGCCGCCGCATCAACGCCAAGAGCATCATGGGCGTGATGATGTTGGCCGCCGCCAAGGGCAGCACCGTGACCATCGACACCGAAGGCGAGCGTGCCGATGAAGCGCTCGCCGCGATCCTCGCGCTGATCGCGGATCGTTTCGGCGAGGACGAATAAACATGTCTTTCACCGTGCATGGCCTCGCCGTTTCCCAGGGCATCGCCATCGGCCGTGCCCATCTGATCTCGCATGCCATCTTCGAGGTGGTCCATTATTCGATCCGCGAGCGTGACATTCCTGCCGAGATCGCCCGCTTCGACGCGGCGCTCGCCGCGGTGCGCGCGGAGCTCGCCGCCCTGAATGCAGAAGCCGCCCAACCGGGCGCACCGAGCGAACTCGCCGCGCTGGTCGGTGTCCATGCGCTGTTCCTCGACGATCCGTTGCTCGCCAACGTGCCGAAGGACTTGATCCGCGAGCGGCGCTGTAACGCCGAGTGGGCGCTGGTGCAGCAGATGAAAGAACTCGTCGCGCAGTTCGACGAAATCGACGACAGCTATCTGCGCGAGCGCCGCCAGGACATCGTCCAGGTGGTCGAACGCCTCCTGCGCGCGCTCTCCGGCAAGCCGCGCCGGTTGTCGAAGAAAGGCAATGATGCCGAGATCGTCATCGTCGCGCACGATCTCTCCCCTGCCGACACGATCCAGTTCAAGCACCTGAAGATCGCCGGCTTCGTCACCGACCTGGGCGGTGCCACCTCGCATACCGCGATCGTCGCCCGCAGCCTCGCCATTCCCGCCGTCGTCGGTCTGCACCACGCGCGTGCGCTGGTGCGCGAGGACGACCTGGTCATCGTCGATGGCCGGCGCGGCGTTTTGATCGTCGATCCCGACGAGCGCGTGCTCGAAGAATACCGCTTGCGCAAGCGCGAATTCGAGCTCGAGCGCTCGAAGCTCAAGCGCCTGAAGAGTGCGCGCGCCGTCACCCTCGACGACGTCGAGATCAGCCTGCAGGCCAACATCGAGCTGCCGCAGGACATCGAACAGGTGCGCCAGGCGGGCGCGGACGGCGTGGGCCTGTTCCGCACAGAGTTCCTGTTCATGAACCGCGATACGCTGCCGGACGAGGACGAGCAGTTTGAAGCCTACCGTCAGGTCGCCAAGGCGCTCGCCGGCAAACCGGTGACGATCCGCACCCTCGACATCGGCGCCGACAAGACGGCACGCGCACTGAACGGTGCGGAGCGCCAGGTGCCGAACCCGGCGCTGGGCCTGCGGGCGATTCGCTATTGCCTGGCCGAGCCGCAGATCTTCCTCGCCCAGCTGCGCGCGATCCTGCGTGCCGCGCATTTCGGCCAGGTGCGCATCCTGGTGCCGATGCTCGCGCATCACAGCGAGATCGTCCAGACGCTGGCGATGGTCGAGCAGGCCAAGCAACAGCTCCGCGAGCGGCGTTGCAAGTTCGCGGAAAACGTCGCCATCGGCGGCATGATCGAGATTCCCGCTGCCGCACTGGCGCTCGGGCCGTTTCTGCGCCATTTGCAATTCCTCTCGATCGGCACCAACGACCTGATCCAATACTTGCTGGCGATCGACCGCACCGACGAAGCGGTCGCCCACCTCTACGATCCGCTGCATCCCGCCGTGCTGCGCCTCTTGGCCCAGGTGATCCAGACCGCGAACAAGGCGGAAATGCCGGTGGCCATCTGCGGCGAGCTCGCCGGCGACCCGAAACTCACCCGGCTGCTGCTCGGCATGGGATTGCGGCAGTTTTCGATGCACCCGACGCAATTGCTCGAAGTGAAGCAGCAGGTCGTGATGGCCGATACCGAGCGGCTCGCCACGAAGGTGGCGAAAATCCTGCGCTCAGACGAGCCGGAGCGGATACGCGAAATGGTCGAAGCGCTCTGAGTCATCCACAGGTGATCAAGGGTGCCGTCCTACCAGCGCCGAGTTTCTGCTAAAGTGCGCGGCTTATGAAAAAAGCCCTGACCACGCTCCTGTTTCTGCTCAGCACTGCCGCTGCGCCCGCTCGAGCCGATGAAACGGCGGCGCAGCTGCCGCAGCTGCCGGCGGAGCAAGCCACGACGGTCGAACTGGCGCCGCCCGCTTCCTTCATGTCACGTGCGGTCGACCAGGTGGGAAGCACGATCGAGCGCGCGCTCGACTTCCTCGGCATCCGTTACAAACGTGGCGGCGGCTCCCCGGAAACCGGTTTCGACTGCTCGGGCTTCGTGCGCTACGTCTATGGTGAAACGCTCGGCCTGGTCCTGCCGCACTCTGCCCGTGCCATCGCCCAGACAGGTGAGAAGGTCGACAAGAGCGAATTGCGGCCCGGCGACCTCGTCTTCTTCAACACGATGCGGCGCGCCTTCTCGCATGTCGGCATCTATCTGGGCGACAATTTGTTCGTCCATGCGCCGCGTTCCGGCGCGCGCGTGCGCATCGAGGACATGAGCGACCGTTACTGGAGCCGCCGCTACAACGGGGCGCGGCGTATCCGGCCGTAATCTTCCGCCATGACCGAGCGCAGCAGCATTGGGCCGGTCGAGGCGCGACGCGTCGCCTTTGCTGAGCCTTTCGTTTTCGCCGCCGGTAAGGCCCTGCCGCATTGGGAACTGGTCTACGAGACCTACGGCCGGCTCAATGCCGCGCGCACGAACGCGATCCTCGTCTGTCACGCGCTCTCCGGCCACCACCACGTCGCCGGCTGGTATGCCGACAACCCGAAGAACGTCGGCTGGTGGGACAACATGATCGGGCCCGGCAAGCCGATCGACACCGAGCGCTTCTTCGTCGTCGGGGTGAATAATCTCGGCGGCTGCCACGGCTCGACCGGCCCTGCCTCGATCAACCCTGACACCCAGGAGCCCTGGGGCGCGGATTTCCCGGTCGTCACCGTGCCCGACTGGGTGAGAGCCCAAGCGAAACTGGCCGACCATCTCGGCATCGACCAATGGGCGGCGGTGGTCGGCGGCAGCTTGGGCGGCATGCAGGCACTGCAATGGACGATCGATCTCCCCGAGCGCGTGCGCCATGCGCTGGTGATCGCTGCCGCGCCGAAGCTCACCGCCGAGAACATCGCCTTCAACGACGTCGCCCGCCAGGCGATCATCACCGATCCGGATTTTCATGGCGGGCATTTCTATCGCCACGGCACGCGGCCGCAGCGCGGCCTGCGCCTGGCGCGCATGCTCGGCCACATCACCTATCTGTCGGACGACCAGATGGCCGAGAAATTCGGCCGCAAGCGGCGTGCCGGCGCCGGCAGCTACGGCTTCGACGTCGAATTCGAGGTCGAGTCTTACCTGCACTATCAGGGTGACAAGTTCGCCGGCATCTTCGATGCCAACACCTATCTGTTGATGACCCGGGCGCTGGACTATTTCGATCCTGCCGCGCCTTACGGTGACGATCTCGCCGCCGCGCTCGCCAGCGCCAAAGCAGGTTTCCTGGTCATCTCGTTCTCCACCGACTGGCGCTTTTCGCCGGCCAGAAGCCGCGAAATCGTCAACGCGCTGGTGAAGAACAAGCAGCCGGTGAGTTACGCCGAGATCGCCAGCCAGCACGGCCACGATTCCTTCCTGATGGACGACCGTCATTACCACGCCGTCGTCGCTGCCTACATGGCCAACGTGAAGACATGACGCACGCCTTGAAACGCCCCGATTTCGATCTCATCGCCGGTTGGATGAAACCTGGCGAGAGCGTGCTCGACCTGGGCTGCGGCGCGGGCGAGCTGCTTCTGCTGCTCGCCGAGCGAGGCTTGCGCGGCTGGGGTATCGAGCGTGACCCCGGCCATGTGCTGGCGGCGATCGAAAATGGCGTCAATGTGATCCAGAGCGACCTCGAAGAAGGGCTCGCCGGCTTCGAGGACGATGCCTTCGACCATGTCGTGCTCTCGCGCACCTTGCAGACGATGCGCCACACGCAGCAGATCCTCGCCGAGATGCTGCGCGTCGGCCGCGAGGCCGTGGTCTCGTTTCCGAATTTCGCCTACTGGAAGAACCGCCTCGCGATCCTCTCCGGCCGCATGCCGGTCTCGGAAGACCTGCCCTACCAGTGGTATGACACGCCGAACGTGCGTTTCTTCACGATGCTCGACTTCGAGAGTCTCTGCGCCGACATGGGCCTCGTCATCCGCGACCGCCAGGTGCTCGACGAACACGGCGCACTCGTCACCGAAGAGCACAACTTCCTCGGCAGCCTCGCGGTCTATCGGATCGGCCGCAGCGGCTCGTGACTGGTGCCCGGAACCGGACTCGAACCGGTACGCCTTGCGGCGAGGGATTTTAAGTCCCTTGTGTCTACCAATTTCACCATCCGGGCAACGGCGGCATTCTAGGCTGCCCGGGCGCGGCGCGGAGCGCTTCAGTGCGTCGTCAGCTCTCCGCCGCTGAGCAGCCGGGCGAAATCCTCGAAGGCCAGTGGCCGCGCGAACAGATAACCTTGCGCCAGATCACAGCCGAAATCGCGCAGGATCTGCGCCTGGGTCTCCGTTTCGACGCCTTCGGCCACCACCGTCATGCCCAGACTGCGGCCCATCTGGATGATCGTCTGGACGATCTTGCGGCTCTTTTCATCGTGCTCGAGGCCGCCGACGAAGGCCTGGTCGATCTTGAGCTTGTCCACATGCAGGCGCAGCAGGTTGCCGAGGTTCGAATAACCGGTGCCGAAGTCATCCACCGCGATGGCGATCCCGGCGCTGGCAAAGGTTTCCAGCGAGCGGATGAGCTGTTCGTTTTCGCTGGCGAGCGCGCTTTCGGTGATTTCGACTTCCAGACGCTGCGGCGGCAGCCCACTGGCTTCGATCAGTTCGAGCACCTGCGGCGCACAGCCATGATCGAATTGCAGCGGCGAAAAATTCACCGCAATGCCGAAGTCGCGCATCCCACCGTTCAGGCGCGTACCCAACTCGCAGGCTTCACGCAACACCCACTGGCCCAGCAGCTTGATGAGGCCGGATTCTTCGGCGGCGGCGACGAGTTCGGCGGGCGAGGGCAGCGAAATGCCCTCGTGGCGGGCCAGGCGTAACAGGACTTCGACACCGGCGATCGCTCCGTCGGCAAGCCGCACCTGGGGCTGCCAGGCAAGCGTCAGTCCCGACGAGCCGAGCGCCTTGCGCAGAACGTCCGCCGCCTCGATGCGCCGCGCCAGGCGGAGGTGCATGTCGCTGGCGAAGAATTTGTAGCAACTGCGACCCTGCTGCTTGGCGCCATACATCGCCGTATCGGCGTTCATCAGCAGGGTCTCGACCGTGTCGCCGTCGCCCGGGTAACGGGCGATACCGACCGAGGCGGCGAGGAAGAATTCCCGTGCGTCGACGGTGAACGGCTCGGTGAATGCGGAGAGCAGTTTTTCCGCGATGTCGACCAGGCTGGCTTCGTCCTCGATGTCCTCGACGATGACGGCGAACTCGTCGCCGCCGAGCCGCGCCACCGTGTCGTTGGCGCGCACCAGCCCGGTCAGCCGGCGAGCCGCCTCGACCAGAATACGGTCGCCGATGCCGTGGCCGTGGGTATCGTTGATGTCCTTGAAGCGGTCGAGGTCGAGGAACAGCACGCCGACTTCGGTGTCGTTGCGTTGGGCGCGGGCGATCGCCTGGCCGAGACGGTCGAGCAGCAGGCGACGGTTCGGCAGTCCGGTCAGCGCATCGTGATAGGCGAGATGCATCAGCTGCGCGCGCAGCTCCTTGTGCGTGCCGATGTCGGCGAACACGCCGACGTAATAGCGAGGCGCGCCCTGCTCGTCGCGCACCACGTCGATGTGCAGCCATTCGGGGTAGATCTCGCCGCTCTTGCGACGGTTCCAGATTTCGCCTTCCCAGGAACCCGACTCGTCGATCTCGCGCCACATCGCGGCATAGAACGCGGCATCGTGACGACCCGACTTGAGCAATGCCGGCGTCTGGCCGATCGCCTCTTCCTCGGCATAGCCGGTGGTGCGGCAGAAGGCGGCATTGACGAGCAGGATGCGGCCTTGCGCATCGGTGACCATGATGCCCTCGGCCGTGGCATCGAACACCGCGGCGGCGATCTTGCGGTTTTCCAGCTCGCAGCGCAGATTGCCGATCAGGCGCTCGCGCTCCTCGTTGAGCGCGCGTTCTTGCTCCATCAGGGCGGCAACGAGCGACAGCCTCGAAACCACGCCCCGAAATGCGCCGTCGGCCTCGACGATCGGCAGGTAATCACAGCGCTCCTGCTCGAGCCGCGCCCAGACCTCGTCGACCGGCGTGTCAGGCGCAAGGACGGGCGGCTGACGCCGCACCAGGAGATCGGCGAATACCCGCGCCGGGAACAGCGCCGCTTCGCGGACTTCCACCAGTCCGAGGAAACGGTTGCCGTCACCATCTTCCTCGAAGACCGCATACACCAGCACCTCGTTGCCGTTCTTCGCGGCCACGTCGCGATAGCGCTGCATCGCGCCGACGACGCGATGACGCGGGCACAGGCAGTCGCGGGCGGTCAGCATGTCATTGCGGCGTCCCGCCCGCCGCTTCGAGTCCGATCTCGACCTCCAGGTCGAGATGCAGGATTTCCTCGGGACCCATCAGCGGTTTGACGTGGTCGAGGATGAAGTGGCGCAGCGTCTCGGCATCGACCTTGCGCAGAATGGCGCTGCGCACCAGCACATCGCCGATCACTTCGTCTTCGATCGGCACGTGTTCGAAAGGGGTCGTCATCAGCAGCGCGAGCGCCTTGCCCATCGCAACCTGGCCGATCGGCGAAAGCCGGCCGAGGACGAGCCCGTCGACGATGGGCGGCAAGACGAACTCGCGCGCCCGCATCTTGATCATCTGCCGCTGGATCTTTTTCATTTGTGCCCCTCGCCGCAGCCAGCGCCCCCCTTGCATGGCTGACGGTCGCCAATACCCTTCCGACTCACACGTCATTAAACCATATTATTCACATGGGGATTTGATTGCAATCAATTTTGATCCCTCGGGGGCGACTCACCACTGCCGCCGGATGATGTCGCGGATCAGGTGCAGCCGGCGGTGAAAGAAATGGTCGGCGCCGGGGATGACGACGACCGGCAAATCGAGCGGCTCGGCCCAGGCGAGCACGTTTTCGAGCGGCACGGTCGTGTCCTTCGCGCCATGGATGACGATCGTATCGGCCGGCACGGCCTCGGTTTCGTAGCGGCGCAGCCCTGCGACCATGCCGTCGCCGGGCCGCCCCAAGACGGCATGCGCCCCACCGTGGGGGGCAGCGAGCCGCGCTTCTGTTGTAAGCGGCGAGCGTGGGGGGCCAATCATGCCCGCCGCGGTGCCGACCAGCACTAGCCGGCTCGCCGCATCGCCGGCGGCAGCCAGGCGCTTGGCCACCTTGGTGACGACATGGGCGCCAAAAGAGAAGCCGGCGAGATAGACGGGCAGCTCGCTGCCGAAACGCTGGCGCGCCCACGAATGCACGACGAGCAGGTCCTCGGCTTCGCCCTCGCCGTGGTCATGCACGCCTTCTGAGCCGCCGACGCCGCGGAAATTGGGCCGCAGCGCGACACAGCCGAGCTCGCGGAAGGTGCGCGCTAGGGTCGTCACCACCTTGTTGTCGGCGGTGCCGCCATAGAGCGGATGCGGATGCGCGATCAACGCAATGCCGGCCGGCGCATCGCGCGTCTCGACGAACACCTCGATCTTGCCCGCCGGGCCGTCGAGGAGAACGTGCTCTTTGTGCGTCATTGGTTGTCGATCAGCAACCGCTCGACGATCTTGCCTTGGGCGAGGTGCGATTCAACGATCTCGTCGATGTCTTCCTGATCGACGTAGGTGTACCAGACGGCTTCGGGATAGACGACGATCACCGGCCCTTTGTCACAGCGGTCGAGACAGCCGGCGCTATTGACGCGCACCTTGCCCGGAATCGCCTCACCCATGCTTTTGACCTTTTCCTTGCAGTAGTCGCGCATCGCCTGGGCGTTGTGGTTGTTGCAGCACATCTCGCCCGGCTCGCGCTGGTTGGTGCAGAAAAACAGATGATATTGGTAGTAGCTCATCGCTCTCTCCATCGTCTTAGGGTCGGATGCGCCAATTTACCAAAGAGCTTGTGAAAAAATTCGTCGCGAGCCCAGCCAGGTTGGGGCTCGACCCCAAGATGGCAAGCGCAGCAGAATTTTTCACAAGCTCAAAGTCGGCGCTGGCGGGACGGCATAATGCGGCCATGAGTGCCGTCGCCCTTCCCCTCGATCCCGCCAGGGAAAAGCTGCTCCTGATCGTGCTCGCCGGCATCCAGTTCGCGCACATCGTGGACTTCATGATCATGATGCCGCTCGGGCCGATCCTGATGCGCGAATTCGGCATCGACGCGCAGCAGTTCGGCCTACTGGTCTCGGCCTATACCTTCACCGCCGGCGCCGCCGGCGTGCTGGCGGCAATGATCGTCGACCGCTTCGAAAGAAAGCGCCTGTTGCTGACGATCTTTGCCCTGTTCGCGCTCGCGACACTGTTCTGCGGTCTGGCGCCCGGCTATGTCACGCTGCTCGCGGCGCGCTCTTTCGCCGGCGCCTTCGGCGGCGTGCTCGGCTCGATGGTGCATACCATCGTCGGCGACGTGATTCCCTTCGAGCGCCGCGGCCGCGCCGCCGGGGTCGTGATGTCGGCCTTTTCGCTGTCTACCGTCGCCGGGGTGCCGACCTCGCTCTTTCTTGCCAACCATTTCGGCTGGCGCAGCCCTTTTTTCCTGATCGCCGGGCTCGCGCTCGTCTTGCTGCTGGTTGGCCTCGCGCAATTGCCGGCGCTGCGCGGCCACCTGCCCGCGGCGGTCATCGACGAGGAAGAGCGCGCCCATCCGCTCGCCGCGATGCGCGATGTGCTCTGCAACGCCAACCATTTGCGGGCGCTCGCCTTCATGGCGCTGATGATGCTGGCCGGCTTCACGGTGATTCCCTACATCACGATCTACGCGACCGCCAACGTCGGCATCCGCCAAGAGGACATTCCGCTGATGTATCTGGCCGGGGGTTGCGCGACCTTCTTCACCGCGCGCTGGATCGGTCGGCTGGCCGACCGCCATGGCAAGGTGCGGGTGTTCCGCATCGTCTCGCTCGCAGCGCTGGTGCCGCTCTTCGTGCAGACCCACCTGCCGCCGGTGCCGCTTTGGCTGATGGTGGCCTGCGCGACGGTGTTCTTCATCTTGGTGCCGGGGCGCATGGTGCCGGCGATGGCGATCATCACCTCGGCGGTCGAACCGCGTCTGCGCGGCACTTTCATGTCTCTGAACGGCGCGGTGCAGAACCTGTTCTCGGGGCTGGCCGCCTACCTCGGCGGCCTGATGATCGCGATGGAGGACGGCCGGCTGGTCGGCTATGGCACGGTCGGCTTTCTGGCGATGGGCGCGACGGTCTTGGCGGTGCTTTTCGTCGACCGCATCCGCATGGAGGGTGCCGTCCCGCCAGCGCCGACTTCAACCCAGATTGTCCATTAGACCGGCTGTTTCACCATAGGCATGCGAAGCGATCATTTCATCGCCCTACACGGCGGTTTTCGGGCTGCGGGCGGCATCTTCGCGCCCCCGCTCCTCGCCAATAGACACAGTTATTGGCTCGTCGCGCGGACGCAAATCTGCTCGCCCTCGCCTTCGAAACCCGCTCGTGTTCCAATGGACAATCTGGGTTCAAGGGGCGGGATATTTGATGGCGTTTTTCGCGATCTTGTCGCGCGCGGCGGCGATGAGATCGATGCCGAGGCAGTCGGCGAGTTCCACCAGATAGATCAGCGTGTCGGCCACCTCGTCGCGGATGGCGGCGAGCTTTTCCGGTGGCGGCGCGAGGCTTTCTTCGGGCGTGGCCCACTGGAAATGCTCGACCAGCTCGGCGGCCTCGACGATCATCGCCATCGCCAGGTTCTTCGGCGTGTGGTATTGCCGCCAGTCGCGCGCGGCGGCGAAATCGCGCAAGGCAAGTTTCAGGGTTTCGAGGTCATGGATGTCGTTCATCGTTCGCTCCGGGAAAGCATCAGCCAAGGCAGCGCAAAGAAAGGCCACAAGGCGGTGGCCAGCCGGGTCAGGCCATTGAAGTTGAGGAAGTGCCCCTGCTGCCAGACGCGCAATGTATCGGCGAGATAAGGATTGTCCGGCATCAGATTCACCAGCACGGCGGCCACCATCAACGCCAGCGCGGCGATCGCCTGGCGCACGGCGGGCGCGAAGGCCATCGCGGCGCCCCAGAGCAGCAGACCGAGCGCGAGTCCCGCCAGGGTGCCGGGCGTGGCCCAGGCAAGACCATGCACGCCTTGCATCAGCACGAAGAGCGCGGCGCTCTTGACGACGAGGGCGAGCAGAATCAGCGCCAGAGGAAACCGGAAAGGGCGGGCTCTCGCCAGCCGCGCGCCGATCAGCGCGATCGCCACGGTTTGTGCGGCGACCGTGGCCAGCTCGAAGCTTCTGATGCGCTCCGCCGCGAAGTCGAGCGCGGCCGGCAAGCCAAACAGCCCGCGCAGGTTGCCGCTGCCGAACAGGATGCTTTCCGGATCGAGCTGAGTCATGAGCCAAAACGCGACGAGCAGAAGGCCGGCGTCGCCGCCCGCGCCGGGCAGGAAGCGCCGCTCGCGCCAGCGGTGGAGGCGCCCGCCGTCGAGCAGTGTGCGTCCTCCCGCCAGCCCAAGGAAGGCGCCGATCAGCGCGCCGACGCTGTTGCAGGCGAAATCGAGATTCGACGGCACGCGGCTGGGCAGGAAGTTCTGCACGATCTCGATGCCGAGGCTCAGGCCCGCGCCGATGAGCAGCGCCAAGCCGATCGCAAGGATCGGGGCCAGGTGCCGGATGAGCGCTGCCGTCCAGAAGAAGCCGAGCGGCAGATAGGCCAGCACGTTGGCGGCGAGATCGAAGGTAGTGAAATAACGCGGCCAGCCCGCGCTCAGGAAGGCGAGCGGATCGACGCCCGTATCGCGCCAACCGGCAAACGGATAGAGGCTGCCGTAGGCGACGAGCAGCGTCCAAGCACCGGCGAGTTTGAGCGGCAGATTCGAGGAGGCGCGTGCCGTCACGCCAGCGCCGAGTATCTAGATGCCGCGCGGCGCCGAGAGCCGTTGGCGTAGGCGGGCGAAGAACTCGCCGGGAGCAAGCCGCGCCGGCGTGATGCGGGGCAGCTCGACGCCATCGAGCGTGTTCTTCACCAGCAGACCGAGATCGGTATCGCCTTCCATCAACAGACGCCGGTTGAAGAACAGCGTGTCCGGATCCTCCTCGCGGGCAAGCAGCGCGAGGAAATCGCGCGCCCGCGCCGAGAGGGTGAGATCGGCCGGCCGGGGATCGAAGACGGGATGGAAGCTGCGGCCGTTGTAGCCAAAGCGCAGCGTCATGCCGGCATCCTTGACGCGGATCGTGAAGCGCTTGCCTTTGAGCATCTCGAGCGGCTCGCGCGGGATCAGGCGACCGAGCGCGAGGTTGAGCGCGGTGACCAGCGCCAGAGTCGGCGGCAGTTGCGGCAGTTTGTCGCCCAGGCGGGCGAAGGGCGCGGGCAGCGTGAAATCGGGCAGCTTGAAGTTCTCGATCATGGCGTCGTTCCAGAAACCCAGTCCAGACCCGGACGATCGTACCAGAAGCCGTTGCAGTAATCGCCTGGCGGCATCGCGGCGGGCTGGCCGTCGAGCAGCGCGCGATAGGCATGGACGAGTTCCGCCATGCCCTCGGCTTGCGGCGAGAGGCGGATCAGCCCGACGCCCAGCGCGGCGAGCTCCGGCAGCTCGCTTTCGAGGTGGTAGAGCTTGGCAGACTGCGTCTGGATGCCGTTCAAGGTCAAGAAAGGCTCACCCTCGCGCGTCTTGACCGGCAGCCCGTCCGGAAACTGGATGCAGCGGAACTCGCAGCCGTCTTTTTGCAGCCGGTAGCGCCGCGCGGTGAAACAGCGCGCAGAATAAGCGAGTGGCAGGCGGCCGTGGGCGAAGACTTCGGTTTCGATGCCGGCGGGCATCTCCCGCATGATGCCGGAAAGCGCACTGCGGCCGACTTCGGGCGGCATCACCCAGCGCGTCGCGCCGCAGTCGGCGAGGATCTTCAGCGTATGGCTGTTGAAGACGTTGAGCGTCGGGCCGGCGACGAAGCGCTGGCCGCGTTCCGCGAGCTGCCGCACCGCGCCCATCTCGTTGGCCTCGATGGTCAGTCGCGGATCGTCCTGCGCCGCGTCCATCAGGCGGCGCACCGCTTTCAGATCGGATTCGGATTCGATCAGCGGCAGGGTGGAGAGGGCCACTTCCTTGCCGGCATCTGCGAGCAGGGTGGCCACTTCGAGGTAATCGTCCAGCCGCATCTCATGACGGCGCGAACAAACTGCCTCGCCGAGATAGACGACATCGACGGGCGCCTCGATCATCTCGGCATAGAAATCCATCACCCGCTGGCGCGGCCAGTAGTAGAGCAAGGGTCCGAGGGCGAGTTTCATGAAATGACGGTGAGCACCTTGGCTATGGGTTTGCTGAGCTCATCGAGCAGCTTGGGCACGAGCGGAAGCAGGGTCGGATAACGATTGTTGTTTGCTTTCAGAACGAACACCGCGAGCGGCAGGGCGGACAGATTTTGTTGGTAGCGCAGATTCTGGTCGGCGGTCACGAACACGTCGAAATCCTTTGCCGCTAATGTCAGCAGCTGGCCATTCTTGACGCCGGACCACCCGGCCTCGACCACCGTGACGACTTCATGCCCGTCGATCGCCTGCCGCAAACGGCGCGGCAACGACTCATCAAGCAGGATGCGCATCCGCGGCAACGGCCTCGCGCGCCTGTTCGAGGACGTCGATGCACAGCGCTTTCGGCACGGAAGGAAAGTCCTCGCAGAAAGCGTCCAGGGAATCGCCCGCTTCGAGATAGTCGAACAGCGTTTTCACCGGCACACGCGTACCCGCGAAGACGGGAGTACCGCCGAGAATGTCCGGATCGACCCGAATGGCAAGGGTTGGATTCATCCCCATGACCGTTCTCCTGTTTCATTTCCACGGCCGATTGTACGCGCCCAATGTCGCCGATTGTCCTTCCGAGACCTTGTTCAGCTCGGCCATCCAGGCAGGTGTCGGCTTGAAGTGTTCGCGATCGCGCCGGCAGGCGTCGATCGCCTGGCGCCACACCTGCGTCACCTGGGCGACATAGGCCGGGCTCCTCTGGCGGCCTTCGATCTTCAGCGCTTTGACGCCGACCCTCATCAACTCGGGCAAAAGCTCCATCGTGTTGAGGCTGGTCGGTTCCTCGATCGCGTAATAGGTTTCCTCATCCACCTCGAAACGCCCCTTGCACAGCGTCGGATAGCCGGCGCGTTCGCCCGGTGCGAAACGGTCGATCAGCACGCCATTCAAACGCGTCTCCATGCCGCGCGGCGTCTCCTCATAACGCACCGCCTTGCCCGGCGAGCAAGCACCCTGACAGTTCGGCGAGGTGCCGGTGGTATAGGCGGACAGCGCGCAACGGCCTTCGACCATCACACACAGGCCGCCGAAGCCGAACACCTCGATCTCGACCGGCGTGTGCTTCACCACATGCTCGACCTGGGCGAGCGAGAGCACGCGCGGCAGCACCGCGCGCTGGATGCCGAAGCGTTCGTGATAGAAGTTGATCGCCTCGTAATTGGTGGCCGAGCCCTGCACCGACAGGTGCAGCCGCAGTTGTGGATGGGTGCGATGGGCGTAGTCCATGAGCCCGGGATCGGCGAGGATCACCGCATCGACGCCGAAGGCCGCCGCCTTGTCGACGGCGGCCGTCCAGCCGGGCCAGTTGTCGGTCTGCGGATAGGTATTCAGGGCGACGAAGACCTTGACGCCGCGCTGGTGGGCATAGGCGATGCCCTCCTTCAGGCTCTTGTCGTCGAAATTGAGACCGGTGAAATTACGCGCGTTGGTCGCGTCACGGAAGCCGGTATAGACGCAGTCGGCGCCGTGATCGACGGCGGCTTTCAGCGCCGGCAGCCCGCCGGCGGGACAGACCAGTTCGAAAGGGGTGCTCATCGGGCAGTCCGTGAAAAGTGGCGGTCGACTATAAGGCCGCGCGATGTATCACGGCTTGACCTGCATCAAACTCGGCGCTGGCGGAACGGCACATCAACGCAATGTCCCGCGCGGCTTGCGGCCGAAACGCCCCGCAATCCGGTCGTAGAGCGGCCGCGGCAGATTTTTCAACAATGTGGCGACGAGCCCCATCTGCCAGGGCATCACCGCGAAGCGCGCGCCGCGCTCGATCGCCCGCGCCATGCTCGCCGCAGCACGGTCGACCGGCATCAGGAAGGGCATCGGATAAGGGTTCTTCTCGGTCATCGGCGTGGCGATGTAACCCGGCGCGAGGGTGACGACCTTGACGCCCGTGCCACGCAATTCGACCCGCAGGCTCTCCAAATAGGCGATCGCGGCGGCCTTCGAGGCGGAGTAGGCGCCCGCTCCGGGCAGGCCGCGGATGCCGGCCACCGAGGCCACCCCGACGAGTCTACCGCGCCCGGCCACCACCATTGGCGCGAGGAAGGGCTGGAAGGTATGCACCATGCCCAGCACGTTCGTTTCGAAAACGCGCCGGAAGGCCGGCAAATCCTCTGCCGCTTCGGTCAGCGTGCCGACCGAAACCCCCGCGTTGGCGATCACGATGTCCGGCACGCCGGCTTTGCCGATGAAATCGGCGCCCGCCGCCTGCAATGCAGCGGCATCGGCAACATCGAGCGGGTAGAGATGGTAGGCCGCGCCCAGTTCCGCGACCAGCGCCTGCAGCGCTTCGCCGCGCCGTGCGGCGAGGCCGAGGGTGGCACCTGTTGCGGCATAGTGCCGCGCCAGCACCGCGCCGATGCCCGAAGAGGCGCCGGTGATGAAGACGGACCGAACGGCTTTCAGGGTCTTACTTCTTCACCGCTTTTTGCGGCGCGGATGGTTTCTTGATCTCGGCGCGGTTCCTGGCGATCAGGAAATCCGCTACCTGCAGCATGTGCTCATACGACTGCAGCTCCGGTCCGGGGCTGTACTTGCCGCCGATGACGAGCGCCGGCACGCCGCTGAAACCATATTCCTGGGTCATCTCGGCGGCCTGCCGGACCTTGGCCTGGACGCTGAAAGACTTGTAGGTGTCGGCGAATGCCTTGCGATCGACGCCCTTCTTGGCGATCCAGTCGAAGAGGACGTTCTCGTTGCCGAGGTCGATGCGCTGGTTGATCATCGCGTCGAACACCTCGTCGCTGAGCTTGTCGAGCAGGTTCATCGCTTCGAGCGTGTAGTAGAGGCGCGCGCCCGGCGCCCATTTGTCGCTCAGGATCGCCGGCACCTTGCGGAAGCTGACGTCGGCCGGTAACTGTTTCACCCAGCCCTTGAGCAGCGGTTCGAGCTTGGCGCAGTGCGGGCAGCCATACCAGAAGAATTCGATCACCTCGACCTTGCCGTTCGCCTCGGTAGGCTGCGGCATCTGCAGGCGATGGAAATTGCGGCCTTCGACCGGATCGGCCGCCAGCGCGGGTTGCAGGGCCAACGCGCCGAAGGCGAGCGCGGCGAAGGCGAGTTTGACGAGCTTCATGCAGAATCCCTTTCTAACGCGCATGCCGGCAATCGGCACCCGCAGAGGATGAAATACCCATGCGCAAAAATAAACGCCCGCCCTTCCCCAGCCTGTCCCACGGCCGGCTTTGCACAGCCGGCCGGCTCCGGCGGCGCGAAGCAGTGCTTCGCGAAACCCCGCCTCCGCCCCTCGCGGGAGGGGAGACTATCAGCGCGGCTTGCGCCGCGAAGGTAGGCTGCCGTCAAGGAAACGAAGGACGGCGCTCGTTTTGCTCTGTATTTCACGTTAATCTTGCGCCCGGACCACCGTGGTCTGGACACCCTGTTCCGACAATTCGCGTCGTGCCTGGTTCAATTCGTCCATCGAAGCGAAGGGGCCGACCCGCACGCGATAGACTTCGCCCTTGCCCGGTACCTCGGCCTGGAGCACCCCGCCTTCGAAGCCGAGCATCGCCAGTCTGGCGCGCAGATTGTCGGCATCAGTCTTCTTCTGGAAGGCGCCCACTTGCAGGTAAATGTTGCCGCCGGCCGCAGCAGGAGCGGTCTCGGGTTTGGCCACCGGCTCGGCAGCGGGCGCGGGGCCAGACGTTGACGGTTTCTTGCCTTCGAGAATCTCGTAGAACTCGAACTTGCGCTCGCCAGCCGCCGGCTTGTCGCCCGGCTTGCCGGGCAGCGCCACGGGTTCCTTGCCGCCGTTGATCGTCTCCGGCTTTGCCACCTTTTCGGTGAATGGTAAAGGTGTCTTGTTGAGGTACCAGACCACGCCGAACGAGATCAGCACCCCGACCAGGATGCCCAGCACCAGGCCGATCAGGGTTCCGCCGCGTTGGGTCGTGTTCATGTGCCGTTCCGCCAGCGCCGATTTCTTACATGGCATCCGGCGCGGCAACGCCGAGGATGGAGAGGCCGTTACCGATCACCTGGCGCACCGCCAGCGCCAATGCGAGACGCGCGTGCTTCAATGCCTCGTCGTCCACCAGCAGGCGCTCGGCGTTGTACCAGGCATGGAACTCGGCGGCGAGCTCGCGCAGCCAGAAGGCGATGAGATGCGGCGAACGCTCGCGCGCGGCGCTCTCGATCAGCTCGGGAAACTCGACGAGCCGGGCCGCCAGCTTGAGCTCGCGCTCGCCGACAAGCGGCGCCAGATCGGCGCCGGCCAATGTGGCCGGGTCGCCGCCCCACTGCCTGAGGACGCTGCTGATGCGCGCATGGGCATACTGCACGTAATAGACCGGGTTCTCGTTCGACTGGCTCTTGGCGAGCTCGAGATCGAAATCGAGCGGCTTGTCCTGCTTGCTGAGCAGGTAAAAGAAACGGCAGGCGTCGTTGCCGACCTCTTCCCGGAGCTCGCGCAAGGTCACATAGGAGCCGGCGCGCGTGCTCATCGACACTTTTTCGGTGCCGCGATAGAGGCTGACGAACTGCACCAGCGCCACTTCGAGCGCTTCGACATCCAGCCCCAGCGCTTGCAAGGCGCCCTTGACGCGCGCAATGTAGCCATGGTGATCGGCGCCCCAGACGTCGATGATCTTCGTGAAGCCGCGCGCGAACTTGTTGCGGTGATAGGCGATGTCGGAGGCGAAATAGGTGAATTGGCCGTTTTCGCGCTGCACGACGCGATCCTTCTCGTCGCCGAAATGCGTCGAGCGGAACCACTTGGCGCCATCCTGCAGGTAGATGTGGCCGCGTTTTTCCAGCTCTTGGACGGCCTGCGCCACCATGCCCGTGTCGTAGAGGCTTTTCTCGGAGAACCAACAGTCGAAATGCACGCCATACTCTTCGAGATCGGCGCGGCAGTCGGCGAGCTGCTCGGACAGGGCATGTTGGTGGATGTAGTTCCAGTCCTCGCCGAGCAGGTCCTTGGCAACGGCGATCAGGCCATCGAGATGCGCCTCGACATCGGGTTCCGGCGGCGGCACGCAGGCCAGTACCGCCGCGGCCGGATGGACGTAGCGGTCACCATGCGCGTCCTTGATCTGGCGCGCCATGGTGCGCACATAGTCGCCCTGATAGGCATTCGGCGGGAAGGGCACCGTCTCGCCGAAGATTTCCAGGTAGCGCAGCCAGGTCGACACGGCAAGGATGTCCATCTGCCGGCCGGCATCATTGACGTAATACTCGCGGCAGACCTCGAAGCCGGCAAAGGCCAGCAGATTGGCCAGGCTCGCGCCATAGGCCGCGCCACGCCCGTGGCCGACATGCAAAGGTCCGGTTGGATTGGCCGAGACGAATTCCACCTGCACCCGACCGGGCTTTTTCGCGCCACGGCCGAAATGTTCGCCTTGAGCGAGCACCGTATGGATCACGACGGTCTTGGCCGCCGCGGCCAGCGTGAAATTGATGAAGCCGGCGCCCGCCACCTCGGCCTTCTCCACCCACGGCGAGCGGGGCAGCTCATGCACCAGGCGTTCGGCGATCTTGCGCGGGCTTTCCTTCAGTCCCTTGGCGATCTGCAAGGCAAGATTGCTCGACAGGTCACCATGCGCCGGATCGCGCGGCCGTTCGAGCTGGATTTCCGCCTTCACGCCGGGCGCGACGCTGGCAAGCGCCGCATCGAGCAGCGCGGCGAGATGCGACTTGATATCGGTGGATTTGGAGGACATGGCGGCAGATTATAGCGCCCGCTTGCAAGAGGAAATTCCCCTGCAAACGGCGTTTTAACCCAGATTGTCCATTGGAACACGAGCGGGTAGCGCAGGCGAGGGCGAGCAGATTTGTGTTCCCGCGACGAGCCAATAACGGTGTCTATTGGCGAGGAGCGGGGGCGCGAAGATGCCGCCCGCAGCCCGCTACCCGCCGTGTAGGGCGCTGCAATGATCGTTTCGTATGATCATCGCGCATTTGCCCGGTCTAATGGACAATTTGGGTTTAATTCGATATGGAATAAGCTGCCCGTCCTGACCGTCTACCTCCCGGCAGTTCGCCATTCTTCAAACCCCAACGGAGGAGGATCATGAAAAAAACCCTTTGGACGGTATTGTTGCTTGCCTGGTTCGCCGTGACAAGCACTGCGCTGGCCGAGAGCGGCAAGGTCGGTGTCGCGGTGCAGGTCAGCGACGACAATCTGGCGACCTGGAATCAGGCGCTCAACGTGGTGAAGAACATCCAAGCCGAATACGGCAAGGACAAGGTGGAGGTCGAGCTGGTCGTCTATGGCAACGGCGTCGGCCTGCTGAAATTCGATTCGCAGCTTGCCAACCGCATCGACGACACGCTGGCGAGCGGGGCCAAGGTGCTGATGTGCCAGAACACGATGAAGGCGCGCAAGCTCACCCCGGACGACATGCACGCCGGCATCGGCTATGTGAAGGCCGGCGTCGTCGAGCTGATCGAGAAACAGCGGCAGGGCTGGGCCGTTATTCGACCTTAGGGAATGTCACGACCACGAGCGTCGCCAGGACGGCACCCCGCCAGCGTCGCTTCAAGCGCCGTGCCGGATCAGATGGTCGAAGGCCGAGAGTGAAGCCTTCGCGCCTTCGCCCATCGCAATGATGATCTGCTTGTAGGGCACCGTCGTGCAATCACCGGCGGCGAACACGCCTGGCACCGTGGTGGCGCCGCGCGCGTCGACCTCGATCTCGCCGAAGCGGTTGAGCGCGACCGTGCCCTTGAGCCAGTCGGTGTTCGGCAACAGGCCGATCTGCACGAAGATGCCTTCGAGTTCGAGGGCGTGGCTTTCGTTGGTGGTGCGGTCGATATAGACGAGGCCGGTGACTTTCTGGCCGTCGCCGAGCACCTCGGTGGTCTGCGCACTCTTGATCACCGTGACGTTGGACAGACTGGCGAGTTTTTGCTGCAACACCGCATCGGCGCGCAACTTGTCGTCGAATTCGAGCAGCGTGACATGTCCAACGAGGCCGGCGAGATCGATCGCCGCCTCGACGCCGGAGTTGCCGCCGCCGATCACCGCGACCCGCTTGCCCTTGAACAGCGGCCCATCGCAATGCGGGCAGAAGCACACGCCCTTGGCCTTGTATTCGGCCTCGCCCGGCACCCTGAGTTCGCGCCAGCGCGCCCCGGTGGCGAGGATCACGGTCTTCGCCTTCAGTGTCGCGCCGGATTCGAGACGGAGCGCGTGCAGACTCTCGCCAGGCACGAGCTCGATTACGCGCTGCGCATTCATGATGTCGACGCCGTATTCACGCACATGTGCTTCGAGCGCCGCGGCGAGCTGCGGGCCTTCGGTGTGCTTGATCGAAATGAAGTTCTCGATCGCCAGTGTGTCGAGCACCTGGCCGCCGAAACGCTCGGCGACGACACCGGTGCGGATGCCTTTCCTCGCCGCATAGATGGCGGCCGCGCTGCCTGCCGGTCCCCCGCCGACGACGAGCACGTCGAAGGGGTCCTTGGCGGCGATCTCCGCGGCAGCGCGCGCTGCCGCTCCGGTATCGAGCTTGGCGACGATTTCCTCGAGACTCATGCGGCCATGACCGAATTCCTTGCCATTCAGATAGACCACCGGCACCGCCATGATCTGGCGCGCCTCGACTTCCTTCTGGAACAACGCGCCATCGACCATCGTGTGGGTGACGCCGGGATTGAGCACCGCCATCAGGTTCAGCGCCTGCACCACGTCCGGGCAGTTGTGGCAGGAGAGCGAAACGAAGGTTTCGAACTTGAACGTGCCGCGCAGGGCCTTGATTCTCTCGATCGTCGCCGCCTCGACCTTGGGCGGATAACCGCTGGCTTGCAATAGCGCGAGCACCAGCGAGGTGAATTCGTGCCCCATCGGCAGACCGGCGAAATGGATGCGATGGAACTCTCCCGGGCGACCCAGCGAAAACGACGGGCGACGCTCGGCATTGCCGTCTTCGCGCACGCTCACTTTCGGTGAGAGCGCCGCTATCTCGGCAAGCAGCGCACTCATCTGGCGCGAGGCGTCGCTGGCATCGGGCGAGGCGACCAGTTCGATCGGTTCGACCAGACGTTCGAGGGTGGCGCCCAACTGGGCCTTGATGGAATCGTCGAGCATGAGGATTTCCTTGTGCGGGGATGGCAAGGGAAAGCCTTGGGGCTTTCCGCTGCCATCCGCCCCGGCGGAGCCGGGGGGATATGGGAAGGGATGCTTAGATCTTGCCGACCAGATCGAGGGAAGGCTTCAGCGTCGCCTCGCCTTCCTTCCACTTGGCGGGGCAGACTTCGCCCGGATGCGCCTCGATGTACTGCGCGGCCTTGACCTTGCGCAGCAGCTCGGACGCGTCACGGCCGATGCCGAGATCATGGATTTCGATGACCTTGATGACGCCCTGCGGGTTCATCACGAAGGTGCCGCGCAGCGCCAGGCCCTCTTCCTCGATCATCACGTCGAAGTTGCGGGAAATCGTGCCGGTCGGGTCACCGATCATCGGGTACTTGATCTTGCGGATGGTTTCGGAGGCATCGGCCCAGGCCTTGTGCACGAAGTGGGTATCGGTCGACACGGCATAGACCTCGACACCGATCTTCTGGAACTCGGGATACAAGTCGGCCATGTCGCCCAGTTCGGTCGGGCAGACGAAAGTGAAGTCGGCGGGGTAGAAAAAGAAGACCGACCACTTGCCCTTGACGTCGGCATCGGTGACTTCGACGAACTTGCCATTGTGATAGGCCTGCGCCTTGAACGGCTTGAGGGTGGTGTTGATCAACGACATTGTTTATCTCCTTGCTGTGGTTGAAATGATGTTCGAATGTCTGGCGTCGATAATCCCGACGCGACGGAATGGATTCTATGTGCGACTGCAGCATCGTTCCAATTGATTGTTACGATATTTACGATAGCTTTTCCCTATTTTGATAGCCCAAGGCTATCGAATCATTATGAAAAAACAATTTCCCCAACGCCTCGCGCGGCTCTAGGATGAAGCAGTCAGGACGTGACTGCGTCCTGCATCGACAACCATCATCTGAGGAGGTCACCATGCAACTCAAAGGATCGAAGACCGAGCAGCACCTGAAAGCCGCCTTCGCAGGCGAATCGCAGGCCAATCGCCGTTATCTGTATTTCGCCAACAAGGCCGACGTCGAGGGTTATCCGGACATCGCCGCTCTGTTCCGTTCCACCGCGGAAGGTGAGACTGGCCACGCCCACGGCCATCTGGAATATCTTGAACAATGTGGCGACCCCGCGACCGGACTGCCCTTCGGCACCACCAAGGAGAATCTCGCCGCCGCCGTTGCCGGCGAAACCCATGAATACACCGACATGTATCCGGGCATGGCCAAGGATGCCCGCGCGGAAGGGTTCGACGAGATCGCCGACTGGTTCGAGACGCTGGCCAAGGCGGAGCGCTCGCATGCCAACCGCTATCAGAAAGCCCTGAACGAGCTGGGCTGATCTTTTTCGACCCCGACACCGGCGACCACGCAGTCGCCGGGCACCCCCACCCCGACAGAGAGACCCCGCGACAGGAGGATCGCATGGCCCGCGAAGGCAATCTCGAAGCCCCAACCCGCCACCCTCTCGACTGGCAGAATCCCGCCTTTTACGACCAGGCGGCGCTCTACCAGGAGATGGAGCGCGTCTTCGAGATCTGCCACGGCTGCCGACGTTGCGTGAGCCTGTGCCAGTCCTTCCCCACCCTGTTCGACCTCGTCGATGCCTCGGAAACGATGGAAATCGACGGCGTCAAGAAAGAGGACTATTGGCAGGTCGTCGAGCATTGCTACCTCTGCGACCTGTGCTACATGACCAAGTGCCCCTACGTGCCGCCGCACGAGTGGAATCTCGATTTCCCGCATCTGATGCTGCGTGCCAAGGCGGTACATTTCAGGAAGGGCCAGACGAAGCTGCGCGACAAGCTGCTCACCAGCACGGACTTGGTCGGCAAGTTCTGCGGCATCCCGATCGTCGCGCCGACCGTCAACACCGTCAACAAGATCGGCGCGATGCGCAAGCTGCTGGAGAATGTCGCCGGCATCCATGCTGAGGCCTGGCTGCCCGAATTTTCCTCGCAGTCGCTGCGCAGCCGCCTGCGCGTGCTGCCCGATGACACGCCGGCCGAACCCGCCGCCGGCACCACCGGCAAAGTGGCGCTGTTCGCCACCTGCTACATGAACCGCAACGAGCCGGGCCCCGGCGAGGACTTGGTCGCCGTGTTCGAGCACAACGGCATCCCGGTTTCGCTGGTGCCGACCGAGCAATGCTGCGGCATGCCCAAGCTCGAGCTCGGCGATCTCGAGGCCGTGCGGCGCGCCAAGGAAAAGAACATCCCGGTGCTGGCAAGGCTCGTCGACGCCGGCTGGGACTTGACCGCCCTGATCCCTTCCTGCGTGCTGATGTTCAAGCAGGAACTGCCCCTGATGTTCCCCGATGATCCCGAGGTGCAGAAGGTCAAGGATGCCTTCTACGATCCCTTCGAATACCTGATGCTGCGCCACAAAGCTGGCCGGCTGGCCACCGATTTCAAACAGGGCTTGGGCAAGGTGTCCTACCATGCCGCCTGCCATCAGCGGGTGCAGAACATCGGCCAAAAGACCCGGGAATGCCTCTCGCTGATCCCAGACACGACGGTCGACATCATCGAGCGTTGCTCGGGTCACGATGGCACCTATGCGGTGAAGCGCGAGTTCCATCCTGTGGCGATGAAGATCGTCAAACCGGTGGTCAATCGCATCAACCAGAACGCGCCCGACCATTACGGTTCGGACTGTGCGATGGCCGGCCATCACATCGGTCACGCCCGCGCCGACGGCAGCGCGCCCGAACACCCGATCACCCTGCTGAGAAAGGCCTACGGCTTATGAAACCACTGACCCACGAGGAGCTGTTCAGCCTCGAGCAATATGCCCGCGTGCGCCAGGACTTTCGCGCCAAGGTGCTCGCCCACAAGAAAAACCGCATCGTCGCGCTCGGGCCGAATGCCACGCTGCATTTCGAGGACCGGCTGACGATGCAGTATCAGGTGCAGGAGATGCTGCGTCTCGAGCGCATCTTCGAGCCCGAGCTGATCCAGGAAGAGCTCGACGTCTATAACCCGCTGATCCCGGACGGCAGCAACTGGAAGGCGACTTTGATGCTCGAGTTCCCGGACGAGGCGGAACGCAGGGCAAGGCTCACCCAGCTGATCGGTATCGAAAAAGCGGTATGGGTCCAGGTGGCGGATTTCGCGCGCATCACGCCCATCGCCAACGAGGATCTCGAGCGCGAAGCTCCCGGCAAGACCGCCTCGGTGCATTTCCTGCGTTTCGAGCTGATGCCGGAAATGCGTCAGGCCGTCATGGCAGGCGCGGCGATCCGCGCCGGCATCGACCATCCGCACTATCAGGCCGAAACGACCCTCACCCAGGCCACACGCGACTCATTGGCCAGTGATCTCGCCCACGGTGACTCAGGCAGCGAACAGCGCATGTAACAACCGATGGACGTCTTCGCGCCGTCGCGCGTCGACGGCGCAGACCGGAGCATCCTGCTGCTGAGCGCGCAAAAAGTCTCGATACTCGCCCAACCCGGGCAGCGGGCTGCGATCCGTGAAGCTGACCCCTATGGCCATTTTCCCTGAGAACGAGAAGGAATGCCGCCAGCGCAAATAAAAGCCGAGATCGTCCAAGGGAGACCGGCGGCTGTTGTCGATCAAGATCGCCAGACCTGAGATGCCTTCCCGCAAGATCTCCCACATGAAGTCGAAACGTTCCTGCCCAGGCGCGCCATAAAGGTGAACTCGCTTGCCGTCCGCAAGGGTCGTGACGCCATAGTCGAGGGCGATGGTGGTGCTCGGCTTGCGAACACGGGTCATGTCACTGACGGCGACGTCGGTGCAAACGACCGCCTTGTCACTCGCCGCGGCGACTGCAGTTGTCTTGCCGGCGCCAACCGGTCCGATGAACAATATCTTGTGTTGTTCCTGGCCATTGGCCATTTCTTGCTCCCAAAAGAAGAAACTGTGCAGCTTTGCAAAACTGAGATGCCGAATGACTAAACTATCCCAGATTTCGCTTCGCTTCGGGGAGGAATAGCTGCCAAGGAATGGGTCAAATCGTGGTTTGCCCGGATAACGTGGTAGGCAAACGGCGGGGCGAGTGCATGGGTCGCACCACCACGGATGCCGCGGTACCGCGACCACGACGATCCACCATCAACTCAGCCCGGCATAGCCTGCTAGGCCGTTTTACTGAGCGGCAGTGGAATCGCGGGCTGGCTTTCGTTCTCGCCTTCCTTGATTTCTGCATTGTTGGCGGATTTGACGTCGCCTGACAATTCCCCGCCTTCATGCACGACGATCTTGCCGTAGCGGATCTTGCCGCTGACCCGACCGGTCGAGTGGATGACCAATTGCTGCCGGGCCGTCAATTCGCCATAGAAGCGGCCGTGGATTTCGGCGATGTCGATGGTCACTTTGCCGTCGAACGATCCCTGATCGGCGATCTGGATGAAACGGCTGTCCATGGTAGCTTCGACGCGGCCTTCGACCAGTAGCGTGTCACAGTCCTGGATCGCCGCGCCTTTCAATTTGACACCGGGCCCGACCACCAGCTTGGCCACCAGCGCGGGCGTATCGGTGGTCGCCGGCGCTGGCGGATTCACGTGCGCCGGCTTGTCATCGGCCGGAACGACATTGGGCGGAATCGCGGCAGCGATGTTCGTAGCAGGTCGGGTGGTCGAATTGGGCGAAGCGGCCGCGCGGTTGCTGTTGTAGATGGATCCTTTGTTGAACATGGGTCGAGTCCTCCATAAGTAGGTGCTGTAGCTCCCTGATGGCCGCGAGCTTAGTCCGTGAAAACGGCAATCCGTGGCTGTCGTCAATGAGCGACACTTTCGTGCCGTCCCGCCAACGCCGACTTTGCAGCACCCGGCGTAGAATGCGTTGCTTCCCCACAGGAGTATCCCCGTGAGCATCAGCCCGATCCAGGACATCGTCGCCGACATACGCGCCGGCAAGATGGTCATCCTCGTCGATGAGGAAGACCGTGAAAACGAGGGTGATCTCGTCCTCGCCGCCGAATTCGTGACGCCCGAAGCGATCAACTTCATGGTCACGCATGCGCGCGGTCTGGTTTGCCTGACGCTGACCGAGGAACGCTGTCGCCAGCTCGACCTGCCGCTGATGGTGCGCGACAACAAGACGCCGCACGGCACCGCTTTCACGGTATCGATCGAAGCCGCCGAAGGCGTCACCACCGGCATTTCGGCCCATGACCGCGCCCGCACGATTCGCGTCGCGGTAGCCAAGCACGCCAAGCCCACGGACCTCGTCCAGCCCGGTCACGTGTTTCCGTTGATGGCGCAAAAGGGTGGCGTACTGGTGCGCGCCGGGCATACCGAGGCCGGTTGCGACCTCGCGCAGATGGCCGGCTGCGAGCCCGCTGCGGTGATCTGCGAGATCATGAACGAGGACGGTTCGATGGCGCGTCTGCCGCAGCTGATCGAATTCGCGGCGAAGCACCAGCTCAAGATCGGCACCATCCGTGACCTGATCCAGTATCGCTCGGAAAACGAAAAGCTCGTCGAGTGCGTCGCCGACAAGGAAGTGATCTGCACCCATGGCAGTTTCCGGCTGCGCGCCTTCCGCGACCAGACCAGCAACGATGTGCATCTGACCCTGACACGCGGCGAGATCCGCCCGGAGACCGAAACCTTGGTGCGCGTGCACGAACCGGTCTCGGTGCTCGATTTCCTCGACTGCAAGAATCGCCGTCACACCTTCACGATCGATCAGGCGATGCAGATCATTGCGCAGGCCGACAGCGGCGCGATCGTGCTCCTGCATCGCAACGAAACCGGCGCCGACTTGCTCGACGCCTTGCAGAACGAGGCGCCGCCCCCGGCGCAGAAATGGGATCCGCGTCTGTATGGCATCGGTGCGCAAATCCTGCGCGAGCTGGGCGTCGGCAAGATGCGCCTCATGGCCAGCCCGCGCAAGCTGCCGAGCATGACCGGCTTCGGCCTCGAAATCTGCGGTTATCTGGCACCCGAGGAAATCCAGCCATGAGCTTCACCCCCAATCCGACGAACTCCCCTTCCGCCGCTCATCCGCGCTGCGCCGAACTCGCTGAGATCGAACCCAATCTCACTGGCGCGGGCCTTGCCATCGGCATCGCCATGGCGCGCTTCAACAAGGATGTCGGCGAGGGCCTGCTCTCCGGCTGCTGCCATGAACTCCGCCGCCTCGGCGTCACCGACGTCACGCTCGTCAGCGTGCCGGGCGCGTTGGAACTCCCGCTCGCCTTGCAGACGATGGCACAGACCGGCAAGTTCGACGCGCTGGTGGCGATCGGCTGCGTGATCCGCGGCGAAACGTACCATTTCGAAGTGGTGTCGAACGAATCGGCGCGCGGCGTCACCGATGTGCAACTCACCACCGGCATTCCGATCGCGAATGCGATCCTCACCGTCGAGAATGAGGCACAGGCCGAAGTGAGGATGATCCAGAAAGGCGCCGAAGCCGCGCAGTGCGCGGTCGAAATGGCCAATCTGATGAAGGCGCTGAAGTGAGCGCCGCCAGCCCAAAGAAACCCGCCTCGCCACGTCACCGCGCGCGCGAATTCGTCGTGCAGGGTCTCTACCAGCATCTGGTCGGCGGCCAGGATTACGCCGCCATCGTCACTCAGGCCGAATCGGTCGCAGGCTTCGAAAAGGCCCATCGTCCGCTCTATGAGAGCCTACTCCAGGGTGTGCTCGACGACCCGCAGGCGCTGCAGACTCTGCTCGAACCCCACATCGCGCGTCCCTGGGGCGAGGTGTCGCCGATCGAGCGCAGCATCCTGCTCTTGGCCGCCTGCGAGCTGCGCGATCATCCCGAGACGCCTTACCGCGTCATCATCGACGAAGCCATCGAGCTGGCGAAATCCTACGGGGGGACCGACGGCCACAAGTTCGTCAATGGCGTGCTCGACAAGCTGGCGCCGCGCCTGCGGCCCCATGAGGCGACAACGAAGTAATATTCGGCAGGCATGCCTTCCGAATTCGAACTGATCGACCGCTATTTCCGTCGCCCGCCCCATCATGCCGTGCTCGGGGTGGGTGACGATGCCGCCATCGTGCGGCCTTCCCCCGGCTGCGAGCTGGTGATCTCCACCGACATGTTGGTCGCCGGGACGCACTTTTTCGCCGACGACGATCCCGAGGCGCTCGGCTGGAAGACGCTCGCGGTCAATGTCTCGGACATCGCGGCGATGGGCGCGCAGCCTCGCTGGGCGGTGATCGCCGCCGCCCTGCCGACCGCGAACGAGGCCTGGCTGGAAAAATTCGCCAGCGGACTGTTCGATTGCGCCGACGCCTTCGGCATCGACATCGTCGGCGGCGACACCACGCGCGGGCCACGCAATTTCTGCGTCACGATTTTCGGCGAAGTGCCGCAAGGGATGGCGCTCTTGCGCTCCGGTGCCCATCTCTACGAGGAGATCTGGGTCTCGGGCATGCCCGGCCGCGCCGCGCTCGGTCTGGCTCACCTCCAAGGCCGCATCGAACTCACCGAGCCGGCGCTCTCCGTCTGTCTCGCCGCCCTGCACCGTCCCCAGCCGCGCCTGGAACTCGGCCTCGCCTTGCGCGGGCTCGCCTCCGCGGCGATCGACGTCTCTGACGGCTTGCTCGCCGATCTTGGCCATCTGCTCGAAGCCTCCCGGCTCGCCGCCACGCTGCGTCTCGAACTACTGCCGGCGTCCGGCCCGGAGCGTGAGGCCTATCTTGCCGGCGGCGACGATTACGAACTGATTTTCACCGCTTCGCCGGAGCATCACGCGGCGATCGAGGGGCTGTCCGAACGCCTCGGTCTGCCGCTCACCTGCATCGGCAAGACCGAAGCCGGAGAGGCGGGACGGCTCACCGTCCTCGATGCCAGCGGTGAGCCGGTTGAAGTCAAGCAACGCGGTTACGACCACTTCGCCTGAGATGCCATGGCCAAGGCCCCGCCCCCCCCTGCCGGCTTCCTGCTCTCCCATCCGGCACACCTGATCGCCTGCGGCTTCGGCAGCGGCCTCTCGCCCTTCGCGCCGGGCACCGCCGGCACGCTGTTCGCCTGGCTCACCTATCCGCTGCTGCGCCTACTGTTCCCCGCCGACGGCGCCTTCGCCGTTTTTTTGCTGCTGGCGTTCATGCTCGGCGTCACTGCCTGCCAGATCACCGGCCGGACGCTGGGCGTGGCCGATCATGGCAGCATCGTCTGGGACGAGATCGTGCCGTTCTGGGCCGTGTTGATGATGACGCCGACCGGCTGGCTTTGGCAGCTCGCCGCCTTCCTGTGGTTCCGTTTCTACGACATCGTCAAGCCGCCACCGGCGCGCTATTTCGACGAACGGGTCAAGAATGGTCTCGGCGTGATGTTGGATGATGTCATTGCCGCCGCCTACACGATATTCACCCTCGCGCTGTTCAAACGCATCGTCGAAGCGCTGTCCTGAAATGGATGCCGAACTGGTCGCTCTCTCCGAAGCCGTCGGGCAGATCTGCCAGCTGCGCGGCCTGATGATCGCCACCGCCGAATCCTGCACCGGCGGCTGGGCAGCACAGGTCATCACCCACACGCCCGGCAGCTCGGCATGGTTCGAGCGCGGTTTCGTCACCTATGCAAACGCCGCGAAAGTGGATATGCTTGGAGTACGCATGTTCACCATAGAAACTTTCGGTGCGGTCAGTCTCGAAACGGCCGGCGAAATGGCCGCGGGTGCCTTGGCACACTCCAACGCGACGATTTCCCTGGCGATCACGGGTATTGCCGGCCCTAGCGGCGGCTCGCCGGAAAAACCCGTCGGTACGGTGTGTTTCGGCTGGTGCCTGAAGGAGGGGGTGCCGGTTTGCGAACGCCGACTTTTTGCAGGTGATCGCGAGGCGATCCGCAGACAATCGGTGATCCATGCGCTCACGGGGCTGATTGCTCTCGCAAGAAACATGCCATAATCCACGCATTCGCTAAAGGGATCGCCAATGGACGAAAACAAATCCAAAGCATTACAAGCCGCGCTGGCCCAGATCGAAAAGCAGTTCGGCAAAGGCTCCATCATGAAGATGGGCGAGGGCCAGATCGAAAACGATCTGCAGGTGGTGTCGACCGGCTCGCTGGGCCTGGACATCGCACTCGGGGTCGGCGGATTGCCGCGCGGTCGCGTCGTCGAGATCTACGGCCCGGAATCTTCCGGTAAGACCACCCTGTGTCTGCACGTCGTCGCCGAAGTGCAGAAAGCCGGCGGTGTGGCCGCCTACATCGATGCCGAAAATGCGCTCGATCCGGTCTATGCCGGCAAGCTGGGCGTCAATGTGCCGGATCTTTTGATCTCCCAGCCCGACACCGGCGAACAGGCGCTCGAGATCGCCGACATGCTGGTGCGCTCGGGCGGCGTCGATCTGATCGTCATCGACTCGGTGGCTGCCCTGGTGCCGAAAGCCGAGATCGAAGGCGAGATGGGCGACCAGTTGCCGGGTCTGCAGGCCCGTCTGATGTCGCAGGCGCTCAGAAAGCTCACCGCCAACATCAAGCGCACCAACACGCTCGTCATCTTCATCAACCAGATCCGCATGAAGATCGGCGTGATGTTTGGAAATCCAGAAACCACCACCGGCGGCAACGCGCTGAAATTCTATGCTTCGGTGCGCATGGACATCCGCCGCACCGGCGCGATCAAGAAAGGCGAAGAGGTGATCGGCAACGAGACCAAGGTCAAGGTAGTCAAGAACAAGGTGGCGCCGCCCTTCAAGGAAGCGCATTTCGACATCCTCTACGGCGAAGGCATCTCGCGCGAAGGCGAAATCGTCGAACTGGGCGTCGAACACAAGATCATCGAGAAGTCCGGCGCCTGGTATGCCTACAACGGAGAAAAGATCGGCCAGGGCAAGGACAACGCGCGCGAATATCTGAAGGAACACCCGGAGATCGCGCGCGAGATCGAAAACAAGATCCGCGCCGCCGTCGGGGTGGCGGCATTGCGCGCTCCGCTCGCGGGTGAGTGATCTCTATGCCCGCGCAGTGAGGCTGCTGGCTCGGCGCGAGCACACGCGCGCCGAGTTGCTGCACAAGCTCGCCGCGCATGGCACGCCGGATGAAATCGAAATGGTGCTGAACCAGCTTGCCGCTGCCGGGCTGCAATCCGATGTCCGCTTCACCGAGAGCTATCTGCGCGCCAAGGCCAACCGACAGGGCCCCACCCGCCTGCGCCAGACCCTGCGCACCAAGGGCGTCGATGAGGCACTGATCGAAGCGCAGATGGCCAATCTCCCCGACGAACTGGAACGCGCCCGTGACGTCTGGGCAAAGAAGTTCCCCTCCCCGCCGGCCAATCTCCAAGAGTGGGTAAAGCAGGCCCGTTTTCTACAAGGACGCGGCTTTAGCGCCGATGTCATCCGTAAGCTGCTGAAAGAGATCGATTCATGACGACGCTCTCCGCCCGCCATCTGCTCAAGAAGTTCCGCGGCCGCACCGTCGTGAAGGACGTCAGCTTCGATGTCGCCGCGGGTGAGGTGGTCGGCCTCCTGGGCCCCAATGGCGCGGGCAAGACCACCTGTTTCTACATGATCGTCGGCCTGATCGCCGCCGACGGCGGCGAGATCTTCATCAAAGACGATGGTCGTGAGAGCCGCCTGACCCATCTGCCGATCCATCGGCGCGCCCGCCTCGGGCTCTCCTATCTGCCGCAGGAAAACTCGGTGTTCAGAAAACTCACGGTGCAGGAAAACATCCGTGCCGTGCTCGAACTCCAAGACTATGATGCAGCAACGATCGATGCCCGCCTCCAGGAACTGCTCGAAGAGCTGCACATCAGCCATCTGCGCGATCAGCCGTCGGTGGCGCTCTCGGGTGGCGAACGTCGTCGCGTCGAGATTGCCCGTGCGCTCGCCACCCAGCCGCGCTTCATTCTGCTCGACGAACCCTTTGCGGGCGTCGACCCGATCGCGGTGATCGACATCCAGAAGATCATCGGTTTTCTCAAGGAACGCGAAATCGGCGTCTTGATCACCGATCACAACGTGCGCGAAACGCTGGGCATCTGTGACCGCGCGACGATCATCAACGAGGGCGAAGTGCTCGCGGCTGGACATCCGGCCGAGATCATCGATAATGAAAATGTGCGCCGGGTCTATCTCGGCGAGCATTTCCGGATGTGAGTGTCGTGAAGCAAACGCTCCAGCTCAAGCTGTCGCAGCATCTCGCACTGACGCCGCAGTTGCAGCAGTCGATCCGTCTGTTGCAATTGTCGACGCTGGAGCTCAACCAGGAAATCGAGCAGGCGCTGCAGGACAATCCATTGCTCGAACGGGCGGAGCCGGATGAGGCTCAAGTCTTCGGCGGCTCGCCGGATGCCTTGAGCCATGCCACTGAGCCAGCGCCGTCCGCTGGCGAGGAGCGCATCGAGACCAGCGCCGAATGGGGCGAGGATGGCTTGGAATGGCCCAGCGCTGGCGCCAAAGGACCGCGCGATCCGAACGATGAGAACGATGCCGATGCCGGCGAACTGCAGGCCGCCGCGACGAGTCTCACCGATCACCTGATCGCCCAGTTGGCCCTCTCGCAGCTTGCCGGGCGCGACCGGCTGCTGGTGGCGTTCCTGATCGAAGCGCTCGACGAGGACGGCTATCTCGACCAGCCGCTCGAGGAGCTCGCCGAGGTGCTGCCCGCCGAGCTGATCGGCGAGCCCGACGAAGTCATCGAGGACTTGCAGATCGCGCTCAAACATTTACAAAGTCTCGACCCAACGGGCGTCGGCGCACGCGATGCGCGCGAATGCCTGCTGCTCCAGCTCGCCAACTTGCCGGCCACCCCGGAACGCACGCTGGCGATGACGATCGTGCGCGACCACCTCGAACAGCTGGCGGCGCACGATTACGCGCGCATCAAAAAGGCGACGGGCTGTGACGACGAGGCATTGCGCAGCGCCCAGGAATTGATCCGTTCGCTCAACCCGCGGCCGGGCGCGCAATTCGCGTCGCTCGACACGCGCTATGTCGTGCCCGACGTGATCGTCCGGAAATTGCGCGGCCAGTGGGTTGCCCAGTTGAATCAGGATGTCATGCCGCGCCTGCGCATCAACCGTCAATACGCCGATCTGCTGCGCCGGCATCGCAATAGCGGCAGCAGCAATCTCACCGGCCAGCTGCAGGAAGCCAAGTGGCTGATCAAGAACGTGCAGCAGCGTTTCGATACCATCGCACGTGTCGCGCAAGCCATCGTCGATCGCCAGCGCGCCTTCTTCGATCACGGCGAGGTCGCGATGCGCCCGCTGACACTGCGCGAGATCGCCGAAACGGTCGATCTGCACGAATCGACCATCTCGCGCGTGACGACGCAGAAATACCTCGCCTGTCCACGCGGCATCTATGAACTCAAATATTTTTTCGGCAGCCACGTCGCCACCGATACCGGCGGCGCGGCTTCATCCACCGCGATCCGGGCGCTGATCAGGCAGCTCGTCGCCGCCGAAGACGGCCAAAAGCCGCTTTCGGACGCGCGCATCGCGGATATCCTCGGCGAACAGGGCTTCAAGGTCGCGCGGCGCACCGTCGCGAAGTATCGTGAATCCCTTGGCATCCCGCCGGTCAACCTTCGCAAAACTCTCTGAAAGAGGAGCCATCATGAATCTCTCCATCACTGGGCACCACATCGAAGTCACCCCGGCCCTGCGCGATTACGTTTCCTCCAAGCTGGAGCGGGTCGTGCGGCATTTCGATCACGTCACCAGCGTCCATGTGATCCTTTCCGTCGAAAAACTGGTCCAGAAGGCCGAAGTCACCTTGCACGTCCGCGGCAAGGACATCTATGCCGACAGCAGCGATACCGATCTCTACGCCGCGATCGACACCCTGATCGACAAGCTCGATCGCCAGGTGCAGAAATACAAGGGCAAGCACAACGATCACGGTCATACCCGCCCTGCGGTCGAGTAAGCGGCGAAATCATCCACGGGAGAGGAGGCGGGGTATATACTTCGCCCCCTGTTCGCCAGATTCGGGAAACCCCCGGCAGTGGCGATTTTCTTCTTCACTCAGGGTGAACGGGCGATCCCCATACCTGAAATGAACCTGATAGCGCAACTCCTCAGCAGCGACGACATCGTCGTCGGCCTCGACGTCACCAGCAAGAAGCGCCTGTTCGAACAGGCCGGGCAGCATTTCGAGCAACGTTACGGTATCTCCAGAAGCACGGTTTTCGACGCGCTCTTCGCGCGCGAAAAGATGGGATCGACGGGGCTGGGTCTCGGCATCGCGATACCGCATGGGCGCATCAAGGGCCTGAAAGAGGCGCGTGGCGCCTTTTTCCGCTTGGCCGCGCCAGTTCCCTTCGATGCGCCGGATGGCCAGCCGGTCAATCTGGTGTTCGTCCTCTTGGTCCCCGAGGCCGCCAGCGAACACCATCTGCAGCTCCTCTCCGAACTGGCCCAGATGTTCAGTGACAAGAACTTCCGCGAACAACTCGCCGCAGCAGCCGATGCAAAGGCGGTGTTTTCGCTCTTCACGCAGTGGCAATCGGTCAGCTGATCGTCGCCCAGCTGTTCGAAAAGAACCGCGAACGGCTGAAGCTCACCTGGATCGGCGGCACCCTCAATCGCCCGATCGCCGTCAATCGCGACGATGTCTCACCGGCCGATCTGATCGGCCATCTGAACCTGATCCACCCCGACCGCGTGCAGGTGCTCGGTTCACCCGAGATCATCTGGTACAAGCGCCACCTGGGCGATCCCCACGAACACATCTTCCAACAGGTCATCGATGCCCGCCCGCCGGCGATCATCGTCGCCGACGGCTGCGACATCCTCGAGGAGATCCGCGCCGCCTGCGAAGCCACCGACACACCGTTGTTCGCCACGCCATTGCCGACCGCGCAGGTCATCGACTCGTTACGCATCTACGTTTCCCGCCAGCTCGCCGAAACCGTGATGTTGCACGGCGTGTTCATGGATGTACTCGGCATCGGCGTGCTGATCACCGGTGATTCCGGGGTGGGAAAAAGCGAGCTCGGACTCGAGTTGATCACGCGCGGCCACGGATTGGTGGCGGACGACGTCGTCGAAGTCTCACGCGTCGCCCCCGATGTGCTCGAAGGCCGCTGTCCCGAGCTGCTCAAGGATTTCATCGAGGTGCGCGGCCTGGGTCTGCTCAACATCCGCACCGTCTTCGGCGAAACCGCCTGTCGGCGCAAGATGCGCCTGAAGCTGATCACCCACCTGCAACGGCCCACGCCGGGCTCTGGCGAGATGGCGCGCCTGCCACTCGATGCGCTGACCGAGAACATTCTCGGCGTGCCGGTGCGGAAAGTCGTGCTGCCA
Source organism: Sulfuricystis thermophila (assembly GCF_004323595.1). Classification (GTDB taxonomy): domain Bacteria; phylum Pseudomonadota; class Gammaproteobacteria; order Burkholderiales; family Rhodocyclaceae; genus Sulfuricystis; species Sulfuricystis thermophila. The sequence continues at coordinate 2,713,240 of NZ_AP019373.1, forward strand.
GTGGCCGCCGGGCGCAACCTCGCGGTGCTGCTCGAAGCGGCCGTGCGTTCGACGATCCTGCTGCTCAGAGGCATCGACAGCATGGAGGAGTTCCTGCAACGCCAGCAGCGTGCATTGGATCAGTCCGAGTTCGGCTGATACCCGGTGCCTTGCGCTATGATGCTGAGTCCCCATGTATAGGTCCATCTCCAACCCCTACTGAGGCGATCATGGCCGGACTCGACCGCAAGACTCCGATACCCACCGAAATCAAGTTGCACCAGAAGTCGCGCGAAATGGAGATCACCTTCGACGACGGCAGCAACTTCCGTCTTTCCTACGAATTCCTGCGTGTCTATTCGCCCTCTGCCGAGGTGCGCGGCCACGGGCCAGGGCAGGAAACCCTGCAAACCGGCAAACGCAACGTCGAGATCAAATCGCTCGAGCCGGTCGGCAATTACGCCGTCCAGCCCGTCTTTTCCGACGGTCACGATACCGGGATTTATTCCTGGGATCTGCTCTACGCCTACGGCAAGAACCGCGATGCACTCTGGGCTGACTATCTCGCCCGTCTCGAAGCTGCCGGCGCGAGCCGCGACATCGATTCGACCACCCAGCCGCCGAAAACGGGCGGCGGCTGCGGCAAGCACTGATTGGAGCCATCATGGCGGACACGCATTTCGGCTTCCAGACCGTTCCTGAAAGCGAGAAGGCGCAACGCGTCAAAGGCGTGTTTTCATCGGTCGCCGACAAGTACGACCTGATGAACGATTTGATGTCCGTCGGCCTGCACCGTCTCTGGAAGCTGTTCACCCTGCAAGTCGCGGCGGCCCGCCCCGGGGAGCGGGTGCTCGACATCGCCGGCGGCACCGGCGATCTGGCGTCCGCCTTCCATGAGCGCGTCGGCCCGACCGGCGAGGTCTGGCTCACCGACATCAACAACGCGATGCTGACACGCGGCCGCGATCGGCTGCTCGACGAAGGCAAGACCGGCCCCGTCGCCCAATGCGATGCCGAGAAACTGCCCTTCCCGAACGATCATTTCGACATCGTCACCGTCGCGTTCGGTCTGCGCAACATGACCCACAAGGAACGGGCACTCGCTGAAATGTTGCGCGTGCTGCGGCCGGGCGGCCGTCTGCTGGTGCTCGAATTCTCGAAGATCTGGCAACCCCTCTCGTCCGCCTACGACTTCTATTCGTTCAAGGTGCTGCCGTGGCTGGGCAAGAAGGTCGTCAATGACCCGGACAGTTACCGCTACCTGGCGGAATCGATCCGCATGCATCCCGACCAGGAAACCCTGAAACAGATGATGGAACAGGCCGGATTCTCCCACGTCGATTATTTCAACCTGACGGCAGGCGTGGTCGCGCTGCACCGCGGCTACAAGATATGATCCCGGATTGTCCATTAGACCGTCCTGTCAGCCGATGAGCGATAGCAAGCCTCGTTACCTTGGACTGCGCGGGCGCTTTCGGTCTGCGGGCGGGCTCGTCGCGCGGACGCAAATGGCCTCGCCCTCGCCACGAAATCGCCTCGCGCCCTAATGGACATTCCGGGATGATGATCGAACGGCCACTGCTCGCCGCGCTCAATCACCTGCTCGCCGGCGCGCCCTGGGCCCGTGCGCGTCTGTCTCCCTTCGCTGGGCGCCGCGCCCGTTTCCTTCTCCCACCCATCGGCGTAGCCTTTGAGGTCACATCTGATGGCTTTTTGACACCGGTCGAAGAAGATCCCGCCGTCGCAGATGTTCTCATCCGCCTGCCGGCCGACACACCGTTCAAGCTAGCGCAGGGTCTCGAAAAGGCAATGGCGCAAGCGAGTGTCGAGGGCAATGCGGAATTTGCCACTGCGCTTTCCTTCGTCTTTCGCAACCTGCGTTGGGATTTCGAGGAAGATTTATCCCGATTCGTCGGCGACGTCGCCGCTCATCGCCTCGTTCTCGCCGCCTCACGGTTGGCCGACTGGCAGAGCCGCGCTGTTACGAATCTCGCCGAAAACCTCGCCGAATACCTGCTGCACGAAAATCGCCTCCTGGCGCCCAGAGACGAATTGAATGCCTTGCGGGAAGGCATTGCCCGCCTGAACGGAGAACTCGCCCGCGTCGAAAGTCGGCTGGCCTCAATCAAACGCTGACTGCCGCGGTTCCTCCGTTTCGCTCAAGACCATCAGCACCACCGCTTCTTTGGAATCTGGCATGTCGAGCGTGCGGCATTGACATCTGAGCCATCGCACCCCCCCGGTGGGCGGGATCGCGCCGATGACGGCTTCCGCCACTTTGCTGCCCTTCTCGGTCAGCATCCGCACGATCGGATGATCAGCGACCGGCAACGCAAGTCCCGCGCCATCGACCCAGCGCAGATTCAAATCTGTAAAAGGGGCGTTACGCCGTAGCGGAATGCCCAGTAAAGCTTCGGCTGCCGGGTTGGCGATGAGGATTTTCTGCTGCGCGTCGATCACGACGATGGCTGTCGGCAGCGCCGCAAACACCGCGGTGAATTCGGCAGCGATTCGCCGCCGCGCCGCATCGGCTTCCATGAAGCTCGTGATGTCTTCCTTCACCGCCATGAAATGCGTGATGCGCCCCTTGGCATCGTGCACCGGCGAGATCGATGCCCGCTCCCAATACAGGGAGCCGTCCTTGCGGCGGTTGTGGAAGATGCCGCGCCATTCTCTGCCGGCCTTGATGGTCTGCCACAGGCGCCGGTACTCCTCCTGCGAGGTTTCGCCCGATTTGAGCAGGCGCGGTGTCTGCCCCAACGCCTCTTCGAGCTGGTAGCCCGTCGTGCTGACGAACTTCGGATTGGCGTAGACGATCTTGCCTTCGCTGTCGGTGACGATGATCGTCGCCGGGCTCTGTTCGAGCGCATGCATCAGCAGACGTTGTCGCTGACTGGCCCGGGTGTATTTCTCCTGCGACAATGCGGTGGCCACCCGTTTGGCGCTCAATTGCGCCCTTGCACGCGCTTCACTGGCGCGATACCAGGTGCGCAAAGTAGTCGTCGAAACGTTGAATTCGCGCGCGATGTCGAGCATCGGCTTTTCGCCGGCGCGCATCATGGCAACGGCACGTTCCTGGGCTTCCTTACTGTGTCGCATCTGGTTGGACCGCCACGCAGAAGGCTGAATTCTAGCGGGTGCCGTCCCGCCAGCGCCGACTTTGCAACAAAACACAAGGGCAGCCGAAGCTGCCCTTGCGAATGCAAATAGGTGAGCGCCTACTTGCGGCGCAGCTTCTGGATTGCCGCCAGCTGGGCGACTGCTTCGGCCAGTTCGGCCTGGGCCCGGGCGAAGTCCATCTCGGCACTCTTGTTGGCCATCGCCTCCTCGGCGCGCTTCTTGGCTTCCAGCGCCTTGGCCTCGTCGAGATCCTTGCCGCGGATCGCCGTATCGGCGAGCACGGTCACCAGCCCCGGCTGCACCTCCAGCACGCCGCCGGCAACGAAGATCAGCTCTTCCTCGGTCTGGTTGGGAATTTTCAGGCGCACCGCGCCAGGCTTGATGCGCGTCATCAGCGGCATGTGGCCCGGCAGGATGCCGAGCTCCCCGGCTTCGCCGGGCAGCACGACGAACTCCGCCAGGCCCGAGAAGATCGACTCTTCCGCGCTGACGACATCTACATGAACGGTGAGTGCCATCGCGGCCCCTTACTGAAGTGTCTTGGCCTTCTCGAACGCTTCCTCGATGCCGCCGACCATGTAGAAGGCCTGCTCGGGCAACTGGTCGCACTCGCCGTCGACGATCATCTTGAAGCCCTTGATCGTCTCCTTGAGCGTCACATACTTGCCGGGCGAACCGGTGAACACTTCGGCGACGAAGAACGGCTGTGACAGGAAGCGCTGGATCTTGCGCGCGCGCGAGACGGTGAGCTTGTCTTCGGGCGACAGTTCATCCATGCCGAGAATCGCGATGATGTCGCGCAGCTCCTTGTAGCGCTGCAGCGTCGCCTGCACGCGGCGGGTGGTCTGGTAGTGCTCCTCGCCGATGATGTTCGGATCGACCTGGCGGCTGGTGGAATCGAGGGGGTCTACCGCCGGATAGATGCCCAGCGAGGCGATGTCGCGCGAAAGCACGACGGTGGCGTCGAGGTGGCCGAAGGTCGTCGCGGGCGACGGGTCGGTGAGGTCGTCCGCCGGCACATACACGGCCTGGATCGAGGTGATCGAACCCACCTTGGTCGAGGTGATGCGCTCCTGCAGACGGCCCATTTCCTCGGCCAGTGTCGGCTGGTAGCCCACTGCTGACGGCATGCGACCCAAGAGCGCCGACACTTCGGTACCGGCCAGCGTGTAGCGGTAGATGTTGTCGATGAACAGCAGAACGTCGCGCCCTTCGTCACGGAACGCCTCGGCCATCGTCAGGCCAGTGAGCGCGACGCGCAGACGATTGCCCGGCGGCTCGTTCATCTGGCCGAACACCATGCCGACCTTGTCGAGCACGTTCGACTCCTTCATCTCGTGATAGAAGTCGTTACCCTCGCGGGTGCGCTCACCGACGCCGGCGAACACCGACAGGCCGGAGTGTTGCTTGGCGATGTTGTTGATCAGCTCCATCATGTTCACGGTCTTGCCGACGCCGGCGCCACCGAACAGACCGATCTTGCCGCCCTTGGCGAATGGGCAGATCAGGTCGATGACCTTGATGCCGGTCTCTAGCAGCTCGACCGAGGGCGAGAGCTCGCGGAAGGCCGGCGCCTTCTGGTGGATCGGCCGGCGCTCCTCCGTGGCGATGGGGCCCGCCTCGTCGATCGGCCGGCCCAGCACGTCCATGATGCGGCCCAGCGTCGCGTGACCGACCGGCACCGAGATCGGTGCGCCGGTGTTGTTGACCTTCATACCGCGACGCAGGCCGTCGGACGATCCCATCGCGATGGTGCGCACCACGCCGTCGCCGAGCTGCTGTTGCACCTCGAAGGTCAGCCCTTCCTCGCAGCCGGTCTCGCTGGGATCGATCGTCAGCGCGTCGAAGACCTTGGGCATTTCTCCACGCGGGAACTTGATGTCCACCACCGCGCCGATGCATTGAACAATGTTTCCTTGACTCATGGTCGTATCCTCAATGTCGCAAATCAGCCCGCGATCGCAGCAGCACCGCCGACGATCTCGGAAATTTCTTTGGTAATCGAAGCCTGGCGCGCCTTGTTGTAGACCAGCTGCAGCTCCTTGATCACGGTGCCGGCGTTGTCGGTCGCCGCCTTCATCGCCACCATGCGCGCCGACTGTTCGGAAGCCATGTTCTCGGCGACCGCCTGATAGATCAGCGCCTCGACATAGCGTGTCAGCAGCTCGTCGATGACCACCTTGGCCTCCGGCTCATACAGATAGTCCCAGGAGCCTTCTGGCGTGCCGAGCCGCTCGCCGGTCAGGGGCAGCAATTGCTCCAGCACCGGCTCCTGACGCATGGTATTGATGAAACGCGTGTAGGCCAGATACACCACATCCAGCTCACCATTCTGGAATGCGTCGATCATCACCTTGATCGGTCCGATCAGCTTGTCCAGATGGGGCGTATCGCCCAAGTGCACCGCATGGGAAATGACGTTGGCACCCAGACGCTGCATGAAGCCCAGGCCCTTGTTGCCGATGCAGGTGGCACGGATGTCCGTGGCGCCTTCGGCCTCCCACTTGCGCACCGCATTGAGCGCCATGCGCAGCACGTTGGTGTTGAGGCCGCCACACAGACCCTTGTCGGTCGTCACGACCACCAAACCGACGCGCTTGTGTTCCGGGGCACCCTTTTTGCCCAGGAACGGATGCCGGTATTCGGTGACGTTGGCGGCAGCCAGATGCGCGGCCAGCCGCCGGATCTTTTCGCTATAGGGACGGGCGGCTCGCATCCGCTCCTGCGCCTTGCGCATCTTGGATGCGGCCACCATCTCCATGGCCTTAGTGATCTTGCGGGTGTTCTGAACCGACTTGATCTTGCTGCGAATTTCCTTGCCGCCTGCCATGGCGCGTTTCTCCCGACGGGTTAGCCCCAGGTCTTCTTGAACGCGGCGATGGCGGCGGAAAGCTCCGCTTCGCCTTCCTTGTCCAGATCCTTGGTGTTCTCGATCTTCTCCATCAGCGCGCCGTGCTGCTGACGCATGTACTGGTGCAGTGCGGACTCGAAGGACAGGATCTTGCTGCTGTCGATGTCGTCGAGGAAGCCCTGGTTGACCGCGAACAGCGACACCGCCATTTCGGCGATCGGCAACGGCGAGTATTGCGGCTGCTTCATCAGCTCGGTGACGCGGCGGCCGCGTTCGAGCTGCTTGCGGGTGGCATCGTCGAGATCCGAGGCAAACTGCGCAAAGGCCGCCAGCTCACGATACTGGGCGAGGGCGAGACGCACGCCACCACCGAGCTTCTTGATCACCTTGGTTTGGGCAGCGCCACCGACGCGGGACACCGAGATACCGGCGTTGATCGCCGGACGGATGCCGGCATTGAACAGGTCGGTTTCGAGGAAGATCTGACCGTCGGTGATCGAGATCACATTGGTCGGCACGAAGGCGGAGACGTCGCCGGCCTGCGTTTCGATCACGGGCAGCGCGGTCAAGCTACCGGTCTTGCCCTTGACGGCGCCATTGGTCATCTTCTCGACCCACGCCTCCGAGACGCGCGCGGCGCGTTCCAACAGACGCGAGTGCAGATAAAACACGTCGCCAGGATAGGCTTCGCGGCCCGGCGGGCGGCGCAGCAACAGTGAAATCTGCCGATAAGCCCAAGCCTGCTTTGTCAAGTCGTCATAGATGATCAACGCGTCCTGACCGCGGTCGCGGAAGTACTCGCCCATCGTGCAGCCGGCATAGGGGGCGATGAACTGCATCGCGGCGGACTCGGAAGCGGTGGCGGCAACGACGATGGTGTAATCCATCGCACCGGTTTCTTCGAGCTTACGCACCACGTTCATCACCGTCGATGCCTTCTGGCCGACGGCGACATAGATACAAATCAGATCCTTGCCCTTTTGGTTGATGATGGTATCGATCGCGACGGCCGTCTTACCCGTCTGGCGGTCGCCGATGATCAGCTCCCGCTGACCACGGCCGATCGGCACCATCGAGTCGACCGATTTGAGACCCGTCTGCACCGGCTCGGAAACCGACTTGCGCCAGATCACGCCCGGTGCGACCTTCTCGATCTTGTCGGTGAGCTTCGCTTCGACCGGGCCCTTGCCATCGATGGGTTCACCCAACGCATTGACGACGCGGCCGATCAGCTCGGGCCCGACCGGTACTTCGAGGATGCGGCCCGTGCATTTGACGGTGTCCCCTTCGGTGATGTGCTCGTACTCGCCGAGCACCACGGCGCCGACCGAGTCGCGCTCGAGGTTCAGCGCCAGACCAAAAGTATTGCCGGGGAATTCGAGCATTTCGCCTTGCATGACATCGGCAAGGCCATGGATGCGGCAGATGCCGTCGGTCACCGTCACCACCGTGCCTTCGTTGCGCGCGGTAGGGGCAAGCTGCAGATTCTGGATCCGGCTCTTGATCAGTTCGCTGATTTCGGAGGGATTGAGGTTCATTGAAATGGCTCCTAGTTCTTGAGCGAGACCGCCATGGCATTGAGCTTGCCACGGACGGAAGCGTCGATAACCTGGTCACCCAGGGCAATGCGTACACCGCCGATCAATTCCGGGTCGACCTCGACGGTCGGTTTGATCTTGTAGCCGAACTTGCGCTCGAGCTCACCGACGAGCTTGGCGAGCTGTGCCTCGGTGAGCGGAAACGCCGAGATGACACGCGCTTCGCGAGTGTCTTCCTGGGCATTCTTGAGCTCCTCGAACAGGGCACTGATTTCGGGCAGCACATCGAGACGACGATTATCGACGAGGATGCTGAGGAAATTGCATTGCTCGGGCGTGAGTTCGCCGGCCACACCCAGAAACAGGTCGGCCAGCGTCGCCGGCGTGAGGCGCGGATCGTGCATGCACTCGCGCATCGCCGGGTCGACGGCGGCGGCGGCCAGACGCGCGAGTGCAGCCTGCCAGGAAGCCAGCGCACCCGTCGACCTGGCGAGCTCGAAAGCCGCTTCGGCGTAAGGCCTGGCGATGGTGACGTTCTCGGCCATGACGGATCAGAGCTCCGCCTTCAGCTGCTCGAGCAGATCAGCGTGCTTCGCCGCATCGATTTCCTTGCGCAGGATCCGCTCGGCACCGGCAACGGCCAGCATCGCCACCTGATCGCGCAGCGCCTCTTTGGCCCGCTGTGCTGCGACCTCGGCTTCGCCTTCGGCCGCGGCACGGGCGGCGGCGATGATGCGTGCCGCTTCGGCCCGCGCCTCGTCGAGCACTTGGGCCGCCTGCCGCTCGGCACCGCTGCGCAGCTCATTGGCCGCTTCACGCGCCTTGCGCAGTTCGTCGGTGGCACGCCGTTCGGCGAGTTGCAAATCGGTCTTCGCCTTGTCCGCTGCGGCCAGGCCCTCGGCGATCTTCGCGGCTCGCTCGTCGAGCGCCTTCATGATGGGCGGCCACACGAATTTCATCGTGAACCACGCCAGAATGAAGAACACAACCAGCTGGGCGAATAGCGTTGCGTTCAGATTCACGGTATCAATCCTTCAAAGCGTCAAAGGGAAAAGCCGCTTACTTGATGAACGGATTGGCGGTGGTGTACCAGAGGGCGATACCGGTACCGATGATGAACGCGGCGTCGATCAGACCGACCAGCAGGAACATCTTGGTTTGCAGGGTGTTCATCAGCTCAGGCTGACGGGCGGATGCTTCGAGGAAGCGGCTGCCCATGATGCCGATGCCGATACAAGCGCCCGCGGCGCCCAGACCGATGATCAGACCGGCAGCCAGCGCGACGAAACCAACGATGCTTTCCATGATGACTCCTTGTGATTTAAATGAGGGTTGAATCGAAAAGGGATGAGACGAAATCAGTGGCTTTCATGTGCCTGGCCGACATAGACCAGCGTCAGCATCATGAAGATGAAGGCTTGCAGCGTGATGATCAGGATGTGGAAGATCGCCCAGATCGAGCCGGCGATCACACCGCCGAGCCAGAGCAGGCCACTGCCAAAGGTGCCGACCCAAGCAGCACCCATCAACGCGATCAGCATGAAGATCAGTTCGCCGGCATACATGTTGCCAAACAGACGCATGCCGTGCGAAACGGTCTTGGCGACGAACTCGATCAGCTGCATCGCAAAATTGACCGGCCAGAGCAGCGGATGAGCACCGAAGGGCGCGGTGAACAGCTCGTGCACCCAGTGACCCAGGCCCTTGATCTTGACGTTGTAGTAGAGACAGATCAACAGCACGGCGAGCGACATGCCGAGGGTGGCATTGAGATCCGCGGTCGGCACGACACGCATGTAAGCATGATGCGGGTCATGCCCGGCGGCACCGTAGATCGCCGACCAGATGTTCGGCAACAGGTCGAGCGGCAACAAGTCCATCGCATTCATCAAGAAAATCCAGACGAACACGGTCAAGGCCAGCGGGGCGACGAACTTGCGCGACTCTGGTGAATGAACGATACCCTTGGCCTGGTCATGAACCATCTCGACGAGGATCTCGACCGCGGCCTGAAAGCGACCCGGCACGCCAGAAGTCGCCTTCTTAGCAGCACGCGCCAGCAGGAAAACGGCGAGCAAACCGAGGGTCACCGAATAAAACAGCGTGTCGAGGTGGAAGACCGACCAATCGACCAGCGACGTTTGTGCCGCGCTCTTCCAGTGGGTCAGGTGGTGGACGATGTACTCGGAAGCGGTGGGGGCGTGCTCGGTAGCCATGTCTTCAGGTCTTCAGCAACAGCGCGAAAAGATTCACTAACATCACGGCGAACAAGCCGGCAAGCAGGGCCGGCCAATCGATTTCCAGCACCCGCGGCAGCCACAGCAACAAGGCAACGACCGCTGCGAGCTTGACGGCCTCGCCGATCAGAAACCCCACCGCTCCTGCGCGCCGCGCGGCAATCGCTACCGTCAGGCGCAGCACGAACAACAGGTTCGGCAGAAAATAGGCCATGCCGCCCGCCAGGGCGGATTGCACCCCGACCCGACCCGCGAACAAGCCGGCCAATGCCGCCGTCACGAGGATCGCGACCGCCTGGAGCAAGAGAGTTTTCAGCATGCTCCGGCGACCCTGATTCTGCCTGTTTCCCCATCGTGTCGCCCACGGCGCGAACCATCGGCGACGCACGCTTCCGTCAAAGCGAGAAAATATAAATCGACTGCTTAAATAAGTCAATATATCTGCTGCTGCGCAACAAATTTATCGGCTCATCAGTTCGCCTTGATCAAGTTCCGTGCTGGCCATGCAGACGCTTCAGGATGCCATCGAGCTGATCGAGGCTGGCAAAGCGGATGGTCAGCGTCCCCGCGCCTTTGCGGTTGGCGCTCACTTTCACCGTAGCACCGATCGAATCAGACAGCTCTTCTTCGAGCCGTTCGAGATCGCGGTCCTTCGCCGCTGCCGTCTTGTGCGCAGAAGGATTGAGTTCGCGCGCCACGCGGCGTTCGGTCTCGCGCACCGACCAGCCCTTGTCCGCCGCCTCGGCGGCCAGTCGCCCCTGCTCGCTTTTCGGCGCCGCGAGGATGGCGCGCGCATGGCCCATTTCGATGTCGCCGGCCATCAGGAGATCCTGCGCCGGCTTGGCGAGCTGCAGGAGGCGCAGCAGATTGGTCGCCGCGGAGCGCGAGCGACCGACGGCCTCGGCCGCCTGCTGGTGCGTCATGCCGAATTCATCGATCAGGCGCTGCAGGCCGGCGGCTTCTTCCAGCGGATTGAGATCCTCACGCTGGATGTTTTCGATCAGCGACATGGCGAGCGCCGCTTCATCCGGAATCTCGCGGATCAACACCGGCACTTCGGTCAGCCCGGCGATCTGCGCGGCGCGCCAGCGGCGTTCGCCGGCGATGATCTCATAGCGTCCGCCGGCGATGGGGCGCACCGAGATCGGCTGGATGAGTCCCTGCGCCTTGATCGAGGCGGCCAACTCTTCCAGCGAGCCCGGGTCCATGCGGGTGCGCGGCTGATATTTGCCCGGCTGCAGCTCGCCGATCGGCAGCGTCGCTTGGCGCTGGCGTGCATCGTTCGTACCGGTGTCTTCGTTGCCCGCCAGCAGCGCCTCGAGCCCACGGCCCAGCCCCTTCTTGCGTTGGATCATGCTCTTTGCTCCTTCTCCCAAACGCCGACGCGCTCGATCATTTCGCGCGCAAAACTCTGATAGGCCTGCGCCCCCTTGGCGTGCTTGTCGAACAACACCCCGGGGATGCCATAACTGGGCGCCTCGGCAAGCCGAACGTTGCGCGGCACCAGCGTCCTGAACACCTTGTCGCCGAAATGCGCTTCGAGCTGTTGCGATACCTGGTTGGCGAGCGTCGAACGCGGATCGAACATCACGCGCAACAAGCCGATGATTCTGAGCTCGCGGTTCAGATTGCGATGCACCTGCTTGATGGTATTGACCAGATCGGAAAGCCCCTCCAGCGCATAGTATTCGCATTGCATCGGAATGATGACGCCATGAGCAGCGCACAGGCCGTTCAGCGTCAGCATCGACAACGAAGGCGGGCAATCGATCAGCACGAAGTCATATTCGTTGGCATGGCGCGCCAGCTGATCGCGCAGGCGCTGTTCGCGGCGCTCGAGGTCGACCAGCTCGACTTCCGCACCGGCCAGATCGCGGTTGGCCGGCAAGACGTCGAAATGCCCGCTCGGCGAGCGCGCCCGCGCCTCGGCGAGGGAAGCCAGGCCGAGCAGCATTTGATAGACGGAGACGCGCAGCGTGCGCTTGTCGATGCCGCTGCCCATCGTGGCATTGCCTTGCGGATCGAGATCGACCAGCAGCGTGCGCTGGCCGGCCTGAGCCAATGCCGCCGCCAGGTTGACCGCCGTCGTGGTCTTCCCTACCCCGCCTTTCTGGTTGGCGATCGCGAAAATGTGCATGCTCACTTTTCCCTTTCCAGTAGCAAGAGGCAGCGCTCGGCCTTCAAACCGGGAACGTGCAGACCATGGCAGGCACTCACGCGCCAGCCGGCCGGCAGGGCGGCGATTTCCTCGGCAGGATACGCGCCTTTCATTGCCCATAACCGGTCCGCAAGATGGCCGGCCAAGGCGACGAACTCGGCCAGCGAAGCGAAGGCCCGCGAGATCACGGCATCGAATCTCTCCTGCCAATCTTCGACACGCCCGCAGTGAATGCTCACATTGGACAAGCCCAATTCGATTTTCGCCTGCCTTTGAAACGCCGCTTTTTTCTCCACGGCCTCGATCGATGCCACCCGCCAGTCGGGCCGAGCGATCGCCAGCACCAGGCCGGGCAGGCCCGCCCCGCTGCCGACGTCTGCTAGTGTGGCGTGCCGTCCTGCCAGCGCCGACTCTTGCAGAATCGGCAACACCGCGAGCGAGTCGAGCAGATGGTGCGTCACCATCGCCTCGGGCTCGCGGATCGCGGTCAGGTTATAGACCTTGTTCCATTTCGCCAGCAGGGCGAGATAGGCCGACAATTTCTCCTCCGCTCCCGGCGGCAGAGTGAGGCCGAGCGCAGCGATGCCCTCCCCGAGCGTCATCCGCGCAGCCTCTTCAAATGCACCAGCAGCACGGCAATCGCCGCCGGCGTGACGCCCTGGATGCGGCTGGCCTGCCCGACCGTCTGGGGCCGGGCCTGGCTCAGCCGCTGCCGCACCTCGATCGACAGGCCGGTGAGCTGCAGGTAGTCGAGATCGGCCGGGATCGGCAGGTTTTCCTGCGCCGCCATCCTCGCCACATCCTCCTTCTGCCGCTCGATGTAGCCCTGGTACTTGGCCTGGATTTCGACCTGCTCGACGACCTCCGGCGCTTCGACCGGCACACCGGCCCCTGGTAGGCTCATCAGCCGTGCATAGCTCACCTCGGGGCGACGCAGCAGATCGAACAACGAATACTCCCGTTCGATCGGTTTGCCCAGCACCCGCTCGATCTCGTGAGCAGCGACGACGTTTGGATTGATCCAGACGCTCTTCAGCCGCTCGATTTCGGCGGCGACGGCATCACGCTTGCGGTTGAAGGCGTCCCAGCGCGCATCATCGACCAGACCGAGGCGGCGGCCGGTCTCGGTGAGCCGCAGGTCGGCATTGTCCTCGCGCAGGGAGAGGCGATATTCGGCCCGGCTCGTAAACATCCGGTAGGGTTCGGACACCCCGCGCGTGATCAGGTCATCGACGAGCACACCGAGATAGGCTTCGTCGCGGCGCGGCCACCAGCCTTCTTTGTCCAGCGCCTGCAGCGCGGCATTGGCGCCGGCGAGCAGCCCTTGCGCCGCGGCCTCCTCATAGCCGGTGGTGCCGTTGATCTGGCCGGCGAAGAACAGCCCGGTGATCGCTTTCGTCTCCAGTGTCGCCTTCAGGGCGCGCGGATCGAAGTAGTCGTATTCGATCGCATAGCCAGGACGCGTGATGTGCGCCTTTTCCAGGCCGCGGATCGAACGCACCAGTTCGAGCTGGACGTCGAACGGCAGGCTGGTGGAGATCCCCTGCGGATAGTATTCGTGCGTGTCGAGCCCCTCCGGCTCGAGGAACACCTGGTGGCTGTCCTTGCCGGCGAAGCGGTGGATCTTATCCTCGATCGACGGGCAATAGCGCGGCCCGACGCCTTCGATGACCCCGGCGAACATCGGCGAACGGTCGAGATTGGCGCGGATGATCTCGTGGGTGCGGGGATTGGTGTGGGTGATCCAGCAAGGCACCTGACGCGGGTGCAGTTCTGCCTTGCCGAGAAACGAGAACACCGGCGTCGGCACATCGCCTGGCTGTTCCTGCATCACCGAGAAATCGATCGTCTTGCCATCGAGCCGCGGCGGTGTGCCGGTCTTCAGGCGCCCCACCGGCAGGGCAAGCTCGCGCAGACGGGCCGCCAGACTGAGAGAGGGCGGATCGCCAAAACGTCCGGCGCGGTAGCTCTCCAACCCGACATGCACCAACCCGTTCAGGAAGGTGCCAGCAGTCAGCACCACGCTGCGCGTCTCGAAGCGGATGCCGAGACGGGTAACGACGGCGACGGCTCGCTCGCCTTCGAGCACGATGTCGTCGGCGGCCTGCTGGAAGATCGTCAGGTTCGGCTGATTCTCCAGCCGGCGGCGGATCGCCTGCTTGTAGAGCACGCGATCGGCCTGGGCACGGGTGGCGCGCACCGCCGGCCCTTTCGAGGCGTTGAGGATACGGAACTGGATGCCCGCCTCGTCGGTGGCGAGCGCCATCGCCCCGCCCAGGGCATCGACCTCCTTGACGAGATGGCCCTTGCCGATGCCGCCGATCGAGGGATTGCACGACATCGCGCCGAGCGTCTCGATGTTGTGCGTCAACAGCAGCGTGCGGGCACCGATGCGCGCCGCAGCCAGCGCCGCCTCGGTGCCGGCATGGCCGCCGCCGATCACGATGACATCGTAGCGTTCGGGATACTGCATGCAAAAAATCGGCGCTGGCGGGACGGCACGGAACTGGAAAAGGCCGCCATGATACCCCCGAAGCCCGTCGCCGCCCAAATCGTTTCACGTGAAACATGGCGCCAGCGTTTCACGTGAAACATTGAGGTCAATGCTTGCCGCCCAAGCCCAGATAAGCTTCGACCACCTTGGGATCGTCGGCCAAGGTATCGGTGTCGCCTTCCAGGGCCACTTCACCGGTTTCGAGCACGTAGCCGTAATCGGCGACCTGCAGCGCAGCGCGCGCATTCTGCTCGACGAGCAGGATCGCCACGCCAGCATCGCGCAGGTCGGCGATGACGCGGAAGATCTCGCGCACGATCAGCGGGGCCAGACCCAGGCTCGGCTCGTCGAGCATCAACAGCTTCGGCTGTGCCATCAGCGCCCGGCCGACGGCGAGCATCTGACGCTCACCGCCGGAGAGCGTGCCGGCCATCTGCCGATGACGCTCCTTGAGCCGTGGGAAGATGCCATAGACCTTTTCCAGCGTCTGGCGTTCGTCGCGAAAACCCAGGCGACGGCGCATGAAGGCGCCGAGCAGCAGATTGTCTTCGACGCTCATTTCCCCGAACAGCTCGCGCTTTTCCGGCACCAGGGTCATGCCGCGGGAGACCATACGTTCGATGTCGACGTGACCGTTGGCAGGCTCGCCACTGAAAGAGACCTCACCCCGCGTGAAAGGCAGCACGCCCATGATCGCCGACAGCAACGTGGTCTTGCCGGCGCCATTGGGGCCGATCACGGTGACGATCTGGCCCGGGAGCACCCGCAACGAGACATGGTGCAGCGCCTCGACCTTGCCATAAGAGACGCACAGGTCGGTGACGGAAAGGAGCGGTTCTGGGCGCGTGGTATCCATCTCACTCGACTCCGCCCAGATAAGCCTCGATCACCGCCGGGTCATTCTGCACCTCGTGCGGCAAGCCTTCGGCAATCTTTTTGCCGAATTCCATCACCACGACGCGGTCGGCGAGATCCATCACGAACTCCATGTCGTGCTCGACGAGCAGAATGCCCATGCCTTCGGCGCGCAGCTGGCGCAAGAGCTCGGCGAGCGCCTGCTTTTCGAGGAAACGCAGGCCGGCCGCCGGTTCGTCGAGCAGCAGCAGACAGGGATCGGCGGCCAGCGCCCGGGCGATTTCGACGATGCGCTGCTTGCCGAGCGGCAGGCTGCCGGCGGGATGATGGAGATGCTCGGCGAGCCCGACGCGCGCGCACTGGCGCGCCGCTTCGGCCAGCAGCTGGCGCTCCTCGGCGCGTTCCAGATGCAGCATCGCCGCCAACACGCCTCGCCAGCCGCGCAGGTGAGCGCCCAGAGCGACGTTTTCCAGCACCGACATCGCCGGCAGCAGCCGCACGTGTTGGAAGGTGCGGCCCATGCCCATGCGGGCGATGGCGCGCGAGGAGCGGCCCGCCACCTCTGCGCCGAGGAAGCGCACCGCGCCGCTGGTGGGCGGATCGACGCCAGTGATCAGATTGAACAAGGTCGACTTGCCGGCGCCGTTCGGTCCGATCAGCGCCAGGATCTCACCCGCCGCGACGTTCAGGCTCATGCGGTCGTTGGCCACCAGTCCGCCGAATTTCTTCACCGCATCGCTGACTTCGAGCAGCGGCGTGCCAGTCACCGGAACGACGCGGCGCGGCAACGGTGCGGTTTGCACGAAGTCGGCGCTGGCAGGGCGGCACCCATCGTCCGGGAAGAACCGCGCCAGCATCGGCCACAGGCCATCGCGCGCGCGGTGCAGCACGAAGATCATCAGCAGACCGAAGGCGATCACCTCGAAGTTGCCGGTCGCCCCGAATAATTGCGGCAGGATGTCCTGCAGCCACTGCTTGAGGATGGTGATCACCGCGGCGCCGACCAGCGCGCCCCAGACATGCGCGGCGCCGCCGATCACGGCCATGAACAGATACTCGATGCCGATGTGCAAGCCAAACGGCGTCGGATTGAGGAAGCGCTGCAGGTGGGCATAGAGCCAGCCGGACAGACAGGCGAACAGGGCGGCGATCAGGAAAATGACCATCTTGGCGCGACCGGTGTCGACCCCCATCGCCTCGGCCATCAAGGTGCCGCCCTTCAGGGCGCGAATCGCGCGGCCGGCACGCGAATCGAGCAAATTGCGTGTCAGCCAGATCGCCGCGAGCAGCACCGCCCAGATCAGGAAATAGAACTGGCGGCCGTCGCGCAATTCCAGGCCGGCGAGCGAGAGCGCCGGGATGCCGCCGATGCCGGTATGGCCGCCGAGGAATTCGAGATTGCCGAACAGGAAATAGAGCGAAATCCCCCAGGCGAGCGTACCCAGCGGCAGATAATGACCCGACAGGCGCAAGGTCAGCGCGCCGAGGATCAGCGCGAGGAGCGCGGTAAGGAACAGACCGAGCAGCAACCCGCCCCAGGGGTTCGCCAAGGGCAGCAGCCAGCCCGGCAGCGCGGCCGTGGTGGTCAGCCAGGCGGTCGCATAGGCGCCCATGCCGACGAAGGCCGCCTGTCCGAAAGACGTCAGGCCACCGATCCCCGTCAGCAGCACCAGCCCCAGCGCCACCAGCGCATACAGGCCGATGTAATTGAGCAACGTGATGCTGAATTCGGGCAAAACCAGCGGCGCCAGCGCCAGCAGCAGGAGGAAGACGGCAAAGACGAGCCGCGACTTCATTCCTCTTCCTCGATGTGGTGCGTGGTCAGCGAGCGCCACAGCAACACCGGAATGATCAGCGTGAATACGATCACTTCCTTGAAGGCCGACGCCCAGAAGGACGAAAAGGATTCGAGCAGCCCGACCAACACGGCGCCCGCCGCCGCCACCGGGTAACTCGCCAGCCCGCCGATGATGGCGCCGACGAAACCTTTCAGACCGATCAAAAAACCGGTGTCGTAATACACGGTCGTGATCGGCGCGATCAGAATGCCGGAGAGCGCGCCGATCGCCGCCGCCAAAAGGAAAGTCAGCCGGCCGGCGAGCGTGGTCGAAATGCCCATCAGCCGCGCGCCGGCACGATTCACCGCGGTGGCGCGCAAGGCCTTGCCGTAAAGACTCTTTTCGAAAAAGAAATATAGCGCGGCGATCAAGACGAGGCTCGTGCCGATCACCCACAGGCTCTGGCCACTGACGCTCAGTACACCGAGATCGAAGCTGGCCTCGGAAAATGCCTGGGTGCGCGAGCCTTCCGCGCCGAAGAACAGCAGGCCCAACCCGACCAGGGTCAGGTGGAGCGCCACCGAGACGATCAGTAGCACCAGCACCGAGGCTTCCGCGATCGGCTGATAGACCAGTCGATACAGTTGCGGACCGAGCGGCACCACCACGGCAAGGGCGAGCAGCACTTGCAACAGCATCGGCCAATCGCGCGGTGAGCCGCCGAGCAGCAGAGCAGTCATGACAAGTGGATAAACGAGCTGGCCCACCAGCAAGCGCAGAAAACGCCCTCTACCGGCACGCAGGCTGGCTGGCGCATCGACCGCCAGCGACGCCAGGCCAAGGGCGAGCAGCAACCAGAGTGTGCCCGGCGTCTGCCCGCTCTGGATGCCGGCCAAGGTCAGCGCGCCATAGGCGACGAATTCGCCCTGGGGAATGAAGATCACGCGTGTAACGGCGAACACCAGCACCAGCGCCAGCGCCAGCAGCGCGTAGATGGCGCCGGTGACGATGCCGTCCTGGCCGAGTAACAGTGCGATTTGCAGGTCCATTCGCGTGATCAAACAACAAGGGCGCCGGAGCCTTCCGACGCCCTTGGCTTTAAGACAGAGTACTCTACTGGATCAGCTTCCAGTCGCCATTCTCGACTCTGACCATGACGCGTGCGCGCTGGTCGAAGCCCAAGTGGTCGGTCGGCGACATGTTGACGATGCCGTGCGAAACGGTCACGTTCTTCAGCCCCTCGAGCGCATCGCGCAGCGCCGCCTTGAATTCCTTCGTGCCGGGCTTGGCTTTTTTGAGCGCCACCGGCACCGCATTGGCGAGCAGGATGCCGGCATCCCAGGCATGCGCGCCGAAGGTCGAGGTGCTGCCCTTGCCGTGCGCCGCTTCATACCTGCTCACATAGTCGAGCGCCACCTTCTTGATCGGGTTGCTGTCGGGCAGTTGCGCGGCGACCAGCACCGGACCGGCGGGCAGCAGCGTGCCTTCGCAGTCCTTGCCGCAGACGCGCAGGAAATCCTTGTTGGCCACGCCGTGGGTCTGATAGTAGGCACCCTTGTAACCCTTCTCCTTCAGCGTCTTCTGTGGCAGCGCCGCCGGCGTGCCCGAGCCGGCGATCAGCACCGCGTCCGGCTTGGCGGCGATGATCTTCAACACCTGGCCGGTCACCGACGTGTCGTTGCGGTTATAGCGCTCGTTGGCGACGATCTTCAGCTTGCGCGCTTCGGCGATCTTGGCGAATTCGTTGAACCAGCCTTCGCCGTAGGCATCGGCAAAGCCAATGAAAGCCACCGTCTTGATGCCATGACTGGTCATGTGCTCGACGATCGCCGTCGACATCTGGATGTCGTTCTGCGGCGTCTTGAACACCCATTTGACCTTGGGGTTGGCGGTATCGACGATGCGCGCCGAGGCGGCCATCGAGATCATCGGCGTTTCGGCTTCGGCGACGACGTCGATCATCGCCAGCGAATTCGGCGTGATCGTGGAGCCGACGATCACATCCACCTTGTCCTCGGTGATGAGCTTGCGGGTGTTCTTGACGGCCGTGGTGGTGTCCGAAGCATCGTCGAGGACGATGTAATTCACCTTTTCGCCGCCGATCGTGGTCGGCAACATCGCCACCGTGTTCTTTTCCGGAATGCCGAGTGAGGCCGCGGGTCCCGTTGCCGAGACGACGACACCGACATTGATATCGGCCATGGCCGTGCCGGCAAGACCGGCCAAGAGCGCGACGCACAGCGTCTTCAAATTCAACTTCATGGGCTCCTCCCTAAAGTTTTGGTGAAAGGCACTAGAAACAGCGCCAATTTATCATCGCGCCGGCTTCTCGTCCATGAATCCGAAAGGGTTTTCGGAGAAAGTGTCCCAGGCGATCTTGATGATCAGCAGCGAGGTCATGATCAGGAACACGCCGCGCACGAAGCCGCTGCCATGGCGGATCGCCAGCTTGCTGCCCAAGCGTGAGCCGGCGATGTTGCACAGCGCCATGCCGAAACCGAGCGTCCATAGGACATGTCCGGATGGCGCGAAAAGCAGCAAGGCGCCGGCGTTCGTCGCCGCGTTGAGGATCTTTGCGCTCGCCGAAGCGTGCAGGAAATCCATGCCGAAGAGACGCACGAAGGCAAAGATCATGAAGCTGCCGGCCCCAGGACCGAAAAAGCCATCGTAGAAACCGAGCACCGCGCCGACCAATAACGCCGTGGCGAGGAGATGCTCGGCGGCCACCCGGGGTGAGCGCTTGCTTACACCAAAATCCGGTTTCGACCAGGTATAGACCGCGACCGCCAGGAGCAGGACCAGCACCAGCGGGCGCACGACGTCCTTGGGCAGCCAGGCCACCACGGCGGCGCCAAGAAAGGAAAACAGGAAAGCCGCGGCGGCCGCCGGCAGCACCCAGCGCCAGGGCAGCTCCACCGCCCGCAGGTAACGCCGCGCGGCAGAGAGGGTGCCGAAGATCGACGCCAGCTTGTTGGTGCCGAACAGCGTGGCCGGCGCCTCGCGCGGCAAGCCGGCGAATAGTGCCGGCACCTGGATCAGGCCCCCGCCTCCCGCCACCGCATCGACGAAGCCGGCAAAAAACGCTGCGAGCAGCAACGTGAGCCAGAGCGGATCGAATTGGTTCATCGGGGTGCCGTGTTGCCAGCGCCGAGTTTCATCACTTTCCGATGCAGAACCGACCGAAGATCACCCCCAGCAAGTCGTCGGCGGTGAATTCGCCGGTGATGCTCGACAAGGCCTGCTGCGCAAGGCGCAGCTCCTCGGCGGCGAGTTCCAGCTGGCGCAAATGCTCGTGGGCGGCGGTGAGGCGCTCCTCCGCCTCCGCCAGCGCTTCGAGGTGCCGCGCGCGGGCGAGCAGCGCGTCTTCGCCATGGCCACGCCAGCCGGCGATGCGCAGCAGCTCTTCGTGGAGCAGCTCGATGCCAGCGCCCTGCTTTGCCGAAAGCACGATATGAACGATGCCTTTGACGACCTCCCTTTCGGGCGGCCGTTGGGCGAGATCGCACTTGTTTTCGATGACGATGCGCTCGATCCCGGCCGGCAGCCGCGCGATGATCGCCTGATCGGCCGGCGTGATACCGGAACGGGCATCGACGATTTGCAGGATCGCGTCGGCGCGGGCGATTTCCTGCCAGGTGCGTTCGATGCCGATCTTTTCCACCGCATCCTCGGTTTCGCGCAGCCCGGCGGTATCGATGATCGAGACCGGAATGCCTTCGACGAGGATCGTTTCGCGCACCGCATCGCGTGTCGTGCCGGCAATGTCGGTGACGATCGCGCGCTCTTCGCCGGCGAGCCGGTTGAGCAACGAGCTTTTGCCGACATTCGGCAGGCCGGCGAGCACCACGGTGAGGCCCGAACGCAACACGCTGCCTTCACGCGCCCGAGTGCGCAGATGGGCCAGATCGGCGCGCAGCTTTTCGAGCCGTGGCACGATGTCGGTATCACTGAGCGGATCGATCTCCTCGTCGGGAAAGTCGAGCGTGGCTTCGATCAGGCATCTCAACTCGATCAGGCCGTCAGTGAGTGCTCGCACGGCATGGGAGAACTCGCCCGATAGCGACCTCACTGCCGCGCGTGCGGCCTGGCTCGAGGCCGCATCGATCAAATCGGCGATGCCTTCGGCCTGGGCAAGATCGATCTTGTCGTTGAGATAGGCACGCAATGAAAACTCGCCCGGCAAGGCTCGCCGCGCGCCCAGTTCGACGCAGCGGGAAAGCAGGGTATGCATCACCACCGGCCCGCCGTGGCCGTGCAGTTCGAGCACATCCTCGCCGGTAAAGGAATGCGGCGCGGGAAAATAGATCAGCAGGCCTTGGTCGAGCAGACCGCCATCGGCGGCGAGAAAGTCCGCAAGCAGCGCTCGGCGCGGCGCGATGCGCTCGACGGGCTTACCGGTGAGCTGGGAAGCCATCGGCAACAGATCCCGGCCGGAGACCCGCACCACGCCGATGCCACCCCGCCCCGGTGGCGTCGCGATCGCGGCGATCGTGTCAGTGCGCTTTGAGGCCGGCACGCTCGATCATGCGGTTGACCTGCCACTGCTGGGCGATCGACAGGATGTTGTTGACCGTCCAGTAGAGCACCAGGCCGGCCGGGAAGAACAGGAACATGCCGGTGAATACGATCGGCATCCACAGCATGATCTTGGCCTGGATCGGGTCCGGCGGCGTCGGGTTGAGCTTGGTCTGCACGAACATCGAAATGCCCATGATGATCGGCAGGACGTAGTAGGGATCCTTCACCGACAGATCGGTGATCCAGCCCAGCCAAGGCGCGCCGCGCAGCTCGACGGTGCCCAACAGCACCCAGTAGAGCGCGATGAACACGGGGATCTGCACGAGGATCGGCAGACAGCCGCCCAGGGGATTGACTTTCTCGCGCTTGTAGAGCTCCATCATCTCCAGGTTCATGCGCTGCTTGTCGTCGGCGTACATCTCTTTGAGCTTCATCAGCTTCGGCGTCAGCACGCGCATCTTTGCCATCGATTTGTAGCTGGCGGCGGAGAGCGGAAAGAAAATCAGCTTGATCAGCACCGTCAACACGATGATCGCCCAGCCCCAGTTGCCGACCAGCTTGTGAATCCATTGCAGCACCCAGAACAGCGGGGCGGCGATGAAGGTCAGCCAGCCATAATCGACGACCAGATCCAGCCCCGGCGCGATTTTTTCCAGCTTGTCCTGCTCCTGCGGTCCGGCATACAACGGCACCGTCAGCTCGGTTCCGGTGATGGGCACGACGACCCCGGCGGCGTAGAGGTTGCCATCCAGCTTGCGGGTGAAATACTCCCGCGGCCCATTGGCCGGAATCCAGGCCGAGACGAAATAGTGCTGCACCAGCGCCACCCAGCCGTCGTTGGCGGTGGTCGGGTGCTTGCCCTTCTCGCCGAAGGCCTTGAATTCGACCTTCTTGAATTTGTCCTGATCGGTGAAGAACGCCGCGCCGGTAAAGGTGGACGTCGACATCGCGCCGCCCGTCCCTTCCGGCGGCGTATCGTTGCGCACCAGCTGGAAATAGGCATGGGCGCCGGCCGGCGGTTGGGCACCGACGAAGGCATATTGAACGTCGATCAGATAACTGCCGCGCTTGAAGACATAAGTCTTGACGACCTTGCCGCCTCCCTCGATCGGCGCTTCGAGCGCGATTCGCAGCGCCTCTTCGCCGTCCTTGAGTTCCATCGCCTGAGCCGGCAGCGACCAGACGGATTTGTGGTTCGGCAGCCCCGGACCGATCAGGCCCGACTGGGCTGCATAGGCATGGGCCGGGTCGATCAGCACGAAATGCTTGTCCGGTCTGTCATGGGCCTGATGCTTGAGCAATTCCAGACGCACCAGATCCCCTCCCTGCGAGGAAATTTCTGCTTCGACCAGATCGGTGCGCACCTTCATCACCGCAGCCTGCGCCGCCGGAGCGGTGGAGGAAGTCGGCGTTGGCGGGACGGCACTGCCGGAGGCGCTGGGCACACTGCTGGCTGCAGGGACGGCAGAAGCCTGCGGCTGGGTCACGGGCGGCGGCAAATCCTTGCGCTGCCAGGCGTCCCACAGCATCATGCAGGAAAACAAGAAGACCAGCAGCAGAATCAGGCGTTGATTGTCCATGATCGGGGGGAGCTACGACGAAAGAGGAGCGTCATTCTACGGCACCGGATCGTGACCGCCAGGATGCCAGGGATGACAGCGCAGGACGCGACGCAGCGCCAGCCAGGTACCCAACAGGGGGCCGTGCTTTTCGAGTGCCTCGATCGCGTAATGCGAACAGGTCGGATGGAAACGGCAGGAGGGGGGGAAGAAAGGGCTGATCAACAGTTGATAAGCACGTACCAACCAGATCAGCGGCTTGGCCAACAGATTTTTCACTGCGGGCTCCGCTCCCGGACGCCCTCTGCCTGCCTCTTGGCGTCTGACTTGGCGAGTCTGTCGAGCAAGCCCTCGATTTCCGTGCGCCAGACTGATTTTTCGATGGCGGCCACCGGCCGCAGCAAGCGCAGGACGATGTCCAGTGCCGGCAAGCCAGGCCGCTTGAGGCGAAAGGCCTCGCGGGCCTGTCGTTTGATCGCATTGCGCAGGACGGCGCTGCGCGCCTGCTTTTTGGGAAGCACCAGACCCAGGCGCGGGTGCTTCAGAGCGTTTTCCCTGAAATGCAGTGCGAATCGCTCGCCACGCACGACCTGCCGGGCATGGAAAACCGCGGAGAATTCCTGCGGTCTCAGCAGCCGAAAACAGCGGCCGAAGCCAAACCGACCTGGATCGGCAACAAGGCCGCAGCGTTTCAAGCGCGATCAGACGGCCAGACGGTGACGGCCCTTGGCGCGACGGGCGCGCAACACTGCGCGGCCACCGCGAGTGCGAGAACGAACGAGAAAGCCATGCGTGCGCTTGCGGCGAACCACGGAGGGTTGGTAGGTACGTTTCATGTCGGCATCCTTGGCTGAAAAAAAGCCCTGTATTACAGCTTGTTGAAGATCATCTTGTCAAGGACTTCGCACTGCTGGGCACTTTCCGGCGCTTACAGGGTTGTGGATAACCCTGCGCGAATTGTTTAGAATCGACGGCGGAAGGGTGAAAGT